>JBFMEL010000020.1:0-22448 GCA_040753455.1 Thermoplasmatota archaeon | reverse complement strand
CAGCCACGAACGGTTACGAGTTCCCAGGCGCGAACGACACTGCACAGACCATAGTGAGCGACATGGTGGTGGTGAAGGTATCGGCAGTGCAATCGATCGGTCCTGGAGAATATCTCAACTTCACGATATACTTCAACAACACAGCGAACTACACAGCAGCCTACGTATGGATCAACGATACACTGCCCCCGAGCACGGTCTATGTCAGCGACACTGCCGCTGGGCTGGGATATGCGTTCACAAGGAATACATCTGTGCCCGGCATCGTTCGGTACGAGTTCCTCAACGTTCCAGGGAACAGTTACAACTCCTTCGTGCTCACCGTGCTGGTGAACGCGAGCGCCATGCCCGGCACCTGGGTGAACAACACTGTTTACATGAACTACACGGACGACGTGGGCAATCTCATGCCTGGCTCGAACAGCACCGCTGCGGTGATGGTGGACGCGCCCGTGCTCACCCTGGAGAAGACCGTGAGCCTCATCGTGGCTAATCCTAACGATATACTGACATACATCATATGGTTCAACAATACTGGCACTGTCCCGGCAGCACATGTATGGATCAACGACACGCTGCCGCCATGGGTAACAATCATCGGCATACCTTACTTCGATCCTAACATTACAAAAGGAGGATTGGAGACCTTCCCGCCGCTCACCCCATATTATGGATGGCACTTCGAGAATGTCTCGGTGGGCGAGCACTACATCGTCATCCAGGTACAAATATCCCCGAGCACACCAGATGGCACCATCCTGGAGAACAACGTAACGTGCGCGTACCAGGACAACTACTCGAACGAATGGCAGCTGAACGACACTGTGCAAACGCTGGTGATCAGACCCGTTATCACGATCACGAAGGATGCGCCGGCGCAGGCTGAACCCGGTGATCAATTCAAGTACTGGGTCAACTTCACGAACAGCGGAAACGACACTGCCCCATACGTGTGGATCAACGATACGCTGCCTGCCGGCTTAGGGTTCACTGGGCTGACTAGCGTGAGCCTGATCGGGGGCACGGTATGGGTCAGCGGGCAGACCCTGTACTTCAACTTCACAGATGTGGCACCGGGTACATACTCATTCTGGTTCCAGGTGCAGGTGAACACCAACGTGCAGCAGAACCTCACGAACTGGGCGTTCCTGAACTACACTGTGGACAACGGATACCGCTGGGAGGAGCGGGACGATGCCACAACAGCCATCGTGCGCCCGTTCATCGAGGTTGCGAAGACCGTGGACAAGGCAGAGGCGTATCCCAACGATCTGCTGACATATACGATCTGGTACAACAACACCGGCACATCGCCCGCGGACTGGGTAATAATCACCGATGATCTGCCCATATGGGTGCAGTACATCACCGATACCTCAGGCGTGGCACCAGTGCTCATCGGACCGAACACGTACCGATGGAGCATTCCGAATGTGCCTGTCGGCACACACTACTTCAACATCACGGTCAGGGTGAACAGCACCACACCGCACTGCGAGGACCTTGTGAACACTGTGACCCTGGAGTACAGCATCACGAGCAACATCGGCCTCGATACGTATTTCACTCCGTCCAGCGACACGGCAACGACGCACATCAACCGCCCGCAGATTAGAGTTGAGAAGGAAGTGGACCTTCCTGTGGCAGCGCCTGGTTTCTTCCTGAACTACACGATATACTTCAACAACTCCTCACCCAGCCCTGCCCTCATGGTATGGATCAACGACACCTTGCCCTTTGGCGTAAGCTATGTGAACGATACTGCCTGGACTGTATCGGGCGCGAACTTCACGAGCAAATGGATCAACGGTCAATACTTATACTTCAACTTCACGAACGTGCAGCAGGGGGTGCATTCGTTCGTCATCACGGTGCGGATCGATCCTCTTACACCGCCAGGTACAGAGCTCTGGAACTACGTGCACCTGGACTACGCGGCTGAGAACGGCTTCATACTCGAATTCTCAGAGGACTGGGCGTACACCCTTGTCTCGGCGATGGGGATATTGAAGGATGTGGATCTGCCCTTGGCTGTTCAAGGGGATTATCTAAACTACACCATCAGGTTCGAGAACACAGCATCCGCGCTCGCAAGCATCGTCTGGATCAACGACACGCTCCCAACGGGTGTAACGTTCATAGGACACGATGCTAACACTTCCCCCTCTACCCAACCTTACTTCCTTGGCTTCTCGCAGTCCGGGCTCACCCTCTACTTCGTTTTCATAAACGTGCCGCAGGGGTTGTATATGTTCAACATCACGGTGCAGGTGAACACCACCACCCCGCCGGGCACATGGCTGAACAACACAGCGCGTCTGGAATGGGCGAACGAGCAGGGGGGTGCGATGCCCGGCTCCCAGGACACGGCTGAGACAAAGGTCATGGAGGCGCGCATCGTCCCTGAGAAATCTGCATCTGACGATCCGGTGTATCCTGGACAGCAGTATGCGTACACGATCTGGTTCAACAACAGCGGAGAGACGAATGCCACATGGGTCACTGTGATGGATATCCTTCCCGCAGGCGTAGAATACGTGAGCCACACCGCTGCAACCAACGCAACGCACACCTTTGTTGCAATGGCCCAGAGCGGGCAGTATCTCTGGATCAACTTCACGAGCGTGCAGCCTGGCGTGCACTTCTTCAGCCTCACTGTCCGGGTGAACATGACGCAGGACAATTACATCCTGGTCAACGAGGTGCGGCTCAACTACTCCACAGGCACCTTTGACTATCCTGAGGAGCGCGCGTGGGCGAACATCACCCTGGTGATGCCGAACGTGACTGTGGCTAAGGCGCCAGCGCTTCAGTACGCGTCCATAGGGGATCTGGTGACGTTCACGATCACCTTTACGAACGCGGGTTATGGCACAGCATCATATATCTGGATAAACGACACTCTGCCGTCGGGGCTTTCTTACGTGTCAGATACCTCTGGCACGTCCCTGACGGCTGCTCCATACCTTGCGAGCAACGGCACGAGCGGTCAATACCTGTACTTCAACTTCACGGACGTGCCCCCAGACACATACAGTTTCACGATCACCGCGCGCGTGGATCCAGGCATTGCAAACGGCACAATATTGACCAATGTTGTGGATCTGGATTACACCACATACGACTGGAACTACACAGCGGTGAGTGCAAGCGCAGATGTGATCGTCCTCCTGCCGAACATCACGGTGCAGAAGAGCGTGAACAGGAACGTTATCAGCCCGGGGGATTACCTCACATACACCATCACCTTCGACAACACTGGCTGGTGGCCTGCTGCGCGTGTATGGATCAACGACACCTTGCCGTCCGGGGTGCTGTACTGGAGTGACACCGCCGCCAGCGTGGTGGATGCCACGTTCCTGCCGCCCACAGGGAGTAGCGGCTCGAACCTGTACTTCAATTTCACCAACGTGCAGATAGGTGCGCATTCCTTCCAGGTGCTGTGCTATGTGCTGCCCTCCGTGTCCAATGGCTCGCTGCTGCAGAACTGGGCGTTCCTCAACTATTCCCTAGAGAGCGGTTATCTCATGCCTCCTTCGCAGGACGATGCTGTCACGCTGGTCACAGTGATGGCGGTGGTGAAGAGCGTGAGCGACGCGGTCGTGCGCGCGGGGCAGTTCTACAACTACACAATTTATTTCAACAACACAGCAGCGTATCCCATACTCTATGCCTGGATCAATGACACGCTGCCTGTGGGTGTGGAGTATGTGAACGATACTGCCTGGCAGGTGGCAAATGCGAACTTCAGTGCTCCTACGGGAATCAGCGGTCAGAACCTGTACTTCAACTTCACGGACGTGCTGCCCGGCATCCACTGGTTCAGGATCATGGTGTGGGTGAATTCCTCCATGGTTGTCCCAGGGCAGGAACTGAGCAACTTCGTGAACCTCAATCACACCGATGATCTGGGCTATGAGATGATAGGCTCATACGACTGGGCGAACTGCACTGTAGCCACGCCTATCCTAACGATATCCAAATCACCTGTGATCTACGAGGTCTATCCTGGCGACATAGCGAGGTACATCATCTGGGTCAACAACACTGGGACGGATGCCACAGGCAGGGTATGGGTGAACGAGACCTTCCCGGCAGGGCTCACATATTATGCGGATGGCGCAGCGGCGGTACTGCAGTTCGTTGGGTATGGGGCGCCGCCCACCCCCTCATTCGTCAGTTTCGTATTCGGGGATATCCAGCCGGGTCAGGGGATATCGTTCTGGGTGGACGCGCTCGTAGCCACATCTGTGCAGGACAACACCAATCTCACGAACTGGGCGTTCTGCAACTACACAGCCCCGGGGGGCTACAAGATACCCGACGAGCCGAGGGACAGCGCCACCGTGCGGGTGATAAGCCCCATCATCACCGTGGAGAAGGGGGTGGACCGCACCACTGCGTATCATGGGGATATCATCACATACACCATCTGGTACAACAACACTGGGCACGCACCCGCGGGTCATCTATGGGTGAACGACACCCTGCCGTCCTATGTCATCTACCAGAGCGACACCTCGGGACTGGGGGTGGGGGACCATGTATGGATCGGGCAGTGGCACTCCTGGCACTTCACGAATGTGGCTGTAGGTACTCACTCATTCACGGTCACGGTCATGGTGAATACGAGCGCGCCCATAGGCACATGGCTCAACAACAGCGCGAACTGGACTTATACCTCGCCGAACAACGTTGATCCTGGGGAGGGGAATCAAACGAGCAACGTGGTGTCCACCCTCGTCCTCGGGCCTGCGATAGCTGTGAGCAAGGTCGTGGATGCGAGCACGGCGCAGCCCGGGCAGGTCCTCACGTACACGATATACTTCAATAACACAGGGATCTGCCCTGCCCTGCGGGTGTGGATCAACGACACGCTGCCCCTGGATGTGGTGTTCCAGGGTCATACAGCGGCAAACAACGCCACCCACACATTGGACTCCTGGGGGCGCAGCGGCAGGTATCTCTGGTTCAACTTCACGAATGTGATGCCAGGGGATCACTGGTTCACAGTGAGTGTTAGGGTGAACAACGATGCGCAGAACGGCACATGGGCGAACAACACAGTCACATGCGACTACATCGCGCCGAACAGCTATCACTACGACCGCACGAGCGATACAGCGAGCACGCTGATATACAGACCGATGATCACGATAGAGAAGGATGTGGACTTCGAGACCGCCACCCTGTACGACTTCCTCAACTACACGATATACTTCAACAACACAGATGTGGTGAGCGCCGCCTGGGTGTGGATCAACGACACCTTACCGGATGGCGTGGCTTATGTGAACGACACTGCTTGGCAGGTCACAGGTGCAGTGTTTGTCGGTGTTGTGATCGTTGGTCAGAAGCTGTATTTCACATTTACAGATGTTGCACAGGGGACGCACTGGTTCAATATTAGTGTGAGGGTCAACTACACCACGATATTGGACAGGACTGTGGAGAACATCGCTGCCTGCGATGTCGCCACCCCGTATGCAACGATCGAGCACTCTGAGGCGAGCGCGACGACGCGCATCATCCGTCCATGGATCGTGGTGAATAAGACAGGACCGAATCCCGTTGGACCAGGAGAGGTGGTGCAGTTCTGGATATTCTTCCACAACTTTGCACCTTCCCCTGCTGCGTACGTGTGGATCAACGACACGCTGCCAGCAGGTGTTACATTCATATCACACGATGCAGCGAACGTCTCGGGCGCGGTGTTCGCCGGTAATTGGACCAGCGGGCTGACCCTCTACTTCAACTTCACGGATGTGCAGCCTGGTCCGCACTCGTTCATCATCAACGTGAGGATCAATGCAACAGTGCCAGAGGGCGCTGTCATGTGGAACAACGTCACCCTTAATTACACCACCTGGAGCTGGCAGACCAACGTTACCCTGGAGCAATCATGGAAGAACATCAGCATGACTGCGACTGGGGTGAACATCACCGTGGTGAAGGACGTGGATATGGGCTGGGCTACGCCAGGGGACTTCCTGAACTACACGATACGGTTCACCAACCTGGGCTCCGAGAACGCTGCCTACGTGTGGATCAACGACACGCTGCCAGCAGGTGTTACATTCATATCACACGATGCAGCGGGCGTCTCGGGCGCGGTGTTCGCCGGTAGTTGGACTAGCGGGCTGACCCTCTACTTCAACTTCACGGATGTGCAGCCGGGCGTGCACTTCTTCAACATCACTGTGAGGGTGAACAGCGCAGGTCTCATTGATGGACAGCCCCTGACCAACTGGGCATTCCTGGACTACACAGATGCGCACGGGAACCTGAAGGTAGGGTCAAGCGACAGCGCGACCACAGAGGTGAGGATGCCTCAGATCACAGTGGAAAAGACAGTTGACCAGTCAGTGGTGTACGCGGGCGCAACGCTGGTCTACACGATATACTTCAACAACACAGGGAACGGCACTGCCTCATATGTGTGGATCAACGACACGCTGCCGGCAGGCGTCACATGGATAAGCGATACCAACGCTACTGCGGGTGGGACATGGACAGGCTATTGGAACTGGACGTTCACGAACGTGCTGCCAGGCGCGCACTCCTTCACGATCACTGTCACTACAGATACGGCGTTGGCGAACGGCACAGTCCTCACTAACTACGCCTCGCTGAACTACACAGACCTGAACCTCAATCTCTATCCATGGAGCGCTGGTTGGGCGAATACCACAGTGCTCAACCTGCCCAACATCGTGGTGGAGAAGGCTGTGAACAAGATGTTCTGCTGGTCTCCTGACTGGCTCAACTACACAATATGGTTCAACAACACTGGATCCGCGGATGCCGGCTGGGTGAATATCACGGACATACTGCCATCGGGCGTCAATCATTCCGCGAACAACGCTTCGGATATTGGCGGCACATTCGAATGGAGCGGGCAGTACCTCTACTTCAACTTCACGAACGTGGCGCCGGGCACATACTGGTTCTGGATCAATGTGACTGTGAACTCTAGTCTTGCACAGGGCACGTGGCTGAACAACACTGCGTTCCTGAACTACACGAACTTCGACGGCACGATACAGTTGCCGATGTCGCAGGCGAACGCCACCACGATAGTGACCAATGTTTCGATGGTTGTGGTGAAAGTTACCGCCAACGCCACAGCAGACCCTGGGGACATTATACAGTACACCATATACTTTAATGTGACAGGGACTGAGAACGCGCGCTGGGTGAATATCACAGATACCCTTCCCGCAGGTGTAACATATTTGAATGATACTGCCTGGCTCGTGACTAATGCAACCTTCATAGGTCCAACCGCAGTCAGCGGTCAGTACCTGTGGTTCAACTTCACGAACGTGAGCCAGGGCGCTCACAGCTTCCTGCTCAACGCAACGGTGAGTGCCGGGCTGTTCAATGGTATGATACTGGAGAACTGGGCGTTCCTGAACTTCACCAATGCCACCGGGGTGCCGATGCTGCCTTCGAAAGACAACGCCACCACTATCGTCACTGCGCCGATCATCATGGTGGAGAAGACGCCGAGCGCCCAGTACGCCGATCCGGGGGATCTTGTCACATTCACAATATGGTTCAACAACACAGGCTCTGGCACCGCATCATATGTCTGGATAAACGACACTCTGCCGTCGGGGCTTTCTTACGTGTCAGATACCTCTGGCGCGTCCCCGACGGCTGCTCCATACCTTGCGAGCAACGGCACGAGCGGTCAATACCTGTGGTTCAACTTCACAGGCGTGGACACAGGGGTACACAGCTTCACGATCACCGCGCGCGTGGGAGTGGGGCTGAGCGACGGCAGCGTGCTCACTAACTGGGCATGGCTGAACTGCACGGATGCGAATGACAACACGCTCGCGCCCAGCAGCGACAGCGCCGATGTGATCGTCACTGCCCCAATCATGATATTGCACAAGACAGCCGCTCCCACTGTAGTGTATGCAGGGGAATATGTGAACTTCACGATCATCTTCGAGAATGCGGGCTCTGGCATCGCAGCCTATGTCTGGATCAACGACACGCTGCCCTCCTGGGTCACATACGTGGGCAACACTGCAAGCAGTGTGTCTGGATACTTCAGCTCCAGTTTCAGCGGCGGCGTGCTGCGCGTGGAGTTCCGCAATTTGCAACCTGATATATATTTCTTCGACATCACGGTGCGGATATCCGGCACTGCGCCACCTGGAGAGCTGGAGAACTGGGCGTTCATGAACAGCACGGACGCCAACGGCAACCCACTTCCGCAGAGGTATGACTATGCAAAGGTCTGGGTGCTGGCGCCCGATATCACTGTGGTGAAGACAGTCAGCATGGAAACGGCGTATCCCAATGCGACCCTGGTCTATACGATATGCTTCGACAACATGGGATCGGGCAATGCATCCTATGTCTGGATCAACGACACGCTACCCTCCTGGGTCACGTACATCAGCGACACCAGTGCAAGTGTGTTGGGTGTGGGCAGCGCCAGCTCCTTGATCATCGGCAATCGGCTGTACTTCAACTTCACGAACGTGAGCCAGGGTCCCCACTCCTTCACGATTACTGTGAGGATAAACAGCAACGCTCCGCACGGCGCGTACCTCGTGAACGCGGTATACTGCAACTACAGCGTGGTGCTCAAATACCCGGAGACCAAGGCATGGGCATACACCACTGTCATCCGTCCCATCATAGACGTTGGCAAGTCTGTGAGCCAGTACATCGTGTCCCCTGAGGATGTACTCACATACTACATCTGGATCAACAACACTGGAGCTCCTGCCCCGTATCTATGGCTCAACGACACGCTGCCCTCTGGAGTCACGTACCTGTGGGACACAGCAGAGGGCATCGGAGGGTTCCGCAGTAGGACAGTGTCTGGGCTTACCATCTCCATCTACTTCGAGAGCCTAAGCTACGGGATGCACTTCTTCTCGATCACCGTGCTGGTGAACGATACCAGCGATCCCAGCATCATCGATGGGTTGCCCCTCTACAACCTCGCAACAGTGGAGTACATGGTCCCCACGAACGTGAAGTGGTGGGACAGCGACAGCGCTCTCTCCTACGTGCGTTTCCCAGTGGTTGAGGTCGAGAAATGGGTAGAAAGAACATTGAACTCCGGCTCATGGGTGAAGGACAACGATGCGTATCCGAACGAGCTCATGAGGTACAGGATCAGGGTCGAGAACACAGGCTCTGTCGTGTCCCCTGTTGTTAGGGTGATCGATACGCTCCCTGCAGAGGTGATCTACATCACCAGCACGCAGGGGTCTCCCTCGATCTCAGGCAACAATTATACATGGACGATATACAACCTAGGTGCTGGTCAGACATGGGAGATATTCATATATGTCAGGGTGCGGAGCGATGCAGCTAACGGGCTCACGCTCACCAACTCCGTGCTGTGCAACTACACCTATCCGAACGGTGTCACGGCATTGTCTCCCTCAGACGAAGTCTCCACCCTGGTGATCCGCCCTGTGATCCAGGTGAGCAAGATCGCGCTCCAGCCCACCGCATATCCAGGAGAGCTCGTGACCTTCTGCATATACTTCAACAACACAGGATTGGGCGATGCCTACCGCATATGGATCAACGATACATTGCCCGCGGGCATGATATACGAACCCTCGGCAGGCAGCACGCCCCCTGTGCTCGTCGAGGGGCAGCGCCTGGGCTGGGTATTCAGGAATGTAGCGCCAGGCACGATCAACTACCTGACCTTCACCGCCAGGGTGCTGGAGACCGTGCCCTACGGCACTGTGCTCAACGATACCGCATACCTCAACTACACAGGTCCCAGGCGCTCGAACTACTTGAGGTTCGAGGAAACCGTGGACTGGGCAGAGGTGCTCGTGATCGCGCCTGAGATAACGATGGTAAAGATCGTGAGCATGGATAGAGCAAACCCCGGGGACACACTGCTCTACACCCTGTGCTTCAACAACACAGGGAACGGGAATGCTGTGAACGTGGTGATCGAGGACGTGCTGCCGGAATGGGTCACGTATCTCTCTGCCTCTGTGCTGCCGAACGAGACCTTTGGCAGGACGCTCAGATGGAACATCGGCACCCTGGCGCCGGGGGAGCACAACATCACGATCACTGTGCGGATAGATCCAGAGACACCTGATAACACCATCCTGGTGAACAATGCCACGTGCACATATGGCACACCCTATGTCACATACCCTCCAACAGAGGACAGCGCTGAAACGCTGGTGGTCAAGCCGATCATCGTGCTCAGCAAGGTTCCGAGCGCGGAGACCGCAGGACCCGGGGACATCCTTGCATACACGATCACGATTAGCAACACGGGCTCTGACATCGCCAGGTATCTCTGGCTGAACGAGACGATCCCCACATATCTCATGTACCTCAACGATTCCAACGCCACAATGGGCGCAGAGCTGATATCATGGAATATGACCAGCGGGCGCATCTCATGGCTCTTTGCCAACGTGTCCACAGGGATGCACGCCTTTGTCATCAACTTCACTGTGGATCCAAACATGGAGGACAAGTCCCCGGCAGATAACGAGGTCACGTGCGCATACACCGCCAGGAACCTGTACAAGTTCCCTGAGGAGCGCGATAGCGCCATCGTGATGTTGAGGCGGGCGATAATCACTGTGGAGAAGGGGGTGGATCTAGCTGCTGCCGCCCCTGGCAGCTTCCTGAACTACACGATATACTTCAACAACAGCGGCAGTGGCGCTGCAGGGTATGTATGGATCAACGACACGCTGCCCTCCTGGGTCACGTATCTGAACGATACTGCTTCGTCTGTGGTTGGTGCTAACTTCGTGAGCAGATGGATCAGTGGTGATAGGGTATGCTTCAACTTCACGAATGTGCAGCCTGGGCGGCGGTACATGTTCTTGGTGAGCGTGCTCATCAGCCCAGAAGCATACGGCACGCTGGAGAACGTGGTCGAGCTGGAGTACACAGCGCTGAGCGGCTGCTATCTCGGATACTCGATCGCCAGAGCTTTCACATGGGTCCTGGCTGCGATGCAGCCGCCTCAGGTTCAGACCACTGCAGAATCTCCGGTGTACGCAGGGTTCAACATCTCTGTCTTCGCGGATGTATGGGACGACATAGCAGTGGATACCGTGCTCATATACTACGTGGACATCGAGGGGAACTGGTACTCCGGCATCATGGTGCAGACAGCAGGCAACATCAGCACCCGCATAGGCACTTACGAGTACACCATCCCACCCCAGACCTGGAAGGGGATCGTCAGCTACTTCGTGTGGGTGAACGACACACAGGGGCTGTGGAACGCCACGGGCTGGAACGACATCATCGTCCTCCTGCCGCCGTATATCGTCTGGGGCACAGTGTATTCCAACGAGGGGGATGAGGTGGGCAACGCCTTCGTCATCGTGCTGAACAACGACACGAAGGACTCTGCCCTCACAGTGGCGGATATCAACGGCACGTACTCGGTGAACCTTGCGGAGATGAACGCGGGATACCAGACAGGACAGGAGCTGATCCTCTTCGGCACGGACATGCTCTGGTACGGGTTCGCATACGGCGAGGTGAACATCACGCATTACTCTGAGAACCCTGAGATGCCTCCCGGCACAGTGAACCCTTACAGCTTCCCCTACGACCGCATAGACATCACCCTCAACGCGATACCAGAGTTCAGCGGAATCCTGGCGCCGGTGCTCGCGCTGCTGGTGCTGTACGTGATTGTGAGGCGCAGGAAGAGGAAGTGAAGATGCTGGAAAGATCAGGACGTCTGAAAGGGGCGAAGGGTGCCGCGCTCCTCCTCACGACCATCATCCTGCTCATAGCACTCGGCGGATGCGTCCGTGCCCCTCCAAAGATGTTCATCGTGACCGTGCTCATGGATGGCGCTAGGGTCGAAGGGGCAGTGGTGAACATCACGAACTTCAGGAACGGGCTGCGCTGGAGCGGCACCACAGATTCAGCAGGGGAGTACATGGTCTCACCACCGGTCGGTGACCCAGGGGGAGATATTATCGTGGGCGATACTGTGGTGATCACAGCAGCGAAGGACGGCAAGCTCGGACTGGAAGAGGTCGAGATCCTCAACTACGATCCCACCGAGCGGGTGGAGATCGAGCTGGGCGCAGCCAACACCCCACCAAATCCTGTGAGGCTCAACCCCCCCGTGGCTGAGGATACATACATGGACGTGCGCTGGAACGAGTCCGAGGATAAGGATTTCGGGATGTATATTCTCTACATCTCGAAAGATGAAGATGCATTGGGCAGCGCGGTATGGAAATCGAATGATATCACCCTCAACTTCGCCAGGGTGGCGAATCTTGAGCCTGGCACGAGGTACTACCTGCGCATGGCGGTGGTGGACGCCGCTGGCGCTCATGCTCTCTCGAACCAGGTCTCCGCAACGACCAAGGGTGTATCGCAGAGCACATGGATATACCTCCTGCTGGCTATGGTGATCATCGCTGCGCTTTTGGTTGCTGCGCTGCTCCTCAGGCGCAAGAGGCAGGGTCAGGATAGAAAGCAAACAATGGGGCATGAGGGCAAGGGCAGAAAGGCAAGGAGGAGAAGTCGGTAAGTTATGGAACTGCGCAGGACTGTAGCTTCACTTGTCTGCATCGCGCTCCTCATAATTATTGCGCATCAGCACGCTGCCCAATCCCCCTATACGGTGGCTGGCATGATCGCAGATGACAACGGTGTGCCGATCCCCGGTGCAGAGGTGAACGTCACGAACCTTGATAGCGGGGGATACAGCACAACGCGCTCCGACAAGGCAGGGCTGTATGTGGTGGAACTTTCTAGTTTCCCTAATGGCTATCTCGACGGCGACAGGTTGATTGTCACTGCATCCTTGGGCTCGCTCAGCGGCAGCAGCACAGGGGTGGTGAGCGCATCCCAGGCAATCAGCTACATCAACGTGACCATCGCAGATCACACTCCACCAGCGATATACCACACACCGATAAGTATGGGGATTGCCGCCGAACCCATAAGGATCTCTTGCACAGTGGAGGACGACATGCGCACGGAGACCGTGACCCTGAACTACGTGGGCGTTGCAGGGACGAGTATTGAGGTGATGGAGATGGTCCTCGATGATGGTGACAGGACCAACGGCACCTGGAGCACCAGCATACCGATTCAGGGGAGCACAGGCACGCTGACGTACTGGATCGAAGCCCATGACCTGTCTAACAACGATGCATCCACCCAGATCTATGAGGTGGAGATCGTGCACGGACCCCTTTATTCCTTCGCGCTGGATGCCCCCTTCCTCACCCGGGCAGGGGAGGATTTCCAGATCGGTGTGAGAGCTGTGGACGCATGCGGGAACACAGTGCTCGATTACACGGGAAGGATAGAGTTTTCCAGCACAGATACGCATCCTGCTGAGCTCCCAGCACCATACACCTTCGTGCTCGAGGATGCAGGCGCGAGGATATTCTCAGGGTTGAGGCTCTACACCACACCATCCCAGAGGATCGAGGTCAGTGACCCCGGGACAGGCATATCCTCTTCTGTCACTATAGAGGTGGCACCAGCCCCTGCAGTGCGGATGGCATGGCTTCCCTCGAATATCTCAATACTGGCTGGGGTGCAGCACTCCTTCACCATATATCCTGTGGATTCATACGGGAATGCTGCCACATACCCGTATGAACTGGATATCCTCCTCTCCACCACCTCTGCTCAAGGCACGTTCGATCCTTCCTCGCTGCACATGGAGCCCAGCGCATCCTCAGCCACCGTGCTCTACAGCGACACTGATGTGCAGGGCAGCCCGCACACGCTCACCGCCCAGCCCACTGACCCTGTTGTGGGCAACGGAACAGCAGAGGTCTGGGTACTCAATGCCAGCAGCGCGCATCGCTGGGTGCTCTCGCCTGCAGCGCAGGAGATGAGAGCAGGGGGAACGATCGCACTGAACCTATCGCTCCTCGATCCTTACGGTAACGTAGCGCCTGCATCTAATGAGACCATCGTCACCCTCGGCACCACTTCTCCCACGGGCACATTCCTCTCTTTGAATGGTACCCCAATAAACGCAGTGGTGATATCCTCAGGGCAGTGGAGCACTGTGCTCAGATACACAGACCGCACAGCCTCGCCTATCCCCCATATCCTCCTGGCATCGAACGGCACAGATGTTGCCTCTGGTGCTGCGAGCGTGAGGGTCTATCCCTCATCCCTCTCTGCGATCAGGCTGAACCTGCCGAACTCGACGATTGCCGGGACAGGGTTCAATGCCACCGTGTCCCTCTATGACCCCTTCGGTAACAGGCTCTGGGACTTCAACGGCACGCTGAGGATCGAGGCGGACGACGCGCTCTTCGATAATGTGAGCCATACCTTCACACCCGCAGACCAGGGGATGCACGCATTCAACCTTGTGCTCTGCACTGCCGGGCTCAGGACGCTTGCAGCGAGTGCTGGGGCGATCTCCACCAACGCAACCCTGAGCGTGGTGCACGCCCCTCCTTCTGCCCTGTGCATAGCAGCGCCTGCTGCGGTCGAGGCAGGAGCGCCCTTCACATTCGGTATGAGCGCGCTCGACCCCTACAGCAACCGCGTGACAGACTATCAAGGCACGGTGGGTCTCACATCCACAGACCCGTATCCTGCAGTGCTTCCAACCTCTTACACCTTCCAGCCATCGGATAAGGGCTTGAAGCTCTTCGAGCGCGGGGCTGTGCTCTACACCGTCCCCCAACAGCTGATTGAGGTTTCAGACCCTGAGCACATGGTCTCAAACTTCACAATGATCTCTGTGCACGATAGCACCTTCCCACTAGTGAATGTTTCATACCCCACAGAGGCTGAGGCAGGCAGCACAGTGCAGATCGTGATCGAGGCATGGGACACCGTGCGCATCGCTGCGGTCTGGGTGGAGTACTCCTTTGACCAGGCATGGATCAACCTTACATCCGTGCAGGTATCAGGCAACCGCTCCACAGGGATAGGTGGCTACAGAGCCACGATCCTCACGCCCAAGGATGCTGCGCGCCTGCGCTTCAGGGTGGCAGCCTCCGATGGTGCGAACACTGTGCGCCAGGGGGAATATGAGATCGCCCTTGCCCCTCCTCCTCCGCAGCCTTCATACCTGTGGATCATCGCAATCCTCCTCATCCCTGTCCTCCTCGCTGTGCTGTACTGGCGACACAGGCGCAGGAATGTAGAGGCAATCTCCCATCCTTCCGAGCACCAAGACCCACACCAATCGCACGGGGGGTCGGGGGCGCAGGTGAGGAAACATACACCCGACTTATCTCACCAAGCCAAAGACCCACACCAATAGGACAGGGGGTCGGGGACGGCGCACTAAGTAAAGGTTTTATATATAACAGCGTTCGGCTATCGATGCTCTCAGAAGATGCATTCAGCGAATGGTACAACGCGGTGATAGAGAAGGCAGCGCTGTGCGACAAGCGCTATCCCGTGAAGGGGATGAACGTCTGGACCCCCTATGGCTGGAGGATCATGACAGGGGTGGATGCGCTCATCCGCAGGGAGATGGACGCCACGGGGCACGAGGAGGTGATGTTCCCCATGCTGATCCCAGCCACGGAGTTCGAGAAGGAGGCGCAGCACATCAAGGGGTTCAGCAGCGAGGTCTACTGGGTCACCAGGGCGGGTGATAATCCCCTGGCGATCCCGCTCCTCCTGCGCCCCACGTCCGAGGCTGCGATGTACCCGCTCTTCAAGCTCTGGATAAGGTCGCATGCAGACCTGCCGCTCAAGGTCTTCCAGATCGTGAATACCTTTCGCTACGAGACGAAGATGACACGCTCGTTCATCCGCGTGCGCGAGATACACTTCTTCGAGGCGCATACCTGCCATGCCAGCTTCGAGGACGCAGAAGCCCAGATACAGGAGGACCTGGAGATATGGAAGCGCATCGCCAACGACCTGTCGCTCCCATACCTCACGACCAAGCGCCCGGACTGGGACAAGTTCGCAGGCGCGCATTACACCATCAGCTTCGACGTGCTGATGCCCACGGGGCGCACGCTGCAGCTCGCATCCGTGCACCAGTACATGGAGAACTTTGCTAGGGCGTTCGACATCAAGTACGAAGGGGAGGACGGAGGGCACAGATTCGTGCACCAGACCACATACGGCATGAGCGAGCGCATCCTAGGAGCGCTGATCGGCGTGCATGGGGACGGGAAAGGGCTCAGGCTGCCGCCGTCCATCGCACCCGTGCAGGTGGTGATCGTGCCGATCCCCGCGAAGGGAGCGCAGGAGAGGGTGAATGAATCATGCACTGCACTGCTTGAGGAGCTGAAGGCAGCAGGGCTGCGCGCCCATCTGGATCTTCGAGACCTGCGCCCCGGGAACAAGTTCTATGACTGGGAATCCAAAGGTGTGCCGCTGAGGGCTGAAGTGGGTCCGAAGGACTTGAAGAAGGGCACAGTGGTGCTGGTCAGGCGCGACACCGGGGAGAAGGTCACGGTAGATAGGGCTGGGGTGGTGCAGCAGGTTCGGCATCTGCTGAGCGCGGTCGCCTCCGGACTGCTGAGCGAGGCAGAGACCAAGCTCAGGGCAGGGATATTTGAGATAGAATCTCTAGATGCTGTGCCGCAGGGTGTACTCAGGTTCAAATGGTGCATGCGCGACGAGTGCGGGAGGGAGGCTGAGGAGCGCTCGGGATTCAACATCCTGGGCACGCTGCCTGAGTGCGAGCGCGCTGAGGGGACGTGCGCTGTCTGCGGCACAGATGCAAAGACGTATCTGTATGCAGCGCGCAGTTACTGAGCTCCCCGTACTGCCCAGCCAACCGCTGTCCATCTCTCAGGCTGCTTTAGAATCTATCGAACGTAGGAATTAAGGGGAAGAGGGGGCAGGGATGTGTGCTGCCTGGAACTAACCAAACCCAGAATACCCTACGACACCTCTGGTGAGCGCCTCGCATCCTCTAGGGTGTTCTTGTAGACGAGCACTCTCGTCTTCTCGTCGTAAAAGACCTTCTTGTATCTCGTTCTGTATCCCCCCACTTCCTCCATCGGTACATCGCATACCACCTCGAAATCATGGATCCTGGCGTTCATTATCTCTATGGTCACCATCTTCCCTAGCATCGTTCGTGTGTCCTCTGCTATCTCCGTCAGTTTGCTCAGCATTTCATTCTGCTTGTTCAGCGTTTCGTTCTGCTTGCTCAGCATTTCGTTCTGCTTGACAGCCATCTCGCTTAGCCTGTTCAGGGTTTCGTTCTGCTTTATTTGCATCTGGTGCTGCTCTGTCTGCAGTGCTACGATCTTGTCGAGGACCTTCATCGTATCTGCATGCTGCCTCTCAGAAAGTGCCCGCAGTTCGCCGATGATGCGCTTGGTGTCCTGGTGCTGCTCATCCAGTAACCTCTTAGTATCTTCGTGCTGCTCTCGAATGACCCTTCCAGTCTCCTCATGGAGCTCCCTTACGATCCTCTGTGTGCTGCGATTGGTCGCCCAGATCGTCGCAACCAGGGAGACTATCGTGATCAGAGTGGCTACTATCGTCAGAGCCATGGGGTCTATCATCGCAGGAGTGTAATCCTCTGCCGTTTATATAATAATTGTGCCGCGGGATGCGAAATTTCTCCTATGAAAAAACACCCAGAACAAAATTAAGGGAAATGGGGGCTTGCGCCCCCTTTTTACTGTGGGTGTATAGGAGTTTTTACCAGTTCACTGTCCAGATGGTATCTGCAGGCACATAGACCCAGTATGCCTCGCCCTTCTTGAGGATGTAAGTGTCTGCCAGCACCACTGTCTTGTATGTTGCTGCACCGCTGAACCCTTCGACGTATATGGCACCCGTAGCAGCCTTCAGGGCGCTCACGTTGTAGGTGCTGTCGTTCGTTGCCGGGTATCCGATCAGGTTCCAGCCTGCGTAGAGGCTGATGTTGGTGCTCGGCGGGTCCGTGCCTTGTACCCTGATGAACCCATCGCCTGGGTTCACGATGTGTATCCAGACGCCCATCGTGTGATCCACGTTCGTGAGGTCGTTGAGGCTGGAGTTCCATGCAGTGTAGTACTGCTTCCACTTGGCGCCCGTGGGCGCGGTAGCGTCGTACCACAGCACCCTGTCCCATGTGGTGTTGCCGTCGAGGTCGGTGAGCGCAGTGGGCAGCGACGTATCGCTCGGAACTAATGGCGTGGAGATCATTATCCAGCCGTCGGATGCACTGCTGACGTTGATCATGAACGATTCCCATGCGCTGACGTTGATCCAGACGCTCTGGATGGCACCCCAGCCCGTGCCCGTGTTCCCAGGTCCGGCTTCGTGCCCGCGCACGCAGATGAGGTGGCTCGAGCCCGCAGCCCATGTCGAGGTGTCGATCGTTGCAGTCACATGCTCGTTCACAGAGTCCCATGGACCGCCTGTCATAGCGTTGCCGAGCCCCTCGCCTGGGTCAGTGGTGTCGTACCACTCCGCACCGTCCAGCTTGGGAATGTCCTCCCAGGTCGAGGTGTCGTCGTAGAGGTCAGCGGCGAGAGCAACAGTGGGAGTGCCCGGAGATATAACGATCCCTGGCCAGCCCACGCCGTTCGCCATCACGTTGCTCGTTGCGGGCGGTAGATTGAACTTGGTGCAGTTGCCCGTCGGTCTTGTGCTGAGGGTTCGGTAGTTATCGAAGGCATAGACGTAGTACCAGTTGTTCCACACAAGGTCAACCGCTTCGCCGATGTGTCTGTACTGGGATGTGCCTGCACCGACAGTTCCCAGCAGGTTGTGCGGTGCGAACAGCCCTCCGCCCAGCTCCTGGTCGGAGTAGTAAATCTCGTAGCCTGCGACATCGTTCGCCCCAGCACCGTCATCCGCTGATAATGTCCAGTGCACGATAGCGTCTGTGCCAGTGCGCCACTCGATCCTGATCTCGTCTATGGTCACAGTGTCCTGACCTGTGGCGTCAGCGCCGTTCGAGTCCACCACGTTCAGGTATATCGGAGCGCCCGTTGCCAGGCTGAGCGGCAGCGTCGCTGTGTACTCTGTACTCACATCTGAGTTGATCGTGATCACATAAGTGTATGGTCCTCCCAGCACAGTCGAGTACCCGATCGGGAAGCTGTCGTTCGACCCTGTGTTGTAGTTCCCTGTAACGTAGAGCCGCAGCCACTCCGCTCCCGCGGGCAGGGCCTGCGTCGTCCATCTGTGCTCCAAGGAGTATCTGTCCAGGGATGTGGATGTCACCACGATATCGTCGATCCGCCAGCCTGCATCAGCAGTGGCGTAGTTGTCAACGCCTGCGTCCCATCGTATCCAGATCGACTGCCCGATGTATGCGGTGAGGTCTATGGTCACCTGCACCCAGCCAACGGTACTGTGTCCCCATACCTGCTGACCTGCCAGGGGGTTGTCGTAGCCGGCCTGGGCTGGACCATCGTACGCAGGTGCGCCGCTGAGCTGTGTCCATGGACCTCCTGTGCCGGATGTGGATATCTTCACGTTCCCGCCGTCCCAGAGATCCACGTCGTCCTCGAAGTCCCTCCAGTGGAAGAACGTTAGTTGCGCTGATGCCTCCCCTGCCGGGATGTTGATCTGCGGGCTTATGAGCCAGCTCAGCCCGCCCGCTGCGGGATCGGCGTAGTTGCCGTTGCCGAAGTCCCAGGAGTTCACACCGCTGTTCGCACTCAGGGTCCGTATTGCCCAGTTCGATGCCCCTGCGTCCTGTCCTGTGGTGTATCCAAGGTCCCCGCCCTCGACATCATCGCTGAAGAGCGTGGTGGTAGAGCCCAGTACCCATACCTCCTGCACTGTCTGCACCCCTGCACCATGGGTGTTCGCCTCCGTGCCCGTCACCGTCCCATGGTCAGGATTGTCCGCCGCAGTGGTGTAGTTGGTCCAGACAGGTCCTGCGGTGTAGTATTCTATGCGAATCTCGTCCACATACACTGTGTCCAATGATGCTGTGTCCGATGCGTTGCTGTCCACAACGTTCAGGTAGAGCTGTCCAGACAGTGTGGTCGGCAGCGCTGCAGAGTATGTGTTCATGATATCAGAGTTCACCGTGATCCCTGTCGGGGTGTATGGTCCGCCGGCAGATTGCGCATAGCCTATGGTGAAGGAGTCATCGCTCCCTGTGTTAGTCCTCGCTGTAACATACAGCGTGAGGCTGCTCGCAAGCCCCAGGATGGGCTGCGTCCTCCATCTGTGCTCTAGCGAGTTCGCCGTGCCGTAAACATTGACTGTAAAGTCGTCGAAATCAGCATATTCGCTGTTGGCAAGGTTGCAGGCAACATTCACCCTGAAGCTGAACTGGGTGGATGCTAAATCTGCTGCTGTCAGTGCATAGCTGTAGGTCTGCCAGCCATGGTTCGCTGCCGCCGCAAGCTCCTCGATGACTGTAGTCCATGACCCGCCACCGTTCGTTGTCACTTCGAGGCGCCAGCCCTCGTTAGCGTCCATTCCGCCGCCAGTCATGGAGAAGTTGATGTATCCAGCGGTGTAGGATGTGAGGGCGAACCAGTTGTTCGCTCCGTTGTACCTAGCCTCAGCATACTGACCAGTCCAGAGCTGGTCGCAGTCTGTGAACTCGATGTCGTTCGTGCTCGGTGGCGTGTTGTAGACGCCCACCATTATATCTGCAGTGTCTGCGGGGTCCTCAGCAACGAACCACCACTCGTCGGACGGGGCTGTCTCGCCACCGTCGTCGCCGAGCCAGTTAGCATCTGTCGTGCCGGAGAACGTCTCAGAGAAGATGATCTGCCACACACCAGTTGAGACCTCTTGTATGTCCTCCGTGCCTGCACCATGTGTGTTCGCCTCCGTGCCTGTCACCGTCCCATGGTCGAATATGTCCAGGTCTGTGGTGTAGTTCGCCCACATCTCCCCGGGGGGCGGAAGCTCTACCCATGCCATCGTCGGCGGAGCCGGGGGATCATCGATCCACAGCATCACGTCATCGTAGTAGAAGTTCTGCGGATAGTTCGGCGCGTCGCCGAAGAAGATTACAACTCCTGCATCGGGCGCTGCGCTCTCCAATATCCCGTACCAGCCCTGCGATACCCCGTTCCAGAGAGCCTCGTACCTGCCGTCAGTGATGTTGTACCGGATGGAGACGTTGTACCACGCGCCTGTGGTGTATGTGGGTCCTGGGATGATAAAGCCACCACCAGCGCCGTTGCCGTCCACCCACTGCACCTGCCCTGGGGTTGGACCTCCTCCGATGTCTGCGCCGAGGCTCACGATCGTGACAAGGTAGGTCTGGGTGGTGTCGTACAGATAGACTTGTCCGTTGCCCATCGGCGGCTCGGGTCTGAACCAGAACGAGAACTCACCGAACTTCACGTTGTCCCCGCCCATGTACGCGCCGAAGTAGGAGTATGTTCCCGCTCCGCCCTCGTACATGCGCACGCTCTGCACGCCTGTGTGCGCGAAACTGTTGTTCACCCGAATCCTGGCATCCTGGGGATCTCCGAACATCCCCACATCGTCGAAGTATATCTCGGACTGCGTGCCTGTGGTGCCTTCAGCCCTGAAGCCTGCTATGCCCGCGCCTGGCTGTCCTAAGGCTGCACCTGGCGTACCTGGGACCTCAACACCATCTATGTACACACCATAATATAGCTGTGTGACCGCGTCCATGACTACATCGATCCAGTACTCTGTTGTCGCGGCGAATGCCTGCATGTTCACCCACGCCCCTCCGGTGTAGTACTGAATGTTGCCTCCCGAGAACCTTATCCCCATGACGGACGTCCCTGCGAAGTCCTTGACCCAGAACGTTGCTCCGTTAGTGTTTGCGACCGTGGATGTGTTCACCGCGAACGATACACCGGACACGTTCCAGCCGTAGGGCGGCGGGAATGCGACCTCTGTGTACGCCTGCGTGGCACCTGCATTCTGATCCAGATAGACGCTCTGGTTCCCTATGGTGCCGCTGTACGACCATGTGTTGACCACCTCAACGTTCTCAAGACCTCCAGATGGGGGTACCCAGTGGAAGAAGTTATCGATATACGCGTTTGCGGGCAGACTGCCTCCGTCGCCCCCATACCATATCAGTCCGTCCACGTTGGTGGCAGCGGCATCCGTGAATGCCGAACCCGCTCCGATCGCAGCATTGTCGAGCCATATCGTGTATGTCTGCGTGGCTTCGAAGTACTGCACGTACAGCTCGTGCCATGCACCAGCAGAGACATCTACGCCTGTGTCTGTCCCTGTGCCTCCGGGCCAGTGGACCAAGCTAGATGCGGCGCCGCCGAGCGGGTAGCACGCGATCTCAGCAGCAACGAACCCTCCGCCGTAGTAGTCGTAGAGGATGAGGTCGATCCTTCGGTTAGCAGCCCAATCTACATTGGTACCGATCAGGTAGATCCAGCCTCCAGCGTACGCGCTCGTTACCGTGGCATCCTCGATCCCCACAGGTCCAAAGTACGATGCGAGGGCTTCTGCCGCTCCCTCGTTGAACTGGGCGCACATCGCTCCCTGGGTCAGACCTGCCCATAACCGTCCTGGCGGAAGGCCCGCAGGTGCTGCTTGCGCGGTGAGCGTGACATCGCCCT
>JBFMEL010000019.1:0-23109 GCA_040753455.1 Thermoplasmatota archaeon | reverse complement strand
TTCCCGCCTCTCTGCCTCGGCTTTCTTCCTTGCTTCCTCTTCCGCCTCCCTGGCCTTCCGCTCCTCGTCGAGCTGGCGCTCCACCTCGGCAACCTTCTCAGCCGATTCCTTCGCGTGGCACTTCTCGCAGAGAGGGAACCTTGTCTTGATCTCCCTGCCCTTGTACTCAGGGGTCTTCTCGATCCACTCCTCGCAGGTCGTGCAGAGATCCGCGCCGCACTCCCTGCACCTCAGTATCTTGTTCTCCGCGGTTATCAGATTGCCGCAGGACTGACACCTGTCCTTCGCAGCACGCGCGCCGGCGGCGGGAGCTCCAGGTCCTGTCCCCGGGGCGATCGAATCGCGCATCTCCGCATCTGCCTCCAGCCCTATCTGGCTCCTCATGATCACCGAGTCCTGGATGTTGATCGTGCGCTGGCTCGACGGGCTCGAGCGCTCGATTATCGAGAGCGATGCATCTGCCAGTGGGTGGCCGTGCTCCCTGGCGAGGATGAGACGAAGCTGTTCGGTCTGCATGCCGGCGGCGTCCAGATCCTTCGGACTGTGGTTGCGCAGCGCTATGTGGACGTAGTCCAGGAGAGAGTTGCGGAACCTGTCCGGCCTCTTCTGGTACATCCCCCGCACGTCCGCCCAGCCCGCAACGAGCGCCTTCAGCTTCACGGACTCGAATATCCCGGTCATCTCGAACTCCTGCTGTATCAGGTCCACCCTCGCAGAGAACGGGCTCGCGACCGCCCCGGACAGTATGTCCGCCCAGCAGTCGTGCGGGAACCTGTAGACGTTCCCTTTACCGGACAGGTATTCCAGCGTGTGCGTCTGGAGCCCGACGTTGTACGCCCCCTCCGTCTCCTCGAACGTCCGCACCGTGTGCTCGTTCATCAGGCCCGAGACCTTCCTCAGGTGCAGGGAATGACACCGCCTGTCCCTCATCTGCGTGGCGAGGAACACCAGCATCGTGAGCGTGTGGAGTCCGCCCGGCTTGAACCGCTCCCCGTCTTTCATCAGCCTCTGCATGACCTGGGAGACGTACGGGATCATCCCGCGCGACGCGTTCTCCTTCAGGTAATCCGCGTTCAGCCGCCTCTCCCCCCTGTTCGTCAGGTCCCTGACCACAGACCAGACGTAGATCGGCGAACCCTGGGCGTATTCCACCAGCAGGTCCATCGCCTCCGCGTCGGAGGACATCCCCTGCATCTCCAGCAGGTTCCTGGCGACCTCGCGGACGTCGTCGGGGGCGAAGCTGCGGACGTACACCCTCTCGAACATCGCCTGCTGTGCCTGGCTCAACCTGCACTTGAAGTCCTGCTCCCTCGCGGTGATTATTATCCCGGTCGCGCTCGACCTCTCGATCGCCTTTGCCAGCTCCGGGTTCTCCGGCAGGTCGTCGTAGAAGAGCCTGACCCGAGCCTTCCTGTGGTACTCCGAGAGCCCCGTCGTGGTCAAGATGCCAGCTATCCCCAACCTCATCGCCTCGTCGAGGATCGCCAGCATCACGGCGGTCTTCCCGACTCCGGGGTCGCCTATGATCGCCACGTTCCTGTCCGGGGGAGTTCCGAGCACATGGCCAACCACTTCCTTCCTTCCCTCGTCCAGGTGGATGTGCCCGCGCAGGTTCTCGGGCAGCCCCCAACCTGCCAGCACCGCGGACGGCTCGCGGGGGACGTCGAAATACGACGAGATCCTGAACAGCTCTCGGTTGTTGTCCAGATATGCCTTTTCCTTCTCGTTGCCCGGCCACCGGAGATAGCTCTG
This sequence comes from Thermoplasmatota archaeon, assembly GCA_040753455.1. Lineage (GTDB taxonomy): Archaea > Thermoplasmatota > Thermoplasmata > SG8-5 > JACRNV01 > JBFMEL01. The sequence goes on along the minus strand of JBFMEL010000019.1, from coordinate 21,357 downwards.
CCTGCACGCCGCAAAGTAAGCGTTGACTATCTCCTCCTCGCTCTTCAGACCGGAGGGGTCCGCGAGTGGTTCCCCGCCAGACCGTTCCCGCCTCTCATCGGTCATCGCCCTCCTATCCTTCATGCACGTTCGCCCATGTCATAGTGCCTTATTTAATTTTGCCACCATCCCAGGGGCTCGCTTCGGGCAAGATGCCGAAGCGCGACAGCCTTAAATCTCACATGCGCATCAACGCGCCATGGAGCCCAGTTTCGCGATCGCGGTCTTCGTCGCTGTGTTCGCCATAGTGAACCCTGTGGGGAACATGACCGTATTCGTGGCGCTCACCCAGGGTTTCAGCCACAGGGAGCGCCTGCTGGTGATCAGAAAGACTGTGCTCTCAGCCCTGCTGGTGCTGCTCATCTTTGCGCTGGTTGGAAACTACATCTTCTTCGTCTTCGGGATCACCCTTCCCGCGTTCAGGATCGCGGGGGGAATACTCCTCTTCTCGATCGCCTTCAGCATGATGAAGGGCGAGAAGTCCAGGACCAAGATATCTCCCGAGGATCAGGAGGAGGCGCTGGCAAGGGAGGCGCTCGGGATCGTGCCCCTGGGCGTGCCGCTCTTCGCGGGACCAGGCGCTATCACCACTGTGATGATATACATGGGCGCGGCAGCGCATCCGACATTTGACATTCTCAAGGTGATCGTGGTCATCGTAGCGATCCTCCTCACCATGGCGCTCTCATACCCTATCCTGTTCTACGGCGAGAGGATATTCGAGCGCATCGGCAGGATGGGGGCGTTCGCCTTCTCGCGCATCATGGGATTGATCTTGGCTGCGATAGCCACGCAGTTCGTGATAGACGGTGTGCTGCAGGTCGCGGCAGCGCTCTGAGGTTCTATATAGAATATGTAGTGAACCCTTATTTACCGCAGTCCCCTCCCTCCACAGGATGGACGTGGCGCAATGAGGATCGGCGAGAGGCTGTCGCGGCTCGCTGCGAGCAAGAGGGTGATCGGCACGTGGTATGCCTTTGTAATCCTCTTCTTCCTCTTTTTCGTCCTGTTGCCCACGGTCTATGTGCTCAGCTACGGCATCACCTCCTTCGACGAGGTGCAGCAGACGATCTCTGCTCCGCCGCCCAGCGCTCGGTACACGGAGGTAACGATCGGGGACTGGGGTGCACATGCATCCATGAGCCTCCCAGACGGCATTGACGTGACTAAGAGCCATTCCTTTCGGTGCGAGGTCTCAGCATCCCAGGAAGTATATCTCAACTATTCCATCTATAGATCGAAGGAAGGTGGGGGAGGACAGCAGCGCGTCGCATACTTCTATCGCAACCTCACTTTTCCTCAGGACGCCGAGTCCTGGGTGAACATCACTGGCAGTCCGGGCTACGGAGAGCTCAGAGTGGTGGGGGAGGCAACACAGAACCTTACCCTGCGGTACGCCAACGGCTCTTACGTTGACTCCTGGGAGGACGGTATCGCGCTCTGGGCAGGGGAGAAGACCGCTTTGGAGATCATCGAGAGCGCTGTGGGGAACTCCTTCCTCCTCGCGGCGATAGTGACCTTGATCTCCTTCGTGACCGGGCTCCCGATGGCATGGCTCCTGGTGAAAAAGGAGTTCAGAGGGAAGCGCTACCTCGATACGCTGATCGACATGCCGCTGGCGATCCCCACCGCAGCCCTGGGATTCTCCACGGCGCTGTTCTGGGCAGTGACCCCTGAGCTTCACCCCATCGGCTCGCTGAGGCTCACCTCTTCCCCCTTCATCCTCTTGATCCTGCTGCACGTCGTGTTTGCATATCCATACATGGTGCGCTCGCTCGGCGCCATACTCCATGAGATCGATGTGAACTACGAAACCGCTGCTGCCACGCTCGGCGCGCCCCCTCTTACCGTCGCGAGGACGATCACCCTGCCCCTCTTCAGGGCGGGGCTGGTCACGGGGATCATCCTCTGCTTCGCCAGAAGCTTGAGCGAGACAGGTGGGACGATGGCTGCACTGGCGATGCTCACGCCTTACATAGCGGAACAGGCGTATCCTGTGCATACCGGGCCAACGCTCATCGGTGCCTGGAAGCATGCAGGTGTGTACGAACCGCAGCTCGCCTTCACCGCGATCATCCTCGTCATCGCCTCCTTGTTGCTCCTGGTAGCAGTGAAGATAGTGATCATGAGGTTCAAGCTCCCGATGCGCAGGGTCTTTCCGGGTGCGGAGCGGATCCTCAGCAGGGGGATCATCCCTGCGCTGAAGGACCGGCTGGCAATCCTTTTCATGGTCATCGTGCTGCTCGTACCCTCCTTCTTCATCTTCACCTTTGCCGCCTGTGGTGGGGGCACGGTACACTGGAGCGCGATCTGGGAGGCGATGGGATACTCGTTCCTGGTGGCAGGGGTGGTCACGGGGATCAACCTGGTCTTCGGGGTGCCGCTGGCGATATACATCGTCAGGGGCAGGAGCCGCAGCATCTCCCACACCTTAGATGTGCTGGTGAACGTGCCGCTGATAGTCCCCACAGCGGCTCTCGGCATATCCCTGGGGCTCTTCTGGGGCTCGATGCACATAGGGGTCGTCCTCCTGCTGGTGATCTCCGCCCATATCGCGTTCACCTTTCCGCTCGTCGTGAGGAACGTGGCTGGGGCGCTGGAGGAGCTCGATCCCGCATACGAGGAGACCGCGAGGACATTGGGCGCTAAACCGTTGTTCGTGTTCAAGAAGGTGATCTTTCCCTCGATCAAGTTCTCGATTTTAGCAGGGGCGATCATGGCGTTCACGCGCAGCCTGGGGGAAACAGGGGCAACGCTGGCTGTCGCAAAGGGCGCAAACACAGCACCCGTGCTCATCGTGGATATGGTGAGGGCGGGCGATCACTACAGCGCTGCCGTCGCATGCATCATCCTGATCGCTATTGCGTTCGTCACGATGCTCGCGATGCGCATCGTGACAAGGAGGGGGACCGGGAAATGACCTTTCTCGAACTGAAAGGCATCGGCAAGCGGTTCGGGCGCACGCAGGCGTTAGGGAATGTAGACTTAGTGGTGAGCAAGGGGGAGTACGTGGTGATCGTGGGTCCCACTGCTGCAGGCAAGACCACACTGCTGAAGATAGTGGCAGGGCTCGTTCGCCAGGACGCAGGAGAGGTGTGGATAGACGACCAGCGTGTGGATCACCTGCCCCCTGAGCAGCGCAAGATCGCCTACCTGCCGCAGTCCTACTCGCTCTTTCCGCACTTAGACGTGATGGAGAACACGGTCTTCGGACCAAAGGCAAGGGGCTGGACGCCGCAGCGCATCAAGGTCGTGGGGCGCGAGATGCTCGCCATGGTTCACTTGTACGGGCGCAGGGACGCATACCCTAACGAGCTGAGCGGAGGGATGTCCCAGCGCTGCGCGCTGGCAAGGGCGCTCGCAGCCGATGCGCACCTCCTGCTCCTGGACGAGCCGCTCAGGGCACTGGACGCAAGGCTGCGCCTGGAGCTGAGGGAGGAGATAAAGAGGCTCGCGCGGGACATGAGGCTCACCACCCTTCATGTGACGCATGACCAAGAGGAAGCGATGGCTGTCGCTGATAGGATCGTGGTACTGCGCCATGGCACGATCGTGCAGGAGGGAAGACCTTGGGAGATCTTCAGCGCTCCAACGACCCCCTTCGTGGCGCACTTCGTGGGAGAGGCGAACTTCATCACCGGCACCGCGAGGAAATTGGGTGATGCCTACGTGCTCGTGGACGAACATGGAATGGAGCACAGGTGCGGCTCGGGTGTCGCAAAGGAAGGCGAGCGCGCCGTCGCCGGAATCAAGGTGGAGCACACCAGACTTGAGAGGACAGGTGGAATGGCGGGCAGGGTGGAGCGCGCCAGTTTCCTGGGCAGGTATATCGCCTACGAGGTGCATGTCCCTGAGAAGGGCAGGTTCGTGGCAAGGCTGCCGAGCCGCGGCGCGCCTCTGTTCGATGAGGGAGAGGATGTCTCGGTGGTACTGGAGCCCAGGCACCTTCGGATATTCCCTCTGCCCGAGCATGGACTGACGAAGGATCTGGAGGTGGAGTAATTGCCAGCGATCGAGCTGCAGCACGTCACCAAGAGGTTCGGCAGCGTGACCGCGGTGGAAGATGTGAACCTCAAGGTGGAGGATGGAGAGTACGTGACCCTTCTTGGCCCCTCGGGATGCGGCAAGACCACGATCGTGAAGATGATCGCAGGGGTATATGAGCCTACAGAGGGCAGGGTGCTGATCGATGGAAAGGATATGGGGGGCGTGCAGGCATACGAGCGCGACGTGGGCTATGTGTTCCAGAACATCGCAGTGTTTCCTCACATGACCGCGGTGCAGAACGCGTCGTACTCTCCCCTCGTGAAGGGGCTCGGGCTGACGAAGGCAAGGGAGATCGCGCGCGACGCCCTGTGCAAGGTGAGGCTCGATGCGTATGAGCATGAGATGCCCAGCGCCCTCAGCAGCGGCACACAGCAGAAGGTGGGGATCGCCAGAGCACTAGCATCAGGTGCAAGGATCATCATCTTCGACGAGCCGCTCTCAGCCCTGGATGCACGGGTGCGGCTCGCGCTCAGGTATGAGCTGCGGCGCTATGCCAAGGAGCTGGGGCTCACCACCATCCATGTCACCCATGACCAGGAGGAGGCGATGGCTGTGTCGGACCGCATCTTAGTCATGAGGGCAGGACGCGTTATGGAGGCGGGAACACCCCCGGAGCTCTACATGACGCCGAAGCACCTCTTCACCGCGCACTTCATAGGGCAGATGAACTTCCTTCATGCCACGGTACTTGATAAAAGGGATGGCACCCTGGAGATCGAGGGGAGGAAGGGTCTGGTGATCGGCAGGATGAAGGATGCGAACGGCTTTGCCCCAGGGGATGCCGTGATCCTAGCCTGCCGCCCGGAGCTCACGAGGCTCGTGGAGGGGGATGGAGTCCCTGGCACGGTCTCCAGGACAGCCTTCATGGGAGGGTATGTGCGGTACTTTGTGCGCCTTGCCACGGACGAGGAGATTTTGGTGGACGCGAGATTCGATTCAACAGGAATAAATACAGGGGACGAGGTAAGGGTAGCGTTCGATCCGGGTGGGACGCTGCTTTACCATGTCCCGAAGGAAGGTCTGAAGGAGGTGCTGAGACTTGAATGAGAGGGCGCTGGCAGAATGGTTCAAGCGCAGGAAGGAGTCCAAGATCGTGGTGAAGACCAGGGAGCACCTGCTGCGCGTGGTTGATGCCACAGCGGCGATGGACGATGCCATAAAGGCGATGGAGCAGCACGACACTGAAGGAGCTCGAAAGGCGATCCAGAGGGCGATACTGGCTGAGAAAGCCGCGGATCACGCGGAGATCTCGCTGCACGAATCCATTGCTACCGGGGACCTGATGGAGAAGAACCGAGAGGACCTGCTGCATCTCGTCAAGCGCATAGACCACGTGGCTGACTGGCAGAAGGGTGCGGCGCGCAACCTCGAGATACTGCTGGATGCGAATGTCAAGGTCTCCTCGGAGATCTGGTCCGCGATCCGCAAGATCAGCATGGCTGCGAGGGGCGCGGCTGAAGCCCTGAAAGAGGCGGTCGAGCATCTGAGCGATGATAAACCCGAAAAGATGCTGGCGCACCTGCGCGATGTTGAGCACTTAGAGCACGAGATCGACGACCTCTACTTCCTGGTGAAGAAGAAGTTCGTGCTCTCCTCGGAGGACCCAAGGATACTCCTGGTGCTGCGCGATCTGCTGCACTCGCTCGAGAACTCAGCAGACAACGCGAAGGCGGCGGCAGACCTCCTGCACATCATCTCGATGGCGGGCTGATCTTCCGCATGACGCGCTCAATGATGCCACACCGCCTTCATCGCACTCATCCTATCCCGAGGATGCCGAGCGCTCCCACCATAGAGATAACTCCGCCCTCGTTGGATGCTTTTCCCCTCACCCATCCGCGTATGAGGATGCTCCCATCATCACGTGGTTGATCGCGATCTCCCCGATGTCGCCGGCATAGGAGCCCGTGCGCTCGATGCTCGACAGGATGGCTGACAGCGGGACCGCGATCTCCACATCCTCATCCAGCACCCTCTTCGAGAGGCGGCGCACTCTTCCCACCAATCGCTCAGCCATGTCGATCGCACCGTTCGCCTGCGCGACGTCGCCTGCGCCCAGCGCCGCAAACGCGGTCTCCAGCGCATGAACAGAATCAGCGCTCGCTTCCTCGATCTCCGAGACCAGCCTTCCGTCCACATCGTGCCCATCGAGCAGCACGACGTTCTCCGCGATCCTCTGGGCATGATCAGCCACGCGCTCCAATATACGAGCTACGAGCAGGTACCAGAAGCTCTCCGCCACCCCCATCCCGATCTTCTCGGCGATGCGCCTGTCCCTCAGGATCATGTTGTACTGCTTCATGATCAGCCAGTACAGGCGATCGACCTCGTCGTCCATCGCCCCCACCTGCCTTGCCAGCTCCTTGTCCCGCGCGCGAAGGGCGCGCATCGCCTCAGCATGCATCACCCTCGCGCCCGTCGCCATCCGCCGCACCCCTTTGGACAGCGGAAACTCCGTCGGATCCGCGAGATCCTGGATCACCACGCACCTCTCCGCCTCCTCGATGATCTCCGGGCCTATCGCCCTGCGGGTGAGCTCCCTCAGCACCTGGCGCACCTTCGGGTCGATCTCCTCCCTCGTCTGTATCCTGAAGCGCCTGTGACCCGCCATGTATATCGCCACCAGCCTGCGCCATAGATGCGATTCGCTGTCTTCATCGAGAAAGAATGCGCGTTCTTGTGTGTCCTTGACATCCCCGCGTGCCTTATTGATCATCAGGCTCCCATCGCTCTGGGGATTGAGCTCCAGCACGTCCCCCTGCTTCAGCCCCACCTCCTCTGCCCAAGCCTTCGGGAGGGAGACGATGAACGTGCTCCCTCCAGTCCTCTGCACCCTGCGCGCGTCCATGTGGAATGCATCTATATGCCCCTATATATTCGTTGCTGCACCTATTTACCCGTGTAATGTCAACCGACATCGGTAACATTGTAGAGGGTCGTGGGTGAAGATCCAATGCCCATGTGAAAGCGCTCGTGGCTATACCGATCTTGGAATTCTGGCAATCTTGTACGTAGAGCCGTTTGGTCCATGCCCGCGGAGAAGTTGTTTACGGTCTGCCTGCTTACCTCAATAGGTATCCATGGCTCGCCAGTCACCTGTTCGAGCAGATGCTTGATGCTTTACTTTACATGACAGCATCCCAACAGCCCTCACCCCGTGCTCGAGCGATAACAATATTAGCCACTTAAGGATACAGGGCTGCAAGCGCCATGCAAGGAGTGGAAGGATATGGTAAAGGTAGCCGAGGAATGGCTGAACATCTGTGGTGGATGCGAGGTGACTATCCTGGACATCGGTGAGCCCCTGCTGGAGCTCCTACCGAGCCTGGAGTTCGTGCACATCCCTGTGCTGATGGACCACAAGTACCATGGTCAGACAGGGGAAGGGGATCCGAAGGTCATAGAGATCCCCCAGGCTGACGTGGGGATCATCTCTGGCGGGGTGAGGAACGAGAAGGAGAAGCACGTAGCCGAGGCGATGAGGAAGCAGTGCAAAACCCTGATCGCCTTGGGCTCATGCGCGTGTTTCGGAGGGATCCCTGCCCTGGCGAACATCGACACGCTCCAGGACCTCTACGAAAAGGTGTACAAAGGCTCAGCCTCTACCGAGCCCTCGGAGGCTCCGGCACACAACCTCCCACCCCTCCTGGATCGGGTCTATGCAGTGGACGAGGTGGTGAAGGTGGATGTGTATATCCCAGGCTGCCCTACCAACCCTGCGCTCATCGTCCAGGCGCTCACAGCCCTTCTGGAAGGCAAACCATTTCTCCTGCCGGAGAGGAGCGTGTGCGACGAATGCCCCACGAAGAGGGAGAAGAAGGCTGCGGGCGGTACGATAGACCGTCCGCTCAAGGGCTTGGATGTGAAGTGGGATGAGCACTGGGAGCACACGCGGTGCTTCATGGAGCAGGGACAGCTGTGTCTGGGTCCAGTGACGAGGGCGGGATGTGCCAGCGCAACGGTCGCAGGTGAAACCCCGGTACCGAGATGCATCAAGGGCGGCATGCCGTGCAGAGGATGCTTCGGTCCTATCAGAAAGGGGGCTAATCCGATGGTGGACATGATGGGTGCCCTATCGTCCATAGGTCTGGACCCGAAGAACATCGAGGATCGAAGGGCAATGCTGAACAGGTACGTTGGCGGGCAGAACCGCTTGCGCCCGCTGCCGAAGAGACCAGGAGCGTGATGAAGATGGGAAAGATCCTTACCATAGCACCTGTGACCAGGCTGGAGGGGCATGCGAAGATCACCATCCAGCTGGATGATGCGGGGAACGTGGCAGATACGATGTTTCAGACCGTGGAACTGCGCGGGTTCGAGAAGTTCTGCATCGGTCGCCCTGTGGAGGAGATGCCGCGGATCACCACGAGCATATGTGGTGTCTGTCCTTGGTCCCACCACCTGGCGAGCGCCAAAGCGAACGACGCAGTGTTCGGGGTGAGCCCCCCTTCCGCGGGCACGAAGCTCAGGGATCTGTGCAACAGCATCGCATTCACCGAGGAGCACATCCTGCACTTCTTCTTCCTGGCAGGGGCGGACTTCGTCATGGGTCCGAGCGCAGGATACCAGGTCAGGAATGTGATCGGCATCGCCCAGAAGCACCCCGAGATCGGCAAAAAGGTGGTGCGGGCCAGGCATCTGGGGGCGCAGATGCTCAACATCGCGAGCGGAAAGGCTATCCATCCCGTGACCGCTGTGCCCGGCGGCTTCAGCAAACCCTTGAGGGAGGAGGAGAGGCAGAGGCTGCTGCCGATGGCGACCGAGGTGCTGGAGTTTGCGAAGTGGTCTATCGCGTTCGCGAAGGAGAACCTCTTTAACAAGTACCTCGATGCCGTGAAGACCATCGGGGTGATAAGGACAGGGTTCCTGGGCACTGTGAGCGATGGCGCGCTCGACTGCTACGACGGCAGGCTGCGACTGATGAAGCCGGACGGCAGCTACGAGGATTTCGCATACCACCAGTATCTCGACCACATCGGTGAGAAGGTGCTGCCCTGGAGCTACATGAAGTTTCCGTATGCCAAGCGATGGGGCGAGGGGTTCGACATGAGCCTCGAAGCCCCGAAGGGCATATACCGCACCAACACCCTTGCAAGGATCAACGTATGCGACAATATCCCCACCCCCTTAGCCCAGAAGGAACTCGAGGAGTTCAGGAAACACTTTGGGAGACCGGCGCAGCAGACCCTTCTGTACAACTGGGCGAGGCTCATCGAGCTCCTGCATCACGCAGAGCACGCGGTGGAGCTGCTGAGCGACCCTGAGATCACGAGCAGGGAGACAAGGGTGCCTGTGAGCCCCAGAGCTGCCAGAGGCATAGGATCTGTCGAGGCGCCGCGGGGCACACTGATCCACGACTATGAGACCGATGAGAAAGGGATGATAAAGAACGTGAACCTCATCGTGGGCACGACGCACAACAACGCGCCGATCAACATGTCTGTGAAGCAGGCTGCGAGCAGCCTGATAAAGAGCGGCAAGTACGACGAGGGGATATTGAACAGCGTGGAGATGGCTGTGCGCGCATACGACCCATGCCTGAGCTGCGCCACGCACAACCTGGACGGCACCATAGCCGTACACCTGGAGGTCAGGGATGCGAAGGGGAACGTCGTGGCAGAGATGAGGAACTGACAATAGATATCTCATGGCGCTTCCATGAAGGACAGGCTCATCTCCGTGATGGATAGGTTCAAGGCAGACTACCTGGAGCTCAGGCATCACTCCCGAAGGGCGACGCGGATAAAGGTGGTGACAGGGGCTCTGGAAGAGGCTAACCACATGAGCCTCAGCGGGGTGGCTGCGCGCGCGCTCGTGAACGGTGCCTGGGGCTTCAGCAGCACCAGCGCTTGTGACACGGCATCGCTGAGAAGGGCTGCATCTGATGCGATCAAGGCTGCCCGCATCGCGGCTGCGCACAAGGCGCACAGGATCGAGGCACTTGCGGAGGCTGAGATGGCGCGCGGAAGGTTCGTGATCAAGGAGAACGGCAGGCTGGAGGACGTCGGCCCAGAGGAAAAGATGGAGATGGTGCTGGCCGCTGAGAAAGAGGCTAGAAGCAATAGGGCGGTGAAGAGCGCCATCTGCATGTACAGGGAGATCGTGGACGAGAAGCTCATCCTCAATACCGATGGGGCGGAGGTAGAGCTGAGGGAGGCAAGACCTGAGTTCATAGTGGGCGCGATAGCGACCATGGGTGGAGAAAGGGCGCAGGCGATGGAGAGCGAGGCGGTTGCTGGAGGCTGGAAAGACCTCTTCGAGCGCAGGAGCCCCTCAGAGATGGGAGAGACTGCAGCCAGGCGCGCTTCGAATCTGGCGAGCGCCCGTTTCCTGAAAGGCGGGAGGGAGCGGGTGATCTTGGACCCCTCGCTGGTCGGGCTCATCTCGCACGAGGCGTTCGGTCACACGGTCGAGGCGGATTTCGTCCTGTCAGGCAGCGCGGCAAAGGGGAAGCTCGGAACGAGGGTGGCGAGCGAGCTGGTGACGCTGGTGGATAGCGGGGTGCCGGAGCAGGGCGGGCATCCTGCAGGTACGCTCCTCGTGGACGACGAGGGGGTAAGAGCCAGAAGGGTGGGGATCATCGAGCAGGGGGTGCTGAGCTCATACCTCTTCGACAGGGAGACCGCAGCGATATTTGACCAGGAGCCGAGGGGCAACGCAAGGGCGTTCGAGTACACCGACGAGCCGATCATCAGGATGAGGAACACGTACATAGCCCCGGGGGACTGGAAGCTCGACGAGATGATCGAAGATACGCGCCGCGGCTATCTCCTGAAGGGAGGCTTGGGGGGACAGGCAGACGCCAACGCCGAGTTCATGTTCGAGGCAGAGGAGGCTCATGAGATAGTGAAGGGGGAGCTGAGAGCGCTTTACAGGGGCGCGGCGATCAGCGGGAACGCGTTCGATGTTCTGATGAGTGTCGATGGAGTCAGCAGGGAGTTCGAGTTCGACATGGGCGCGGGCTACTGCGGCAAGATGCAGCCTGCTAAGGTGGACGGCGGGGGCGGATACCTCAGGTGCATGGCGCTCATCGGTGGCAGACAGGGGTGATGGCGATCCACGACATAGAGGCAGCGTGCGAGAAGGCTGTGGGCACAGCGCTGAAGAGAGGCGCGGACGAGGCAGAGGCATACGGCATCATGGAGCGGCGCATCAGCGCCCCTATCGAGCGAAACGATGTCAAGGTCTGCAAGGTGCAGCACTGCGCAGGCATCGGGCTGCGGGTCTTCAAGTCCTGCGCGCCAGGGTTCGCCTCCGTGAACTCCCTCCAAGCCAGAAGGATCGATGACCTGTGCACCCAGGCTGTGAGGTTGGCGTCGAGATCGCCGAGCGACCCGCTGAACATCCTTCCCGCGCCGAAGAAGCTCAGGAAGGTGGGCGGCTTGTACGACCCCGGCGCCGAGGGCCTGGGACCCGAGGACGTGTTCTGCATGGCGCACGAGATGCTGATGGGTGCCAGGGAGTATGACCCCCGCGTGACCGTGGATAGTGGATCACTGGAGCTCTCCCTGCACCGCAGAGCGGTGTTCAACTCCTTGGGCGTCCGGGGGGCTGAGGAGGCCAGCACCTTCTCGTACTTCGTCCTCGGCTTCGCCACCGAGCACCTGGAGGTCGGCAGCTTCGACTACCTGTACGGCAGCGTGCACATGGCTGAGAACCTGGTGCCGCGGGAGATAGGCAGGCGCCTGGGTGAGAGGGTGGTGAGGGCGCTGGGCAGCAGGAAGGCGGAGTCGTTCAAGGGCACGGTGGTCATGGACCCCTATGCCATCCAGCCCGTGATATCGTACATGCTGGAGGAATCGGTCGACGCCAACAACGTTCAGAAAGGCGTCAGCACGCTGGCTGGTAAGCTGGGTGAAGAGATCGCATCTCCGATACTCACGGTGATGGACGACGGCACGCTCCCCGGAGGGGTGGGTTCATCGAGCTTTGACCGCGAGGGGCTGCCCCACACACCGCTGAGGGTCATCGAGAAGGGCACACTGGAGAGGTACATGCACAACACCTACACCGCAAGAAAGGAGGGCACAGAGAGCACCGGGCATGCCGCGGGGGAATACAGGAACGTGCCCGCGATCTCCGCCACCAACTTCTCGATCGAGCCTGGTGGATCGAGCTGCGAGGAGCTCATCGCAGAGGTGGAGAGGGGTCTGCTGGTCACCAGGTTCTCAGGATCGAGCGAGATCGCCACAGGCGAGTTCAGCGGCGTGGTGAAGGGCAGCTTCATGATCGAGAGGGGCGAGATCAAGCATCCGTTGAAGGAGACGCTGATCGCAGGGAACGTGCTCGAGCTGTTGTGCTCTCTCTCCGGCGCATCGAGGGAAAGGGAGCGCGTGGGCGCGCACCACCTGCCGTTCCTGAGGTTCGAGGATGTGTCGGTAACGAGCGCGTAGATGGGATGGCACAGCAATCTATTTGCCACCCCCCCTCCATCCCTGCCCCCATGAAGGTATGCATCCCCCAGGTGAGGGCGCACCTCGGTGATAAGGAAAAGAACATCGGGACCATCGAGCGCATCGCTGGCGAGGCTGGCGCTGACCTGCTCGTCTTTCCCGAGCTCTTTCTCACAGGCTACGTGGTGAGGGACGACATGCGCATCCTATCAGAGCCGTTGAGCGGGCAGTCATGCACGCGCATTTCTGAGATCGCCAAAGACACTGGGGCTGTGATCATCTTCGGGATGGCCGAGAAGGACGCGCGCAGGCGCGGGATCATCTACAACACCGCGGTGATCGCACCGCCGAGCGGCGAGCTGCACTCCTACCGGAAGATGTTCCTTGCCAACTTCGGGCCCTTCGAAGAGCGCACGTACTTCGCGCCTGGACGCAGGCTCGATCTGATAGACACCCATGTGGGGCGGATCGGGCTCCAGGTCTGCTTCGACATCTTCTTTCCCGAGCTCTCCAGGCTGCTGGCGCTCAGCGGGGCCGAGATCATCGTGTGCATCTCTGCCTCTCCCTCCGCCACCAGGGAGTTCTTCCAGAGGGTGTTGCCCGCCAGGGCGATCGAGAACACAGCCTTCGTCCTTTTCTCCAACCATGTGGGCACGCAGCGCGACATCGTTTTCTGGGGGGGTGGTGAGATCATAGGACCGAGGGGGGATGTGCTGGCTCAGGGCACACTCTTCGAGGAGTGCCTCGTGGAGGCAGAGATATCACTGAGCTCCTTGGAGGTCGCGAGACACTACCGCCCGACCATAAAGGAGGCAAGGCACGAAGTGCTGGAGCGCCTGGTCAGAGAGATGAAGGAGGGCTCTGAGGCCTTGCGGGACAGATAAGAGCCCATGTCCCTGATCTATGCCCTTCTAGTATCGCCCTGCCTCGTCCAGCAGCTGTTTCATTCCGTATCTGTCGAGGAGATAGCCGAGTCCGTACGCAGCAAAATCATCGGGCGTGAGGTCTGCCCTGTTCTTCATCGTCCTCGCGGCGAGCCATCTCACAGCGGCTGCCCTGTTCTCCCTCTTGTTCCAGCTCCTTGCCGGCGTCCTTGGGCGCTCCCATGGATTGATATCGAACCCTGCCTCGCGCACCGCCGCCAGCACGCCCCCTGCGTATCGGACAAGACCCTCCAGCCCTTCCTCCTTAAAGTCGGTGTATCTCAGATATCGAGGGTCCCCGCCCCTCCTGCTCGCGAGCCATCGTGTGGCTGCAACCCTGTCCTCCTTTGACCTCCAGATCAAACAGGGTATCACACTCTGTTCCCATGGATGCAGATCATACCCGACATCCCTCAGCGCATCCCTGACCGATCCTTTGTAGTAGCTCAAGATGCCCTCTATCTGGTGGTCGATGAAGTGCCGCCTGCGGAGGTTCTTGGGACCCCCAACATCCTCGACCAGCCTTTTGATCGCCGCCACCCTGTGCTCCCTCATCTTCCAGAACCCCTGCAGCCTGCCTGTGTGAAGTGGCGCTTCGCCCCTCTGCTCTACCTCGAAGCCAGCCTCAACGAGAGCCCTCGTTACGCGGGAGGAGAACGCGAGGAGATAGCCAGGATCGTGTGTGAAGATATCGCCCCTTTCGTACGCGGCGCATTTGTCCCTGTCATATGCACGGATCAGTTCCTCCAGCCCATGCTCTTTGAAATCCCTATGGGTGAGGGCAAAATGGTTCCCTCCAAGCCTCTTCACGAGCCATTTTGTGGCCGCGATCCTGTCCTCCTTCTTTTCCCAGTCGCCTGTAGGGGTCTTCTTTCTCAGGGGGGGCAAGGGAACAACCCCCGCGTCTCGAAGCGCGTCCTCAACCGAGCGGTATCTCGTGATCACACGCATGATCCCGGCATTGTAGAAATCCTCCCAGGTAATCTCCCCGGGATGCTTCCCTGAGCTCTGGACCAGCCCCCGGATCGTCTCAATCCTGGTTTCGCGCGCACTCCAGAGCCTGCTGGAGATCTTTGTGGACTGCTCGGGCTTGTAACCCGCGTCCTTCAGGGCTTTGGAGATGGAGGTATGATAAAATCCGAGCAAGCCGCTGAGATGGAATGCGGTGAACGTCTTGAGTGTTATCTTCTCCGGGCGGTTCCCAGTGAGCTGCACCATCCGCCTGATCGCCTTCACGCGATGCTCGCGGCTCTCCCAGTACCCCGTAGGAGCACGGGTTCTGAGCGGCAGGTCATAACCTGCGTCCCTCAGCGCCATCCTCGAAGATCCATAGTAGCTGAGGAGACCCCTGAGCCCTGCCCTGCGAAAGTCCCTGTCCCCCAGTTCCTCAGGGCTCTTTTCTGTGTGCGCTATCAGCCACTTTATCGCTTCGATCCTGCGCTTCTTATGGCGCCAGTACCCCTTCGGGGCATTCTTCACCTTCTCTGGACCGTAGCGGGCGAAGCGATATCCCGCCTCCTCCAGTGCTGCCAGCGCAGATCCCCCGTGATGGTGGAGCACAGTGGAAAGCCCAGCCTTCTCGAACTCCCTGCACCCTATCTCGGAAGGCGACATCCTCAGCTCTTTCACCATCTCCCTCACAGCGTCGACCCTGTTCTCTTTGGAAGCCCAGTAGCCTTGTGGATGCCTTCGTTTCCCAGGTCCGTAAGAAACGCTGTA
The DNA here is from genome assembly GCA_040753455.1 of Thermoplasmatota archaeon. Taxonomy (GTDB): domain Archaea; phylum Thermoplasmatota; class Thermoplasmata; order SG8-5; family JACRNV01; genus JBFMEL01. The sequence goes on along the minus strand of JBFMEL010000019.1, from coordinate 6,236 downwards.
GCCGGCTTCCGCAAGCGCCGCGATGATAGAGCCGTTGTAATATCCAAGGAGCCCGCCGCCCAACCCGCTGGAAATAAAGTCCTCCCTTCTGATCTCGTTTGGACCCTTCTTAAATTTCTTAAGCAGCGCCCTGACAGCCATGACACGGTTCTCCTTCTTGTCCCAGTATCCGTTGGGCGCCCTTTTACGGCGAGTGGAGCGTTGCTTCTGGTCAATGACGATCCTGCCCTTCTCGCTGTCCAGAGATATATAGACATCCCCCCCTTTCCTCAGCCCCAGCGCCTCCACGATCTCTTTGGGAATGCCCACCGCCAGCGAGGTGTTTCCGAGCGCTATCAAATTCCTGGGATGCCGCGCCATTGTTCCTCTTATACAAAGTCCATTTATTAAACCTAACGATAGAGCTCGCCGCAGAGATATGAGGTCGACTTACCACAGCAGTCGCCCTCGGTATCGAGCGCTCGGCAAGGGTTATATACTTCGTAGATATACCCTTCCCCGAGGTGACCAAATGGCAACACCACCACCGCCACCACCGCCAGGATACGGAGCGCCGCCGCCACCAGGCTACGGAACGCCACCGCCACCGGGACACGGACCCCCACCAACGGCATACGGTACACCGCCGGCGGGAATGACGCCGGGACTCTTCCCTAGGGAATATATTGGGAGGGACGAACAGATTATCTTTGAAACTAGGCCTAACATCATCCCCTACATACTCGGAGGCATCGTCTGGTTGATCATCGCTACAATCTTTCTTGTAATGACTCTGGCATACGCTCCCATAGCTGAAGTTGCATCCGTCTGTATTATCGTGTACCTTCTGGTCATTGTCGTGCCGCTGATAATCTCATTTTTCACTTGGAAGAACACCTTCTACGCAATAACTAACAAGAGGGTAATGCAGACCACGGGAGTCTTCAGCAGGGCTGCCAACGACGCGCCCCATGACAAAATCCAGAACGTCATGACTCACCAGAGCATCTTCGAGAGGCTGTTCGGCTTCGGCTCTGTCGTGTTCTCAACCGCGGGCGGTGTGGCTGTAGTTTCCAGAAAGAACATAGTCGCTGCCGGAGGCGTATATTGGTTTGCTCTATCTGACCCGGTCAACACCAGGCGATACGTGCAAGATGTGATGGAGGCCTGCAAGAGACAGGCGAAGATGGCAGAATTCCAAGACATGGCAGCAGTGCTCAGGGCGAGCGGTGCACTGGGTGCACAGCCTGTGGCTGCTGCGCCTGCAGTGACCTGCCCGACCTGCAAGGCGGCAATCCAGCGAGGAGTCGCATTCTGTCCGTCCTGCGGCACGAAACTGTCCTGGTAAACGCATGGCGACTAACGGCACTTGCCCCTCATGCGGGAGATCACTGCCCTCAACGGCAGTCTTCTGCCCGGGGTGCGGCACGAAAGTGCAGCAGCCAGCGGCTTCTCAGGTAGCCGTTCCCACGTCTCCCCAGCCAGTTCCACAGCCTCGATATGTATATGTGACACCACCGCCACCATCGTCTTACCCAACCCCGACTCACGCCAGTCCCACGAGAATATGCAACGTGTGCACCCAGATAATTCCCGCCGAGTATTTCGCTTGTCCATACTGCGGTCACCTGCAGGCGCATACAATCAGAAAGGAGCAGCAACATACTGTCGTTCCGAACGTCGCCGGGATCTTCTTCATATTATCGGCTATTTCGGATTTCATCTGCGGAGCAGACATCCTTATGCACTGGGGAGTCTTGAGTTTCCTCGGACTAATCGTGATCATTCTCGGCATATTCCCCTTGATCGCCGCGTTTCTCTGCATGAACAGAAAGGGCGCGGTGGTCGTGCTCATATCCGCGATAGTTGGGGGGAGCGGTATTGGATACTGGGGGACTGGGCTCATCTTCGGCATTATCGGTCTTCTGCTTCTCATGGCGTGCCAGAGCGAGTTCAAGGACAGGTAGGGATGACGAGATGCGAAAAACTGCAAAACCCGCCAAGAAAAATAACAGGAATGGCTTGCTCCTCTTGTTTTTCGTAGTTACAACTCTAACACTACCTGCGATGAATTTTTGTGTGTGGAATGTGAGGGGGAATGAGACTCAGACCCAAGTCAATGAAAATGAAAAAGAAAACTCACCTCTAGAAAAATCCCCTCAATTTGGGCCGTGCCCGGCATACAGCTTTGTCAGCAACCACGACGGGTTGTGGGCTTCATTCACCCCAGAAGGTAAAATGTGCTATTTGTTTTACCCTGAGTCCACTTTTGAACATATAAATTATCATGTGAGAACAGGCGATAACGCATACACACCTGGATATAGATGTTATCCTCCCATTTTAACACCTGACCAAGACTGGATGGGATCTTTTGCAGGGATAAGGCTTGCCCAGGATAATGACGGAGCCGGCAAACAGGATTTCTATTGGTTACATGACAGTGCTCAATTCTTGCATAGTCAAAAGTATTATCATAACGAAAGTTATGATGAGAGTACTGCCCGCATACGGACGATCCATGTTAACAATACTTTGAAACTGAACATAACAGAGGACTGCTTTGCTGTTCCAAAACAACCAGTGATCGTCAGGCACTTCACTATAAAAAACAATGCCAACAGGACGATAGATCTCGGTTTCAATTATTATGGTGCTTTTGACATCAACAAGGCTGAAAGGGCTTATGATGAAGTACGATATCTTGATAACCCTATCGAGGCGCTCAAACGCGCATCAAATGGACATTACCATTGCCTTGGCCTTGGCGGCCTTGAATGGAACTGGCCTTATCACCCAAATGATGTCGTAGTTGTAAGGGATACATCCGCACACGGTGCTCCTGGTATTTTCTGGAAGTCTAGTACAAACGACACGCAGTATGCGATAGGTTTTGGATTAGATGTTAGTGGTACCCCCCTTCTCAACATAGGTGAATCCGGGAAAGGCAACAGTGGTCCCGACTGTGCCTATATGAAGTGCATGGATGGGAAGCATGATGCCTCCAGATTGGAGATACAACACACTGAAACAGGTAATGCTTTTATAGAATGGCAGTTTCAATCGCTGGAACCCTCTGTGTCTGTTGAGATGACAGTTTTTGTTGTTTGTTCCAAAACAGGCCTAAGTGATGCATTTCAGGTTCTCAAGAGTGCACGCGCGGCCGAATACAAGACTCTGAGGGATAACACAGACACTTATTGGCACAGCTGGCTAAGCAAAAGAACAACCACGCCCAACACACACAAAGCTTTGTATGACCAGGCGTTATTAACTATTGGAATGTGCCAGGATCCTCGTTCTGGAGCTATCTTGAATGGAATTCCCTGTCTTCAACCTGAGTATAATCGTGCATGGCCAAGAGATTCAACTTTCGCTGCTGTGGCTCTTGACTATGCAGGATATTACAGTGAGGCAGAAGCGTGGTATGATTTTCTCGCTGCCAATCAATACTGGACGAAACAAAAATACGGGTACGCTTGGAAGTATGCCGGTGAAGAAGGCTGCTGGCTAATGTGCTATGATTCTGATGGAAGATATTCTGGGACTGTGGACTTTCAACTCGCGAACAGGTGGACGAAGCAAGCTACAGATGCGTTAGAAGATTTCGATGTCCCCTCAGTTGGGGAAGTGAAAATTGGCGTCTGTATTGAGACTCCTGAGCAAGACCAACAAGGGATTGTGTTATGGGGAATGGGGCAACATTATCACATTTTAAAAAGAAGATTCGGTGATGAGGTGGCAAATAGATGGAGAGATTCTATGAGAGATACTGTGACCGCTGCCGCGGAGTATATATTACGACACATAGATAGAGATAATCTTAACCTTGATGTGAATGGTCTTATGATATTCAATCCAGATAGCGAGGAAAATCCAGAGAGATGGAAGTTTAGACAAGGTCTTTTATGTAATGCTGCTTGCTGTGCAGGTTTGATGGCAGCATATGACCTGACTATGAATGAGAGATATGCTACAGGGGCTCTCGAACTCAGGGATGCTATTAAACGAGAGTTCTTTGATGGATATGGCAGTAATCCTGTAACCTCTATATGGCTATGGGGACGAGAAAGAGCAACAAACACAGATGATAAATATCTTGACGTTTTATCAGTATTTTGGCCATACAATATCTTTACTCCAGATGAGTTGCCGGATATTTCAGATGACAGAAGTTATTATGGACAAGTAAAGTCTGTTAAGGCAGGAGAAGTGTGGCTTCCGTCTCTGTTATGTCTAGCAAACTATGCTAAGCTTCAAGGAGACAAGGTCACATGGGAAAACATAATTGATAAGATTGTTGTACCATCGAGTACAACCACTAATCTCATATGCGAACGAATCAAGAGGTATAATGAAAATGATTGGACCGTAGCATACACCGACGGCAGGCGGGCTACGAACCTTGGCTGGAGTTCTGGTTGGTTCATCATGTCCCTATTGTTGGGTGAAGATATGGTCAATCAACAGCCTCTCGAGCTCGGTATGGAATGTGACTACGCTTCGCTCGACTCGTATATATCGTTCCTGAAGACTTCCCTGAATTTCTATGAGGGGGTGAAAATAACAATTAACGGGGTGGTGTATGACTGCTACAAGGTCACGCAGGAAGGTTCGGCGAACATCTGCGGGTTGGTGCTTGGCGCGCTCTTCAACGAGGAGCTGAATCGCGTAATGTACATTGATAAAAAGACACAGGGGCTCGTGAGGGTGGACTATTATGGTAAGGCGGACTGGGACTTTGGCGAGTGGGGTAATTTCATGGCTGAGGAGAACACAACTCTCCTCTTTCAACCTCCCGCGACATTCGTTGACGACTATTCCGGCATGGGGCTTTTCCCCTGGGTAAAAGTGCAATCCCCGATATATGTAGGGAAGTCATGGCTTGAATCCACGCAGGTGTATGTTGATGTAACAGGAGCAATAGGGTATAATACAACCGAGAGCTTCAATGGGACAGGAACCTTCTGGATGAACAGGACGTTCCGAATTGAAAGCACAAATATTGTTCCCGCGGGCGGGGACCTCTACCGGGTGTATGTGATTAACACATCGCTTATTCATGAAGACGACGACTTCGATTACTCATACCATCATGGGCCGATCTATGAGAAGATATACTACGCCCCTGACCTCGGGGTGCCTGTGAGGATAGAAAAGTACGGCAGATACGAGTACGGTCCATTGATTAGCGAGTCCCTTAAACTCGTATCCATCAGGAGACCATCTCTTATCAACGATGGGCTTACACCTACTGAGCAGGTAGCTGTCTACGGTGGTGTGAGCTGTGGCATAGTTGCGGTGGTGATCTACATCGTTCTAAGGCCCCCTCCTGCGCCGTCTCCGTCCATTGCATCATCCAGAACAATTGTTTTGCCAAGAAGGAAGCGGGATAAGACATGGTAAGTGTAAACGTGTCTGCAGTTGCCGGGGTTTTGGGGTTTATCCTCATTCTCATCTCCAATTACTTCATCATAAGAAACTACAGAAAAAACGTGGAATGGGTCTACAAAGAAGGGCGCTACAGGCCCCCAAGAACGGACGGGAGGGAAAGATTCGCCCTTATATATTTTGCGTTCTCGATCCCGATATTCAGCGGCTGGCTCATCGTCTCAAAATGGTTCACCATAACAAATTACGGTTATCTCCCCATGTTTCAAGGTATCGCAAGATTGTTGGGCAGCAACGAATCCGGCGGGATGTTCTTCGTGATCATCGTTACTATCGGTGCGCTGTTCGGAGTTCTGTGTGGATCCCTCATAAGAAGGGCGAAGCCCTCACCCCAATCACCTAAGTTTGCCCTGGAGACTCTTCTAGTTTATTCCTGGTTGGTCACATTCCTTCTGACAATCGCAATGTACGCCCTGGCAATTGCCCCAGAAGTCACAATCACGTTTTCATTGATCCTTGGGTTTGCGGCATCGCTTACAACAGCAGGAATTGTAGGTCTTATTCCCAAGCGAAAGGAGCAGGTATCAGAAGCAGAAGAGATACCTCCAGGTGAAAAACAAGGCACAGAGGCAAACAAACTTTCGTGCCACAATTGTAAGGCGCAAGTCCAGCCCGGGGATGCGTTCTGTTTGTCTTGTGGTGCAAAATTAAAAGATATAGGGTCGGTTGTGGATGAAAAACAACTCATATACCCAGAATCTTATTCATGTCCAAATTGTAACGCACATGTCCAACCAGAGGATGTCTTCTGCATGTCGTGCGGTGTTAAGATAAAGTGAGCACCCAACCAGCCCGTTTTTCCTTCT
>JBFMEL010000018.1:0-24215 GCA_040753455.1 Thermoplasmatota archaeon | reverse complement strand
ACAGCCAGATCTTGGACGACCTCAAACGGAAAGACCTCCTGAAACGATACAGCGTTCCAGACATCCTCACCTATCTTTCAAAGGTCAGCGTAGTAGAAATAGATGGGAAAGACCGTCTCGGTGAGGTCACACGTCAAACAAAGAAGGTCATCGAGCTCCTTGAGGTCCCTATTACCAAGAAATTGGGAAGTTAGGGATGTGACTCTTCCCAGCACCGTCAGTTCTATATCCCAGTGAGAAATCAGGGATATGATGCGCTTTCATCTCAGGGCTGAGGAGCTCGTGCTCATGCATCTCCACGACCTCCAGGGAAGGATGGAAATGGAGCAATCTCCAGAGGCTACCCAGGAGGGCATCGCCCATGCCACGGGGATCGAGCGCAGTTACATCTCTGTGCTGATGAGGAAGATGGAAGCCTCTGGGCTGCTCAAGAGAGGGATGGGGCATGTGAAGGGGGCAAAGCGCAGGAAGAGCGTCTATGCCCTCACGCCGTCGGGCAGTGCCCTGAGTTCGAAGATCAGGCAGAGGCTGCTCCATGAGGAGCTCACAGTCCTTGATGACCAGGGTCGAAGGCGCGCGAAGCTCTACGATGTGCTGAGGAAGGATCCGAAGCTCAGTCTCGTGCCGCTGCTGAGGAGGATATGCGACGATCTGCTCGACCTCAGCCCTTCCAAGGCTGTGCGGAAACTGCCAAGCCCTGTTTCAGGTTTCTATGGGAGAAAGGCAGAACTCTCCGAGATACATGGCTTCCTGAAGGACGCATCAAAGAGCGTGCTGGCACTGACAGGGATGCCCGGGATCGGAAAGACGACGCTGATCAGCGCATCACTCGCAGGGATTGAAAGGGTGGAGTGGTGCACGATCGAGCCCTGGACCACCCTCAGGGGGATGTGCAGGGCGATCGCTGCCGGGCTCGGCGGCTTCCATCCCATGCGCAGGTATCTGGATGGGACCGCGGTGATCGACATCACAGAGGCTGCTGCGCTCATCGAGCCTGAATGGAAGCATGGGATGGTGCTGGTGCTGGACGACTGTCACAACGCCTCCCATGAGGTCGCGCATCTCCTGGCCGCACTGGTGAAAGATGCGATAAGGGTGGGGGGCAAGGTCTTCCTCATCGGAAGGGCGATCCCGCACTTGTACGACAGCCGCGAGGTCGCCCTGAGAGGGCAGGTGATGGAGATGACCCTGAGCGGACTGGAGATCGAGAGCGCTGTCCATATCCTCCAGGAACATGGGTTCACCGAGGAGGAGATGACAGAGATGCACCGAAGGTGCGGCGGTCATCCGCTGGCTCTGCAGCTAGCGTCCAGAGCCCAGGAACCCATCTCCCAGGACCTGGAACGCTTCCTGAGGGAGGAGGTGCTTGCCAAGCTGATGCCTGAGGAGTGCAGAGCGCTCAGGGTGGTGAGCATGGTCAGGGGCGCGACACAGCAGCTTCTGTGCTCGTGCGCCGATCTCTCCCAGGATGCGCTCGACAGGCTGGTGGCAAGGGCGCTCCTCGGCAGGCAGGGGGAGGCTTACACCATGCACGAACTCCTGCGGGGTTTCTTTGCCTCTACGATGACCACTGAGGAAGCACAGGCACTGCACCGCACTATCGCCGAGCACCTGATGGGCGATGGCACCCCTTCGAACCGGCTTGAGGCTGTGCGGCACATGATAGAGGGGGGTGTGGAGGAGGGGATTCACGCACTCCTAAAAAACACCAGGACATGGCTTCGGCATGGCTTCCATGGAGAGATGCTGGAGGTGCTGGCACTCGCGCTTCCAAAGGCAGGCTCCAAGACAGAACGAGCAGAACTCTTCCTGGCGCAGGCTGAGATCCATGACCTCGTGGGCGAGTGGAACAGGGCAGAACTGCTGACCCGGGAGGCGCTCGCGCTAGACGGAGGAAATGCAGTGAGAGCCCAGGGCATCTTCATCTTAGGGGTCCTGAGCTACCATAGGGGCAAGATCGAGGATGCTGTCAAGCACTATCTCGAAGCCCTTCCCCTGGCTGAAGAGGAGACGATGAGGGTGCGGATCATCAGCGCCCTGGGCGTGGCGCATTGGCGTGCAGGATCGCGTGATGCGGCGAAGAGCGCTTACGAGGATGCGCTGGGCATTGCCGAGAGGCTCTGCGATGCCGAAGGCATGACCCGTGCCCTGAACAACCTGGGGATACTGAGATGCGAGGCGGGCGATCACGAAGGGGCGATGGCACTCTATGGCAGGGCGATACCCATCGCAGAGAGGGACGGAAACCTGAGGACTGTCTGCAGCCTTTACAGCAATGTGGGAGATGTGTACCGCGCCATGGGCGACATAAAGATGGCGAGGAGGTTCTACGAGCGCAGCATGGTACTGGCCGAGGAGCTGAGCTACCTATGGCAGATCGCCGAGCTGCACAGGACGATGGCGCTGATCACGGGAGATAGGGAGAGAAATCAGCACCTGGCGAAGGCACTGGAGATCTTCGAGAGGCTGGGAGCAGAGCAGGATGCCGAGGGTGTGAGGAGGGTGCTCGCTCAGAAGCACTGAGTATCCCCCTCTTAAAAAGCTAGCCCGCGCCCTCTTCCCCTCCCGCGAAGTGCTGCTGCACATGCGCATATATCTGCTCCATCCCTTCCATATCCTCTGCCGAGGTGATCATGAGCGGATGTTGCGGCTCCACGCCCCTCAACGCCCTGAGCGCCTCTATGCTCATCAGTCTGCTCCCGCTGTCTCGCGCGGTGTACAGCGCGCTGTCCAGCGCCTCGAAGTCCTCTGACCAGCGGAGCACCTCCTCAAGCTCTCCGTCGGTGAGCAGGTCCGCCTTGGCGATCACTGCGCAGTGAGGGATGCCGAGCCTGAACTGCACCGTGGCAGAGAGCATGAGGGCAGAGGCGAAGCCGTTGGGGTTCTTGCACAGGTTCGCATCCATGAGGAAAATGATCAGTGCCCGCTCCATGCCCAGCACCTCTATCAGGGTGCGGCTCGATGACCTGAACGCGAAGAGCTCGATCTGCCCCGGTGTATCAATGATGAAGCACTCTGTCCTGTAGCCCTCCAGCGCCTCTGCAACCTCGGCAGCGTTGAGGGCGATCATGTCCGCGGCAGCTACTTGCCCCCCGTTCGGGCCGAGCCCATGGGCTGCCATCACCTCCTGGAGCGATACCCACTGCCTGATGTCTATGTCAGGGAGGTAGGGCAGATCCTCTGCGCCTGGATCCAGATTGACGAGCACAGCGTCATGTCCTGCGTGATCCATCCACAACTTCAACGCTGCCGCAAGGCTCGACTTCCCAGAGCCAGCAGTTCCTACGATGTATATCAAAGGGGCATCCATGCACCCGCATTGACGGATATGAAGATAAACTTAGTGGCGCTGTAATGTCCACCATATTAAGGCGACTATTAATGCGCGCCACTATATATTAGCTTTCGAAGGCTTTCCTCATCAGAAGGGATATCCTTGATTTTCCTGTTGCCAATAACCAGCAGGGGGGTATGCCTTATACCCTTTAACCTTGCTCTTCTTCTCTCTGATTTGAGTGCAATATCATGTATCTCCAAGTCAAATCTATATTTCTCTGATAGGTTCTGAAGTGCGTCTCTAATTTTTTGCTCTTTCTCGGACAACACATGATCTGTAGACAGTGTGGTTCGAAACCCGCTGATTGCCCCATAACAGCTCCCACTTTCTCCCTCTGGAGCGTTGTAGCATTCTCGAGTTGATGCATAACCCTTTGAGTTGACGTAGAGACCTACTTTCATTGTTTCCTCCCTATCTGATTAGTATATATAATAATTTCTGCGCTCGAATTACTTCTGCGAAAGGCGATTTCTTTATCCCCCAACCTCGCAAAGAGTAATTATGCTGTGGTCTTGCCCCCTGCCTTCCTCCTCGGGGCAATCTATCTATAACTCTGGGTTATGACAGGGGCGCGATGAAGCTCCTCATCTACGGCGTGGTGCAGGGGGTGGGGTTCAGACCCACTGTCTACAGGGTGGCGCAGGAGCTCGGGCTCAACGGTTATGTGAGGAACAACGGCGCGAACGTGGAGGTGTTGATCGATGGAGATCCTGAGGTCTTTCTTGCAAGGTTGAGGGCGGCGCTGTCCCCCCTGGCGCGGATCGAGAGGGTGGAGTATGCCCCCGAGACCCCGCAGGAAAAGGGATTTCAGATCGTCGCGAGTGGCAGCGGGGAGATGACCTCCGAGCCCCCGGCAGATACAGCGATCTGCGGTGAGTGCGCTGCAGAGCTCCTCAGTTCCGCCAGAAGGGGCGGGTATCCATTCACGAACTGCACGCACTGCGGGGCGCGCTTCACGGTGATCGCAGCTCTGCCGTATGACCGTGCGAACACCACGATGCACGAGTTCCCGATGTGCGAGGACTGCAGGCGCGAGTACACCTCGCAGGGGGACAGGCGCTTCCATCATCAGACGATCTGCTGTCCAGTTTGTGGTCCGCAATACCAATTGTACGATCGCCATGGGCGAAGGATCGAGGGAGGGTTCCAGGGGTTCGCTGCGCTGCTGGACGATGGCATGATCGGCGTGCTCAAGGCATGGGGCGGTGCGCACCTCTGCTGCGTGATAGAGCATGCCCAAGACTTCAGGGAGTGGTACGGGCGGGAGGCGAAGCCCTTTGCGATTATGGTAAGGGATCTCGGAGCTGTGCGCAGCCTCTTCGCCGCTACCGAGGAGGAGGAGCGCGCCCTGCTTTCACCCTCACGTCCCATCGTCCTGGTGCGCAAGAAGGCAGAGTTGGAGCATATCGAAGCTCTATCCCCTGGACTGAGCTCCGTGGGGGTCATGCTGCCCTACTCTGGAGCGCACCACATCCTCTTCGCCCATCTGAAGCACGATGCGCTGATCATGACCTCTGCAAATCCTCCTGGCGCTCCGATCTACACAGATGAAAGGGTCTTCGAGCTCGGCGCTGACGCATACCTCCTTCATAACAGGCGCATCGCCAACAGATGCGACGACTCCGTGCTCAAGATGCATGGGCAGAGAAGGTTCTTCATCAGGCGCTCGAGGGGCTACGTGCCCTCCTCCTTTTCTGTGCCTTGGGAGGGTGCTGTGCTCGCCCTCGGTGCAGAGGAGAATGTCACAGCATCGCTGGCGCATGGCGGGAAGGTGATCTCCAGCCAGTACATAGGGGATGCGCAGAACTACGATACGAGGGAGTACCTGGTGAGCGCGGCGCAGCATCTGTTAAACCTTAAAGGAATGGACGCAGTGGACGCGGTGGCGATAGACAGGCATCCTGGGTATGCGACCAGGGCTGTGGGGGAATCCCTCGCCCAAACATATGGGGCGGAGCTCGCAGAGGCGCAGCACCATCACGCCCACTGCCTCAGCCTCGCGCTGGATGCCGGTGAGTTCGGGGAGATGGTCGTGCTTGCGCTGGACGGCGCAGGGTACGGCGATGATGGCACGATCTGGGGTGGCGAGGTGCTGCTCTCCTCACCCACAGGATATGAACGCCTGGGGCACCTGCATCCTCTTCCTCTCCCTGGGGGGGACGCAGCTGTGCTGCATCCTGAGCGCCTTCTCTTTGTGGTGCAGGAGATCTGCGGGTTCCATTCCAGCATCTTCGAGGGGCGGGAGGCAGAGGTGCTGCGGAGCCTAGCTAAAACCGCGCCTCTCACCAGCAGTGCGGGCAGGGTGCTCGACCTCCTCTCCCTCCATCTCGGGGCTTGCGCCAGGCGCACCTACGACGGCGAGCCTGCGATGCGCCTCGAGCCCCTGTTAGAGCGCGGGGAGCCTGGATACGAACTCAACGCCCCGATCAAGGGCAGGGTGGTGCAGACGCTGGAGATCTTCAGGCAGCTCTTCGAGCTGAGGCTCACCACTCCCAAAGAGAGAGCGGACGCCGCGCACTCCTTTGTCCGGGCTATGACCCTCGCGCTCACGCAGATCGCGCTCGATGCAGCTATGTCCAGAGGAATATCGAAGATCGGGATCACAGGTGGGGTATCGTATGCCCTGCCGATCGTGCGCATCTTCGAGGAGCGGGTGAGGAGCGCTGGGCTGGAAACTCTGCTCCACAGCGAGCTGCCCAATGGTGATGGAGGGATCTCCGCAGGGCAGTGCGTCTATGCCTTGGCGAAGCGCTTAAATGAGGTATGACAATTGTGGGGAGATGAGCGTTCCCGCGCTCGAAGCCCATGGTTTGATCAAGCGCTTCGGTACGTTGGTGGCTGTGGATTCCCTTGACCTGAGGATAGAGAAGGGGACGATATACGGACTGATAGGACCCAACGGCTCTGGCAAGACCACGACGATAAAGATGGCATGCGGGCTTCTGCGCCCCACCTCTGGGACGATAAATGTCCTTGGAGCGCATCCTTCCAAAGAGGTGCTCGGGAAGATAGGCTATATGCCCCAGGACGCGGCAGTGTATCTGGACAACACGGCGCGCGAGAACCTGCGGTTCTTCGGTGAGATATACGGCATGAGCAGGGAGCGCGTAGAAGTGCGCGTGGGTGCAGCACTGAGGTTCGTGGAGCTGGAGGACAGGGCTGACACGATCGTCTCCACCCTCAGCGGCGGTATGAGGCGCCGTCTGAGCCTGGCGTCCGCCATAGTCCATGAACCGCCTCTCTTGCTGCTGGACGAGCCCACGGTCGGTGTGGACCCAGAGTTGAGAGCTGTGTTCTGGGAGTTCTTCCACCAGATGGCTGCTGATGGGGTCACGGTGGTCATCACCACGCACTACATGGACGAGGCATCGAGGTGCGACAGAGTCGGCATGCTCAGCAAGGGCAGGTTGATCGCCGATGGCAATCCAGCAGAGCTCAAGAACAGGACAGGCACAGAATCGCTCGAGGATGCATTTCTCTCAGTGTCCAGGGAGGGCGCAGGATGATCCTCGGGCGCATGCTGGCGCTCACGAAGCGCATGCTGCTGCAGTTCAGGCACGACCCGCGCACGCTGGCGTTCATGCTCGCCATGCCACTGCTCATGATGCTGATGTTCGGCTACACCTTCGGGGGCGAGCCCAGGGGGATAAGGGTGGGCGTGGTGAACTTAGATGAGGGGATGGCTGTCCCGCAATTGAATCTCACTGTGAATATAGGAGAGCTGGTGATCAGCAACCTCGACGAGGAGGCGCTCACCCTAATACGCTGCGATGACCTGGAGAGCGCTAGGGCAGACCTGCAGAGGGCGAAGCTATGGGCAGTGCTCTGTTTTCCTGCAAACTTCTCTGCGAACCTTGCAGCCTTGGCAACAAATGGCACCGAGGTCTCGAGGATATTGCTTTACATAGATGACACGAATCCCAGCATATCGAGCGCTGTGGCGAAGTGCCTGCATGACGCCCTTCTCGATACCAAGGACTCGCTTGCCGATAGGATCCCTATCGCCCAGACGATGGAGCCTGTGGTTGTGGAGGTGATCAGGGAGTATGGTGGGGAGAAGGAGATCGAATTCATCGATTACTTCGCCCCTGGGGTGATCTCCTTTGCCATCATGATGGTCACAACGATGCTCACGATCATCCTCTTCGTGGGCGAGCGCAGGAGCGGCACACTCGAGAGGCTCCTGGCGTCCCCTGCGACCGAGGGTGAGATCGTCCTAGGCTACGCGATAGCGTTCGGTGCCATAGGGCTCGTGCAGAGCATCGTGGTACTTGCGACAGCGATAATAATATTTGGCGTCGGGATCAAGGGGAGCCTCATCCTCGCGCTCGCTGTGGCGATCCTCCTCGCGTTCGGGCACCAGGGTCTGGGCATCCTCCTGAGCTCCGCAGCGCGCTCGGAGCTTCAGGCATTGCAGTTCATCCCCCTCATCCTCTTTCCGTCAATACTGCTTGCGGGTCTCTTCTGGCCGATCGAAGCCATACCCGGCTTCCTTCAGCCACTCTCGTATCTCATACCCCTGCGCTACGCGATCGATGCCGAGCGCTCCATCATGCTGCGCGGCTGGGGGATCGGAGAGGTGTGGGTGGAGGTCATCGTGCTCATAGGCTTCGCGCTGCTGACCTTGGGCTTGAGCGTCCTCATGCTCAAGAGGAGGCGGTAGGCTATCTTTGTTCATCACAGCCTAACAATAATCTAAAATCCACAGCGAGCCGAACTGCCCTCCCTCCCTCATGGATCTGAGATAACGACGGTAAGGGCTATCTCAGCAGGTGCGCCACACTCTTGAACTCCTCTGTTCCAGCCCTCTCCAAGATCTCGAAGATCGCCATCTCCGTGCTGGATATGATCGCGCCGCTGTCGCGCATCCTCTCTATCCCGATCTCCTTGTCCCCTGAGGTTCTGGAGGAGACAGCATCAGCGAGCACATGGACGCTATAGCCTTTGGACAGCGCGTCCAGTGCAGTCTGGAACACGCAGACATGCGTCTCTATACCTGTGAGGAGCAGCACCCTTGCCCCACCTAACTTCTCCTCGAACCCCTCTGCCCCGAAGCAGCTGAACGAGACTTTCTCCAAGGGGCGATAGTCATCGAGCGCCTGCCTCACGGGCGCTATGGTGGTTCCGAGCCCCTTCGGATATTGCTCTGTTAGCACGATAGGGATACCCAGTGTCTGCGCGAAGGATATCAGCTTCACGACGTTCTCAGCCAGTAGCTCCTTCTCCACCACTCTCGGAAAGAGCTTCTCCTGCATGTCGATGATCACCAGGACACTGTGCTCTCTCAAAGCGGGAGTCGAGCGGCGCATGTGCGAGGCATACCGCAGTGCGCTAATATACTTTTGCGCTCATGAGGTGCGCTGGCGCCCGATACCAGAGGCGATGCAAATCATTATTTAACCACTAGCCAATATCGCCATGATGGAGGCATTGCCATGCAGAAGGACTTGAGGATCTCACAGGAGCATGTGAGAGAGATCAACGACCTGTTGCTCGACCCTGAGAACGAGGCGGTGAGCGCGCTCTTAGCCCTCATGGATAAATACGGTGGGGTGAAGGAGATCAACCGCAGGGCGGAGGAGGCAGGGACGCTGGACAACATCCTCGCGCGCCTGGAGAAGCACCCGCATCTCGAGGATATCCAGTGGCTCATGAATGTTAGGGATAAGGGGGCGTTCATCAGCATCGCGGATTACCGCAGGAAGGTCCTGGGCGACAGGGAGATGGAGTTCGATGAACGGCATGCTGTGACGCTGGAGATCAGCGCGTGCCAGTACTTTCAGTTTCTGATCGAGGAAGCGAAGCATGCTGTAACAAAGGGGGAGCTGATGCCAGGGCGCTACATCCGCGTGCGGCGGATGAAGGAGCAGGAGGAGGATGGCGATCTGCTGGCTATGTCCGCGGCAATGAATATCATAGGGGCGACGTGGTGCGAAACCCTAGATACAAGGGGCACCGACGGCTCCAACGTGCATCTGGGTGGACCTGAGACCATCACAGGATACTTTGGCGGTGTGGGGCAGCCGAACCGCCATGCCCTGAAATGGGCTGAGGAGTTCCTGCACTACTACACGAACTACGGGGTGCGGCAGGTGCTGAACGTCAACCCGGGCACTGTGCTGTTAGGATACATGATGCACAAGCTGGGCGTGGACATCGAGTTCAAGATCTCTGTCTACATGGGGAACGACAACCCGTACTCCGTGCTCTGGACGCTGATGGCAGCCCGGCTGCTGAGCAGAGAGGACGGCAGCACCCCTCTCATAGGCTTCAACTTCTCCAACTCGGTGAACAACGAGACGATAGCGCTCTGCTCCGAGATCAGAAAGGCGCTGCACCTGGAGGAGAACGTGCGCTTCGAGCATCACATCCTGGAAACATGGAAGAGCATCGTGCGCCAGCCTTACGATCGCCGGGCTGAGCTGTTGGAGATCGCCAGGGACGTGAGGAACATCAGCGCAAAGCACGAGGGGGGGGAGGTGGCTGTCGAACAGCGGCGCGAGCATCCGTCCGACATCCTCGAGTACTTCATGGCAAAGGAGGATGTCATGAAGCAGGGGCTCATGCCCGCGCTGCTGCAGAACTACCTGGACAAGCACGAGGCGATCAACAACACAGCGAGGGCGCTCACAGAGCATGGCATACCGTTCGTTGCCGCGTGGCACCTGCACAAATAGTGCAATGGGCGGGGAGCCGAAGATCACCCCTGAGTAAATCCTGATGCGCTCAGCCCTTACCCTTCATCCCCTTGGGCATCACCTGGCGCTCGACCACCAGGTCAGGCATCGCCTTGATCCTCAGAGGTTCGGATGGAGCGTGCGCGAGCACCCCCTCCCTCCTCCGCAGATCCCGATGGATCGTCAGCAGGTCTGTCAACAGGGCAAACCCTGTCTCGATCTGCCCTGCCCCCGCCCCTTGAATCGTGATCTCGCCCGACAGGTCTGTGCGAAAGGTGAGCGCGTTCATCGCCCCGCCCACGGACGCCAGCGGGTCTGCGAGGTCCAGCTTCTCGGGTCTCACATGCGCCTCCACCTCTCCATCCCTGCGCCTCACGGCACCGATCAGCTTGTAGCGCATCTTTTCATTGGCTGCTGCGGCTACGTCCTCCTTGGTGATGCTGGAGATCCCCTGGCGCTTCACCTCTGACTGTGCAAGCTCAGCACCCATCACGATCTTGGCGAGTGCCAGCACCTTTGCCATTGCGTCATAGCCCTCCACATCGGCTGTGGGGTCTGCCTCAGCGTATCCCATCCGCTGTGCCAGCGCCAGCGCCTCGTCGTACTCCATCCCCTCCTCCATCTTCGTGAGGATGAAGTTCGTGGTGCCATTGAGGATCCCCCTGAGCTCGCGCACCTCGTTCCCTGCCAGGCAGCACTCCATAAGATTGAAGACTGGTGTCCCGCTCAAGACAACACCCTCGTGCCTGAGATGCACTCCATGCGCTCTCGCCAGTTCGCTCAGCTCCCGATGGAAGAGCGCGATCGGCCCCTTGTTGGTGGTCACGACATGCCTTCCTGCCTTCAGTGCCTCCCTGATGTGCGTGGCTGCAGGCTCTCCAGTCCTGATATCTGTAAAGGTGACCTCTATCACCACGTCCGCAGGTGCGCGCTTGATCGTTTCCAATGGGTCTGTGCCATAGACCGCGCCATCAGCTTTGAACTCGTCCACGCGCCTCCCGCCCTCCAGATGCTCTATGAATCCTTTCAGGTTCAAGCCCTGCGGCACGAGGATCGAGCCCTTGAATTTGTCCGAGACAGCTGTGACGCATGCCTCGAAGCCGTAGCGCTCCTTCAGGTATGCGCCCTTCTCCACCAGGATCTTCATCAAGCCTCTGCAGACGACGCCGCAGCCTATCATCGCGAGCCTGTAGGTCATTACAGCACCCTGGTTGAGATAGGGGCAAGGATATTTAAACACTACCTCCAAGGTGATTATCAACGGGCAGTTGAGCAGAGCGATGATTGGACACGAACAAGCCAGCATCGCTGAGAGCAGATGGGAGAGCCAGCCGTCTCCACAGGCGGGATGGCGCTCGTCGGATCCTGTATCGCTGAGAGCGCAGTGCATAGCATATCGATGCCAGCAGCCACGCGGTTCAGAGGGATGTGCTCTCACGGCAAACGTTTTATTATGTGGTTTCCATCCCCGCCCACGCAATGCACCTTTGAATGGAGCGAGACACGGTCGGGGATGCTATGACCGGAAAAAGGAGAGGGACAGCGTTGACCGAGGAGGAACTGCCAAAGCGCTGGTACAATATCCAGCCGGATCTTCCAGAACCTCTGCCACCACCCAGGGATCCCGAGGGAGGCGAGAGCCGCCTCGAGGCGCTTCCGCAGATGATGATCCGCGAGTGCCTGAGACAGGAGTTCTCAGAGGAGCGATGGATCGAAATCCCTGAGCCGGTAAGGGAACTGTACATCCAGGCAGGAAGACCGCGCCAGCTCTTTCGTGCCGCAAGGCTCGAGGAGAAGCTCAAGACCCCTGCCAGATTGTATTACAAGGCAGAGTTCTACAGCCCCACAGGGAGCCACAAGGTGAACACAGCCCTTGCCCAGGCATACTATGCCCAGAAGGAGGGCTACGAAAGGCTGAGCACCGAGACAGGCGCGGGGCAGTGGGGGACAGCCCTTGCCTACGCAGCGAGCATCGTGGGGCTGCCACTCACCATATACTGGGTGAGGGCGGTGCATGACTGGAAGCACGAGCGCAGGCATCTCATGCGTCTCTATGGCGCGGATGTCTATGCCTCCCCCAGTGGGAGAACAGAGGCGGGACGCGCTGTGCTGGGTAAGGACCCGAACCATCCTGGTTCATTGGGGATCGCGGTCTCGGAAGGGCTGGAGGAGGCAAAGAGCAATGAGAAGACAGTGTACTCGCTGGGCTCTGTGCTGAACCATGTGCTCATGCACCAGACGATCATAGGACTGGAGGCGAAGATGCAGCTCGAGATCGCAGAGGACTATCCAGACCTGGTGATCTCCTGCCTGGGGGGTGGAAGCAACTTCGGCGGCTTTGCCATCCCATTCTTAGGTGAGAGGCTCACGAAGCGCAAGGACACGAGGTTCATCGCTGCGCAGAGCGAGGTGGCGCCGAACCTCCAGGGCGAATACATGTACGATTTTGCGGATTACGCAGAGCTCACACCCATGCTGAAGATGTACACCCTCGGACACAAGAGGGAGATGGCGCCGATCAAAGGGGACGGGCTGAGATATCATGCTGCTGCGCCTGTGCTCAGCCTGCTGCGGAGACATGGGCTCATAGACACCATCGCCTACCCGGCAGATGAGCGGTACGTCTTCGAAAGAGCGAAGCTGTTCCTTCAGATAGAGGGATTTCTCCCAGCGCCAGAGAGCGCATACTCGGTGGCGTGCGCGATAGACGAGGCGTTAGAGTGCAAAGAGACAGGGGAGGAGAAGTGCATCGCGTTCAACATCTCAGGGCACGGCTTCATGGACATGCACGGATACGCCGAGGTGCTGGGGATATGACGTTAAAAGATGGTGATTGAAATGCTGGCAGAATTCTCTACCTACCCTGTGGGTGTGGGTGCGAGCCTGAGCAGGCACGTGGCAAAGGCCATGGGGATATTGAAGGAATCGAAGCTTCCATACAAGGTGAACCCTATGGGGACTGTGGTCGAAGGGGAATGGGACGAAGTGATGGACGTGATAAAGCGATGCCACATGGCGATGTTTGAGGAGGGAGAGCGCGTGGCAACATACATCAAGATCGACGATAGAAAAGGGCGCACCCATGCGCTTCAGCGCAAGATCGAGAGCCTTCAGGAGTTGCTGGACTTCGAACTCCCTGTCTGAGGGCGCTGGGACTTGAGCGAAGAACAGCGGTTCGAGCGGTAGCTCAGCACTGGTCTGATATCTGTAAGGGATGATGCAAGACACAGCACACACATCTCTCAGCATCAGAGGGCTGATGCCACATCCCGATAGGAAGTTTAAATATCCCAATTGCAGATTATGGGGGGATGAAGACCCTCGTGCTCTGCATAGACAGGGACAACGACCTCGGGCGCAAGACTGGGTTTGAAGGGCCCATCATCGGGAGGGAGGAGTGCCTGAGGGCTGCCGTGGCGCTCGGGCTCAGCGATCCTGAGGATGCAGACACCAACACCCTGCTGGCTGCGCTCTCTTCCTACGACGAGCTCGTGAAGAGCGGGGAGAACGCGGAGATCGCTGCGATCTGCGGCGATGTGGATGTGGGGCTGCACTCTGACAGAGTGCTCATGCGCCAGTTAGAGGAGGTCGTGGAGGTCGTGGAGCCCACGAGCGCCATCCTCGTCACCAACGGCGCGGAGGACGAGTACATCCTTCCGATGATATGCTCCAGGATCCCTGTGGACTCGGTGAGGAGCGTCTTCGTGCGCCAGAGTAGAAGGATAGAAAGCACCTATTACTACATCGTGAAGAACCTGAAGGATCCGAAGCTCAGGAGGAAGGTCATCGCACCGATCACCCTGGCGCTCATCGTGCTGGGCATCGCGTATTTAGCACCCTTTCTCTACAAGCTCCCAACCGATCCTGGGGTGATCATGGATCCAAGTGCTTATGCACTTCCGATGCTGCTGCTGGCGCTGGGGCTCTTCATCTTCTGGAGGGCATACAGCGTGAGCGAGGCTATCGGGTACGGCATAAGGAGGTGGCGCGACGGGCTATACTCGGGGGATGTGACATTGGTCTTCGTCATCTTAGCCCTGATACTGGGTGTGGTAGGTGCGGTCTTTGGATACAATCAGGGCACAAAGACGATACCATCGCAGTTCGAGGGCTGGCTCACCAGGCTCCTTCTCGGGCTCGGGGCTGGGATCCCTTGGTTCGCATTGGCATACATCGTTCTCGAGGCGAGAGGGGCTGCGAACGCCCTGCTGCACAGGGAGCCCGTGCAGGGGAGTTTTCTTGCGCTCATCCTCTCCGTTGTGGGGGTGATGTTTTTGGCACTGGCAGCCATACACTACATCTGCCACGACATCGCTCTCCCAGATGCACCGGAGATCACGTTCATCATCGGGGAGGGGATATTCGGCATAGCGCTCACACTCGCGAGCCTGCTCTACCAGCGCATCTCTAAGAAAGAGGTGGTCACGGTCCGCGATAAATGGCGAAGATGAAAAACGAATATTATCAGAATAATGAGAGCAGTCGTTTTTCCTCATCGCCTCTTGCATGCCTGATACTGCGAAACAGATGCGGATGCGGATGCCCCCAAACCCTAAATAACCAGGATCGATACGCGCCCTGAATGAGCGAAGCTCCGCAACCTGCCGGCGTGAAGGTCAAGCTCAGGCGCGATCTCGGGCTACTGGAGATAACGATGATAGGTCTGGGACCGACCATCGGCTCCACAATCTTTCTGCTCGTGGGGCTGGGTGTGAGGATCGCAGGTCCCGCGCTGGTCCTGGTCTTTGCACTGAACTTCCTCGTCACGATCTTTACCGCGATGGCATACGCGGAACTTGCAAGCGCCTTCTCCGATACTGGTGGGGGATATCTGTGGGTGAAGGAGGGGATGCCTCAGCCGTTCGGCTTTTTATCGGGATGGATGTCCTGGTTCGGTCACTCCATAGTGACCAGCTTTTACATCCTCGGATTTGGATTCGGGGTTATATGGATACTCGATGCCTCGGGGGCGAGCATCCCAGGGGTGAGCAACGAGGCGCTTATCAAGCCCTTCGCGGTCATCGCCTGCTTGGTCTTCATCTACGTGAACTATCGGGGCACGAAGATCACTGGAAGGTCCAGCCTCTACGTGACCACGGCACTGGCGGCGATAGTCGGGGTGTATATCATCGCTGGGCTGGTGACAGTAGTATATCATCCACCCTACTCGCAAGCGTTTGAGCCCTTCCTCCCCCAGGGCTGGGAGAGCATCATCATCGCGATGGGGTTCACCTTCATTGTCTTCGAGGGCTACGAGATCATCGCGCAGTGCGGCGAGGAGTGCACGCAGGCTGAGAAGAACGTACCCAGGGCAAGCTGGATATGCATCAGCGTGGCAACCGCCATCTTCGTTCTAGTGGCGATCGTCACGATAGGGGTCATGGGATGGACGAACGCTGCTGCGGCAGGCGAGCATGCAGTGGCAAGGGCTGCTGATATAGCACTTCCTCACGTCGGGGCACAGCTCATCGGCATAGGGATCATACTGGGAACGCTGGCAGCGATCAATTCCACGCTTTTCTCCTCCTCACGAGTCGCGTTCGCCATGGGAAGGGACGGCGCACTCCCCTCCATCTTCGGAAGACTGCATCAGCACAGGCACACGCCCCATGTAGCTGTGCTGGTCAGCGGTGCAATGATCATCATGATGACGATCTTCCTGCCCATCACCGCGATCGCAGCGGCTGCGGACATCATGTTCCTCCTGCTCATGACCTTCGTGAACGTCGCTGTGATCACCCTCAGGATCAAGAAGCCGGAGGTGAAGCGCCGGTACCTCATTCCATTCTTTCCCATGATCCCTGTCATCGGTCTGATCACCAAGGGGGTGCTGGCAGTATCGCTGTACTGGTACTCCCCTGTGGCATGGTACATCGCGCTCGGCTGGATGGAGATAGGGCTCTTCGCCTATTATCTATACGGGGGGAAAGAGCAGATCGAGCGCCCTGTGCCCGAGATGGAGCCAGAGAGGGTGGAGCGGGAGAAGTATCGCATCCTGATCCCGGTGGCATCCGAGGCTGATATGCCCCTTGTTGAGCTCGGAGCCCTGATCGCCCAGGTGGAGAGCGGAGAGATGTACATCATCAACGTGATCGAACTGCCGGAGAGCGTTCCTATCACAGGGGCGAGTTACAAGGAGGTGAGCCTGCACTCCAAGGTCCTGGAGCAGGCCAAGAAGGTCGCTGCCAGGGGGTATGTCCACAAAAGGACGAACATCCTGGTCGCCCGCAACGCCGCTGGTGCCATACTGGACGAGATAAAGGATGAGGACGTGAACCTGCTGATCGTGGGCTGGAAAGGGAAGGCGCGCGAGGATGTGCTCTATGGCAGGAACCTCGACTATCTCCTCACAAAGGCAAACTGCGACGTCCTCCTCTTCAAGAGCGCAGGGATGCCGAAGGAGATGAGAAGGATCCTGGTCATCTCGACCCCCGAGTGGCATGTGAGCTACGCCACAGGGTTCGCAGTCCTCATGGCCAAGCGCGACTCCGCCGAGATCACGATAATGGGGGTTTGCAGCGATAAGGGCAAGGCAGAGGAGGAAAGTGGATATCTGGATCGCCTGTCAATGATATGCGCCACACATGAGGTTGCCCACCAGACAAAGCTCGTGGTGAGCGCGAGCCCCTTGGCGACGATCCTTGCCTCGGCAGAGGATTTCGACCTGGTGGTGTTGGGTGTCAGTGAGGGGGGTGCAGGGATCTTTGGCACGCTTCAGGACAAGATCGCAAGGAGGGTAAAGAAGCCGGTGCTCGTCATGAAGAAGGTGGAGAGGAAAGAGCCCCAAGCGCCTGCCTCAGCGCCTGGGTCCTAGCCAGATCAGGATCCTCTGAGGGGGGGATGTGAAACGCCACCCTGCAACCCACCTTCTCCCCATGGAGATCGAGCAGCGAGACCTTTGGGGGGCGGATGTTCTGAGGGAGGGAGCTCACAGCCTTCTCCACAGCCCTGATGGCTTCATCTATGCTGGCAAGTGGGAGCTCGAGCGAGAACTCCACCAGCCTCGATCCTGCCCTGCTGAGGTTGACGATAGGCCCAGAAAGCATCCTCGTGTTCGGGACATCGATGATGGTGCCATCGTTCCGCCTCACCCTCGTGACGAGGAGATGCTGAGCCAAGACCTCCCCCTCCACGCCGTTCTCGAGGATGAGCCAGTCCCCTGCGTTCACGGAATCCGTGATGAACAATGTGACCCCCACCAGGCCATCGCGCGCCATAGGGGAGAAAGCCAGTGCCACGAAGACCAGAAGCGTCATGAGGATCATGATCGCTACCACGAGCTCCACGTATGCGAACCCAGCGATCTGGAGGATGACCGTGATCGTGATCATCACCGCCACCCAGTATATGGCATACCTGATGAGCGCCTTGATGAGGTCCACGAGCCTCGGAGGGAACTTCTTCGTCTTCTTCTTGAAGTCTTCAAGCAAGATCTGGAGCAGTTTTCCAGCCAGGTATAGAATGACCATGAGCAGCACGAAGACCATGAAGGAGCCCCTCACTGCGGTTATGTCCAGCCTGGATATCCCCAGGAGATCTATGATCTCGCTCTTCCACACTGGGTTACGGATCGTGCCCACCAGCACCAGCAGGGCAAGGATGATCCCGATTGCGAAGATGAAGTACTTCAACGATATCTCGTAGAACTCGAGTATCCCAGGTGCGAGATAGCTGTTGGGGTCGCTCATCGAGCGCTCCTTCCGCACTGCGATGTATCTGGTGGTCATCTTGGCTATGAGAAGTGCCAGAAAGATCGTCAGGAAGAAAAGGAGCAGGGCGATCCCGAACTCCTGCACGAACTCGAAGTACAGGTTGATGTATGGGAGGCGTGTGACCACGCCGAGGTAGAGGACAGAGACTGCAGCGAATATCGCCAGCATGAACTTTAAGATGTTGAACGTCAGGTCAAGGGTCTCGTCCTCCAGGTAAGGGTCCTGCCTCAGCTTTAGGTAGTGGCTGTACCTGGAGATATGGGGGAAGAGGAAGAGGATCAGCAGCACGAAGAGCGTGCTGACTATTATGAAGGGTCCATACACCAGCAGGAAGTTGTACACCGCATCGATCATACCGATGGCATGATAAGGGTGCTGAATATAATCCTTTCCTCACGGCAAAGGTTATGAGCGCAGTCCCTATTACATGCCGCAGGGTGACCTGTGGTCTACAGCGACGAGGTGATCGCGGAGCTCGAGGAGAAAGCCAGAAAGATCAGGATGCACATCGTGGAGATGGTGTATCGCGCAGGCTCGGGCCATCCTGGCGGCTCGCTTTCTGCAGCAGATATCCTCGTCGCCCTCTATTTCAATGCAATGCGCCACGACCCCAAGAACCCTGGATGGAAGGAGAGGGATCGGTTCGTCCTGAGCAAGGGACACGCTGCCCCTGCGCTGTATGCATGCCTCGCAGAGGCGGGGTACTTCCCCCTGGAATATCTCACGACCCTTCGAAGGCTGGGCAGTCCGCTTCAGGGGCATCCAGACATGCGCAAGACCCCTGGTGTAGAGGCTTCAACAGGCTCAGAAGGGCAGGGGCTGAGCATGGGGATCGGGATGGCGCTGGCAGCCAGGCTGGACAGGATGCTCTGCAAGGTCTATGTGATGCTGGGTGATGGTGAATGCGACTGCGGGCAGACCTGGGAAGCCGCGATGTCTGCTGCGTTCTTCAAGCTGGACAACATGGTGGCGATAGTGGACAGGAACATGCTGCAGCTGGATGGACCCACAGAACACATCATGTCTCTGGAGCCATTGGTGGATAAGTGGAAGGCGTTCGGCTGGCACGTGATCGAGATCGATGGCCATGACCTCAAGGACATCCTCGGAGCCTTCGAGGAAGCAGGAGAAGTGAAGGGGAAGCCCTCTGTCATAATCGCCCACACAATCAAGGGGAAAGGCGTGAGCTTCATGGAAGGGGCGGTGGCGTTTCACGGCAAAGCCCCGAACAAGGAGCAGTACGAGCAGGCGATGGGAGAACTGGGGGGATCGGTCCACGGCCCATAGATGGAAAATGGAAAGCCAGCGCCACGCCTTCGCCGAGACCCTGGTGAAGCTGGGGATGGAGAGCAAGGAGATAGTGGTGCTGAGCGCGGATCTCTCGAGCTCCGTGCGCACGAACGAGTTCGCCAGACACTTCCCCGAGCGCCATTTCAACGTGGGGATCGCGGAGCAGAACATGATGAGCATCGCTGCAGGGCTCGCAGCCTCGGGCAAGGTGGTGTTTGCCAGCACATTCGCCATCTTCGGCACGGGCAGGGTCTATGACCAGATTCGACAATCGATCGCCTATCCGAGGCTGAGGGTGCATATCGTCGCCACACACGCGGGGATCACCGTGGGAGGGGATGGTGCAACCCATCAAATGATCGAGGACATCGCGCTGATGCGCGTGCTGCCGAACATGACAGTCATCGTGCCCGCGGATGCCTTGGAGACGCGCAAGGCTGTGCGTGCCGCCTCTCTGCATGAAGGTCCTACCTACATCAGGCTTGGAAGAGCGGATGTGCCCACCGTGACCATGGAGGAGGACCCCTTTGAGATAGGCAGGGCGAGCGTGATGAGGGAAGGGGGAGAGATCACGCTCGTTGGCTGCGGGATCATGGTGGCGAAGTGCATCGAGGCTGCAGAGGAGCTGAGGAAGCATGGCGTGGAGGCAAGGGTCATCAACATGAGCACGATCAAGCCCCTGGACATCAAGACGCTGGTCAAGGCGGCGAGGGAAACAGGCTGCGTGGTGACTGCAGAGGAGCACACGGTCACGGTTGGCATGGGCTCCGCAGTGGCTCTGGCGCTCGGAGAGAACGTCCACGTGCCGATGAGGCGCGTGGGGATAGAGGATACGTTTGGAGAGTCCGGAGAGTCCGAAGAGCTGATGGAGAGGTACGGGCTCACCTTGGACAGCATAGTGGATGCTGCCCATGACGTCCTAAGGAGAAAGGTGAGATGAGTGTGCCGACACCTGCCCCTGTCATGAAGCTGAGCGTCGTGGTGGTATCGAGGGAGGCAGAGCACCTCATCTCCGACCTGCTGGACAGCCTGGTATGGCAGTCCGTGCACCCCCACGAGCTGATAGTCGTGGACGCGGAGAGCACCGATGCCACCCAAGAGATCGTGAGGAACTATGCCGAGCGATATCCATATATCAGGCTCATCGTCGCTCCAGGCACGCGGGGGGAGGGGCGCAACCTGGGGGTCTCGCATTCCACCGGCGATCTGGTGGCGTTTGTGGACGCAGATGCTATCTGCAACGCGCTCTGGGTCGAGGAGGTGCTGAGAGCGTTTGGAGAGACAGGGGCAGACGTCGTCGCTGGAAGGGAAGTGCGCCTGGGGTACTCGGGTTTCACGGGTCTGAAGCGCGTGGGGATGATGCACAAAGGGGCGGACATCACCTACCCGAGCGTGAACCTCATATACAGGAGGGAGGTCTTCGAGGGGATTGGTGGGTTCGACCCCTGGTTCAAGGAGGCAGAGGAGGTGGACCTCAACTTCAGGGCTGTGGATGCGGGCTACAAGCTTGTTTATTGGGACAGGGCTGTGGTGTATCACAGAGCCAGGGATTCCTTCATCGGCTTCTTCAAGCAGTCGTTCTGGTACGGGTTCGGGCGCAAAGAGCTGACCCTGCGCCACGGCAAGCTCTGGTCCAAGTACGACCCGGTCCACATGGTCCAGGTCACGTCCGACGAATCGCTCTGGAAGCTCGTGCGCCTTGTCATATCGTTCTTCGGCTATATGCTCTGCAAGATCAGCGGGAAGAGAGAGGGTCTGAAGGAGCGACTGCGCAGGTCCAGGGCAAGCGAGCGATGACGCGCAGGGAGGATGGTGCCAGGTAGACAAAGTACGAAAGGGGGGGGGGGATGAAAGTTTCCCGCCGCTGTCCGGATCTTCGCAGGCAAGCTCAGGATGGCTGCGCAGGTTCCTGGAAGGGAGAGACTGCACTTTCGCCCATCCCCTGAAAACCGTTATACCCCATGGGACGATGCATCTCCGATGCATAGCAGCCTCTTCCCATACGAGCCGCGTCCGAACCAGGCAGAGATCATGGCGCTGATCTCCCGCACCTTGCACAAGGGGGGGCATGCGGTGATAGAGTCCGGCACAGGCTCAGGCAAGACGGTCTGCGCCCTCGCCCCCTCCTTGGAGTATGCGCTGAAGCACCGCAAGAAGGTCCTTTACCTCACGCGGACGAACGCCCAGCAGCGCCAGGTGATCATGGAGATCAGAGCGATAGCCAAACGAAGAAGGGTCTATGGTCTGGGGCTGCAGGGGAGGCACAACACCTGCCTGATGGCAAGGGATGATCCCAAGCTGCAGGAGGGCTCTTCAGAGGAACTCTCAAAGCTCTGCAGCGAGTTCAAGGGGCGCGCGATGCGCGGGCAAGAGGACGGATGCAGGTACTTCAAGGCGCTCTGCGCCTGCAGCATGGACGAGATCTGGGAGTGGGCACACACACATCTGCCCACGATAGAGGAGTTCATGGAGCACTGCACAGGGCTCGGCATATGCCCATACGAGGCGAACAAGGCGCTGGTGCCGCGCGCGGTCGTCGTCACAGCCCCATACGTGTACTTCTTCGAACCAAAGATATTGAACGCTCTGCTGGAATGGATGAGCACACCAATGGAAGACCTCATCGTGGTGGTGGACGAGGCGCACAACCTGCCTGAGTACGGACGGGAGGTGAGGTCTGCAGACCTCTCGCTCCACACCCTGGGGCGGGCCGAGCGCGAGACCGAGACCTACGGGGACCCAGAGCTGATGAGCGGCACGAGCTGTGCGGACCTCTGCAGGATCCTTCAGGATCTCATAGCCAAGATCGCCAAAGAATACGTGATCGAGGACGATGGCTTAGTGCCGCCGAATATGGTGGAAGAGATGATGATGAGCGCGCTGCGTGTCACCAGTCGCCATCTCATGATCCTGTGGGACGAGATGATTACGTACGGGGAGATGGTGGCGGAGCACAAGCGCAAGGCAGGGCGTCTCCCCAGGTCCTACGTGAGGGCTGTTGGCGCGTTCCTGCAGAGGTGGATGACCACCGACGATGTGGAATACGTGAAGCTTGTCTTGGGGGGCGATAACCCATCCATTGAGATGTACGCCCTGGACCCTTCTAACGCTACTAAGGGGCTGATGCGCTGCCATGCCACGCTGCACATCTCCGGCACCCTCGCACCCCTGGAGGAGTACAGAGATTCCATTGGACTTCCTGATGGAACCGAAATGGCTAGGTTCCCCAGCCCCTTTCCCACCGAGCACCGCCTGATCCTCTATTCCCCTGAGGTCACGACGAAGTTCGAAGAGATCTCCAGGGATCCAGAGCTCGTGGAGAGGATGCGCGCCCAACTTCGGAAGATTGCCGAAGGGGTGAAGAAAAGCACGATCCTGTTCTTTCCCAGCTTCAACGTCATGTCGCAGTTCCTTGGGACGCATCCTAATCAAACCCCAGGCAATCTGGATGGATCGCCCCTCACCACCATCCTTCCCACCAGCGCAGCGCTTGCCCGCCCTGTCTACATCGAGCGGCAGGGGATGCCCCAGGACTCCCTGATGAGCCTCGTGCAGGGCTTCAAGGGGAGCGAGGGCGCTCTGATGTGCTCCGTGGTGGGTGGAAGGATCAGCGAGGGCTTGGATTTCCCAGCGCAGGAACTGGAGGTCGCAGTGCTGGTAGGGATACCGTATCCGAAGCCCACGGCAAAGCAGAAGGCGCTCCTGCGCTACTATGACCTGAAGTTCGACAAGGGCTGGGAGTACACAGTGAAAGCCCCCACAGCCAGGAAGATGCTCCAGTGCGTCGGGCGCCTGATCCGCAGCGAGAGCGACAGGGGCGTGGCAGTGATCCTCGACAAGAGAGCAGTGCACTTCATGGAGCAACTAGGAGAAATAAAGGAGACCAAGGACGTGGTGGAAGATGTGAGGAGGTTCTTTGGAAATTGTGAAAAACAAGGTCGATAGCAGCAAAATGGTTCGTGGCGAAGTTAGGATAAGACAGGGTGGAAGAGCGAAAATCTGAAGCCCAACTGACGCACGGGGTCATAGATTTTATATAGGAGCAGCCTTATAGCGTAGCCCATGAAATGGGCGATTCGGATCGGTCACTTAGGAGCGAGCGGAGGAGTGCTTAGTAAAAAAAATCAAAAGGGGGGGAATGACCGTAAGGAGAAAAGGTTTTAATACCCAATATAATATGTGATAAGAGGGAAAAACGATGCTCCAAGTTATAACCACAAATATTTCATGTAACTTCACATTCAAAAAAGGTAATCCAATAAAATGGGATACGTTTATAAAACATTTGAAAAGCCTAAACATTAAGCATATGGTGGGCGGGGAAGCTGTTGATGACTCAGGATCGAAATATCAGGCATTAGCTGCGATACTTAAGAATGGACAAGTAGCTTACATTCCTGATAGAAGCATAATAGATATAAAAAGTAATAATCTAGACGATTTAATGGAGATTGCAACTGAAGTATATGCAATATTTACAGATATTTTTAAAACCGAAAAAAGGCTAAAAGACAATTTAAAACTCATTGAACTACACTTAATTCAAGAAGTAGAGCCAGAATTTGCAGCACCTTTAGAGATCTTACATTTGATTACTCCCAATGAATTATTTAATCCGTTTAAACAAATATTTGATGGAAAAAATCTGGATATGTTTACATATCGTTTCTATTACACACCGAGCAAAATAGACAACAATATTAAAACGATAATTCCCTGGTATGATGTGCAGGTATTCCCACAAATTACAAATCCTGACCGTTTTATTTTTGACATTGTATGTAGAGACAATGAATTTACAACATCAAAAACGAGATGTATAGAACTAAAAGACAAACTATTTGAATTTATTGAAGATTGGGAAGCGATGGTGAAAAAATGACACCAACAATTATCAAAGGAAAGACAAATACTGGCGATATAGAACATATTGATTTGAATGGAACACACATAGAAAATTACACAACCTTTCCATCTAACTTAGAGGAAGCGGTATCTGCTGATTATCATCTTAAAAGTATTGAAGATTTAGGTAATGAAATAATAGGTAAATTCGACGATTTTTTAATTATGACAAATGAAGAAGAATCAGAATTGGCACACACTTTGAGAAACAAATTAGAATCTTTTATTATTTCTACACAAAACAAATTGAAGCTCAAATCTCAGGTATCCTCAACAGATTGGGAGTTCATTTCA
>JBFMEL010000017.1:0-25416 GCA_040753455.1 Thermoplasmatota archaeon | reverse complement strand
CCAACTTCATTCAACACATCGGCATCGCCCCTGTAGAGTGGCCCACCGTTGATAATGCAGCGGCTGGTGAATGTGGATAGGGGCCCGTAATTCTCTTTGATAATATAACCAAGAGCCAGCGCCTGAATTTCGCCTCTCTCGCTAATCGCCGATATAAAGACAGGCTTATAGTTTTTCGTGTCTTGATACACATTCATTATCTGAGGAGTTTGAAATACGTTACCATGTGGATGGGCAGCGACGAAAGATGTCCATTTGTTTTTGTATAGATTATCGATCATTTCAAGGTTCTCTTTCAACTTTTCACCGCACCCTCGTTCTCAAGACTGCCTTCCCCACATTCCTCACCCTCTGCCCCAGCAGCTCCGCTGTCCACTCGCGCCTGGTGGCGCTCCAGCGCTGCGGGTGCGCGTTGATCATGAGATTTGGATAGCGCATGTCTCTCAGGATGGAGATGAGGTGCTGGGTGTTCTTTATCTTTTCGCTCACGGGGCGCCCGAGCCTGTCCCTCACGGATGTCTCGCCGCTGCTCCATCTGCGTCCTGTGTCCGTGATGTACACCACGTCGTTGAATTCAGGGGAGATGTGCGGGTCGCCCAGCAGCCCGTACCCTGAAAGGTCAATGCCGCGCAGGAGGTCAGCGTTGCAGACCCTGGACAGGGGGGAGCCGTGCATCGCCACCGTGCTGACAGGCGCCAGCTTCCTCAGCTCTGTGAGCTTCGCCTCGAAGTCGCGCAGCGCCATCTCTCTGTCCCCTATCATGGAAAGGTTTTCGTAGTGATACCCGACCTCGTGGCGGTGGAGCTTGACCTCGATGATCTCCTTGACTGGGAAGCCACTGGACTTGAACACGGTGTTCGAGTTGTCCTTGACCTGTGGTGTCGCCTCCCTGGGCATTGCGCCCGTCCACCTGAAGTAGTATGTAGCTCGGATGTTCACACCGCGCTCTAACCTTGCCATGCGCGCAGCCCTCTCGGGAAATAGATCCACGTCATGCCTGAGCACAGCGAAGGGCTCCGCACCCCTGCCGCGGAGGAACTCTTCCACTGTGACGATGCTGTAGCCATCAAGGGCGCTCAGGAGTTCCATGTACTGGGTCAGGGTGAAGTCGAGGGTCATCGCACCACGCTTGCGGCAGTGATCATCGTTGAATGCTATGTCCAGTGTGATATATAAACATGTTGTCGTGAGGGGGTTGTCAAATCTTCAGGGAATCACCATCCACACAGCGGCGAGAGATGATTTCCCCCTCATTTGACAGACTTCTCGTGAGCCTTCAAGCGGTAAAGGATGTTGCACGAGCCCTCTGCGCTGACCATGCAGGGACCGATCGGATGCTCCGGGGCGCAGGCGGTACCGAACAGCGGGCACTCCTCGGACTCGATCAATCCCCTGAGCACCTCGCCGCATCTGCAGCCTTCGGGCTCCTCGAACTCCGCATCTTCCAATGGGGATAAGATCTCTTCGTAGAGCTTTCGGGCGTCATGGGTCTCGAACCCTGGCTTCAGCCTCATGCCGCTCACGGGGATGGACGGGAAGCCGCGCCACTCGATATCCTGGGGTTGGAACACAGTGCTCAGTGCATGCAGCGCCTTCGGATTTCCCTCGAACCTCACGACGCGGCTGTACTCATTCTCCACTTCCGCCCTGGCCTCAGCCACCTGGCGCGCCAGCATCAGCACGCCCAGGACCAGGTCCAGGGGCTCGAACCCTGCCACGACCTGAGGCACCTTCCACTGCTCGGAGATCGGAATATACGGCTTGAGACCTATGATGGTGCTGACATGCCCGGGCTCGATTAAACCGTCGAGCTTGACCTCCCCCATCTCGAGGATCGCGCGCAGTGCAGGCGGCACATACCTGTGGCAGGAGAGCACGGAGAAGTTCTCGGGAGGGTCGGAGAGTAGCGCCACCGCTGTCGAAGGCGCGGTGGTCTCGAACCCCACGCCCATGAACACGTGCCCTACCCCCGGCTCCTCACGGGCTGAGCGCAGCGCATCGCTCACGCTGTAGACGATTCTCACATCTGCACCCTCTTCCCTCGCTGAGTACAGCGAGCCCGATGGGCCAGGGACGTTCATCATGTCGCCGAACGCCAGTACCCGCATCCCGTTGAGGGCAAGGGCGCGTGCCTCCTCTATCTCCTTAGGGGTGGTGACGCAGACAGGGCATCCTGGCCCTTGAACGATAGTAACCCCTGCGCTCTCGAACAAGGGCTGAAGCCCGTGCCTGACCAGCGTGTCCTGGTGCGTGCCGCAGACATGCATCACCTTCAGGCGCAGTCCCATGCCCTTGATCTCTGCCAGCGCGCGCTCCACAATCCTGTGCTCATCCATCGTGCTCATCCCCCACCTCGACGACGATGTTCTCCAGTGTGTATCCTTTCCCTGACAGCACCTCCACCGCCCTGCCGCACCTTGGGCAGGAGAGGATGGGAAAACCCCAGGGCTCCATCTCTATCCCCCCCTTGTATCCGCAGGCCTGACAGAGCACCCTTGCCTCCTCGCGCGCTATGACGAGCTTTGAGCCCTCGAGCGCCGTGCCCTCTGTGATCGCCTCGTAGGCGAATCTCAACTGCTCCTCTGCCACGAAGCTGAGCGCTCCTATCCTCATCCTGACCATGATCGCGCGCTCGGCGTTCATCCTCTCCAGCACTTCGAGTGCCTGCTCCATGACCTGGGTGGCGATCGACAGCTCATGCATCCTTCACCCCCTATTCTATCTCTGCCCCCTATCATTGCGTGCATCAGCAGGGCTCTCCATTGCGCTCAACATCTCGCTCCATAGTCTGAGGGTTTCTATCGCGTCCTTCTCCTCCAGGGTCTGTATCGCGAAACCGGCGTGCACCACCACATAGGTGCCTTCCTTCGCCTCCACGAGGGAGAGGTTCGCCCAGCGCCTGGTGCCGCCGAAGTCGATGAGCCCCTCGTCCCCCCTGACCATCACGACCCTGCCTGGGATTGCTAGGCACATCAGGGGCATGAAGCCATAGGCTCGTAAATAATTTGGGGCGAATCAGTGTCGAAGCCACCGCCCTATCTATGTGTGTTGAGATCACATAGATCCGAGGGTCATGCAGGGACGTAGTGCACCTCTCTCGCCCTGGTGCTGCGCAATCCTTCCAGCGCAGCGTTCAATGTGGTGCGAGCCTCGCTGTTCGACGGCTCTGTCAGGAGCGCCCTCTTGCTCCACAGCACCGCGCCTTCGTGGTCCTCTGCCCTCAGCATCAGCCGCGCCATCGTCAGTGCTGCCTCCGAGCCCTCGGACAGAGTGTATGCGCGCATGAGATAGTGCTCCGCCTCTGTGGGACGACCCAGCGCCAGCAGCGCCATGCCCGCCCCGAGCAGCGCGTCGTAGGATGTGCTGGTCTCCAGCACTCTAGAGAACTCATCGAGTGCATTTTCATGCCTGCCCAGCGCGAGCAAAGATTCAGCGATGCCCATGCGTGCCGTGTGGTCATCGGGCTGCAAGGCCCGCGCCCTTTCAAAGACAGCCAGCGCTGCTGCATGGTCGCCCAAGCGCAGGCGCGCGTACCCCAGGCTCATGAGCACGCCATGGTCATCCTGTCCCATGCTGCGCAGGGTCTCCAGGCATTTTGAGGCTGCGGCGTAATCACGCAGGTGCATGGCAGCCACGGCGCGCAGTCTGAGCGCGCGCGCATCGCCGGGCTGCTCCGCGAGCAGCTTATCCAGCAGCCTGCTTGCCGAGGCGTACTTCCCGATCTTGAACAGTTGCGAGGCGCGCTCCAGCACTCTTGCCGTGAGCCGCTCCATCTCCAGCGTTCTGTGCTCTGCCTCCTTCTCGATCTCCTCCTGTATCCTCGGCGGTGCGGGGGCATGGGGCACACCCTCCTCTTTCTCCTTCTCGATCTCCTCCTGCCTCCTCGGCGGCGCGGGGGCATGGGGCACACCCTCCTCTTTCTTGGTCTCCTTCTCCTTCATGGCAAGGGTCTCCACGAGGCTGCGGCGCCCTTCCTCAGCCCCCTCGAGTGCTCTGCGGGTACGAGCCAGCTCCTTTTTCGGTTCAGAGGGCATCGCTGCCAGCGTCTCCTGCTCATTCAGCCTTCTCTTCATCGTGTCGAGCTCTGCCCTCAGCGCTGTCAGTTCCCTTCCGCGCTCTTCTGAGAGCTCCTTGAAGCTGCTCAGGCGCTCGATGTCGCTCCGCAGGATGTCCAGCTCGCCTCTGAGCCGCAGGCGCTCCGCGTCCACCTCAGCCAGCCTGTCCTTGAGGCGCTGCATCTCTGCACGATCGCGCTCCGCGTAGCTCAGCGCCCGCTGCAACCTGTCCCTCTCTGTCGTGATCTCAGAGAGCTTGCGCTCCACAACGCTGACCTTCGCACTTGATTCTGCGCTCCTGTCCAGCTCTGCCTTGAGCAGCCTCTGCTCCTTCTCCAGAGCTTCTGTGCGGGCAGCCTGCTTCCTGAGAGCAGCAGCCTCGGACTGCGCCGCCCTCATCTCTCCGCCCTTCTTGTCCACTAAGTCCCTGGTATCCTCCAGCTCCTTCTCCAGCCTCTCAGCCAGGCTCTTTGCCCTGTCCGCCAGGTGGATCGCGTTGTTCAGTTCCCTCTCCCTCTCTGCCAGGGTTCTTTTGAGCCTCTCCAGCTCTCCAGGTGCTGCTGCCAGCGCTTCCAGCTCCCTCAGCCGCTGCTCGGCATCTGCGAGCTCTGCCTCGAGCCTCGCGGCTCTATTCGTCTCCTGCTGCAGCTCTGCGTTCCGCTCCCTGAGGATGGCGACCTCCTCCCTCAGACCATGGAGCACCCTGTCCATGCCAGAGGCTTTCTTCAGCCCCTTCTGCATGCTGTCGAGCAGCTTCCTGTATCTCTCGACCTGCTCGTTGAGCGATGCGATCTCCTGCCTGGCAGC
Source organism: Thermoplasmatota archaeon (assembly GCA_040753455.1). GTDB lineage: Archaea > Thermoplasmatota > Thermoplasmata > SG8-5 > JACRNV01 > JBFMEL01. Next base: position 20,554 of record JBFMEL010000017.1, on the reverse strand, counting down.
GTCCAGCTCCGCGCCCTGCGCCAGGAGGCGCCTCATCTCATCGTTGGTCGCCTGCAGCTCCTGCTCCAGCGCTTCGAACCTCTCCCTGTGCTGTGCTGCCAGCTCATCCCGCTCCGCCTCCAGCCTCTGGATGCGCTCCCTCGAGATGCGCAGCTCCTCATCCCGCTCCTCCAGCAAGGAATGCGGCACATGGCTCTTCCTCACCTCTGCCAGTCCAGACTCTGCCTCCTCAACCCTCCTGGCAAGCTCTGCTATTCTGCTCTCTGCGCTTTCGAGCTCTTGTCGGGCAGCGGATGCCTCGGCCTTCTCGCGCTCGAGATCGACCAATAGCTCATTGGATCTCGTGCGCTCCTCCTCCAGATCTGCGCTGAGCTCCGAGCTCTGGGCGCTCAGCTTCTCAATATCCCCGAGGGCGCGCTGCATCTCTTCCTTGAACCTATCGAGCTCGGCAATCTTCTCACCAGCCTTCTGAGCTTCCGCCAGCGCCTTTGCAGCCTCGCGCTCCCTCTGAGCCAGCTCCTCCTCCTTCAGCCTTGTTTTCTCCTCCCTTCTTGCCAGCATCCCCTCCTCGATCCGCTTCGCCTCCTCCCAGCGCAGCAGCTCCCCCTCTCTCTTGTGCAGTTCTCCCTCCCTCGCATCTATCTCCTTGAGCATCTCGAGCCCCCTCAGCAGCTCGCGCTCGTTCTCGGCGATCCTCTGCTCCATCTGGGCGATGTTGCGCTCCCTGGCGTTCAGCTCCTCTTCCATCTTCAGCAGATGGTTGTAGACCTCCTCCCTTCTGCGCTCCCAGTCCTTCATCTCCCGCTGCTGGGCAAGGTATGCATCGCGCTGGCGCTCTAGGTCGGCGATCTCTGCCTTTGCGGCATCCAGTGCATCTCTCGCTTTCGCAAGCTCCGCCTCCCTGCGTGCCAGCGCCCTCTCGCTCTCCAGGAGATTGAGCTCCTTCTCGCGCAGCTCCTTGTCCTTGACGTTGAGCCTGTGCAGCATCTCCAGGGCTTCGGTGCTCTTCCCAGTGCCCGGAACCGCCTCGGCATCCTTTGCCCGCCCCACCAGGCGCTCGATCGCTCTCTGTGATGGATCTGCGTACCCGCGCCAGGATCTTCCATCCTCAGGATTTGCCAAGCCCATCCCTCACACCCGATATGCATTTCGACGGGAAAATGGTTTCGATTGCTGGTGGCGATAAGGTGCGATATCGTGACCTGGGAAGAGCTCAAACGTTACCCACAGAGTCTGGACAATCCTTCCTGGGCATTCCCCGCCCATGCCTTCATTCCCATCCCCCCGAATATCGCCAGCGACTGCTGGTAATGGTCAGCGGCGCTCGCCCTCTCCCCCAGCCTCTCCATCTCAGCGAGTGTGTCTTATCTTTTCATCTTTTCTTTCCCGATCAGCTCCAGCCATATCCCGTTTGGATCCTTGACGAAGGCGAGCAGCCAATCCCCTTCGGTGAAAGGCTCGACAACCGATTCGCAGCCCATTTCGAGCAGCCTAGCGTACTGGCTCCGCACATCGCTCACATAGAAACCGAGATGGTCGAGCTCTGAGCCGTTCTTGTAGCCCTCATAGAACCTGCTGGTCTCCGGGTAATAGTTCAGCTCTAGGACCTGCCTGCCCGTGGGCGTGCGCATGTGGACGAACGTGCCCTCATGCGAGCGCATCCTCCCGCGGTACATGACGCGGAAACCGAGCGCCTCACTGTAGAAATTAATCGATTCTTCCAGGTTCCTCACTCGTATCCCCGTGTACCAGAACCTCACACCGAGTTTGTTGATCCTCTGCGTCTTCTTGCTTTTCTTTGCCATCATATCCCTCCAGAACGCTGCGTGCCGCTGATTACCGCACCCACCGCCACTCCACCCTGTCCTCGTACTCTATCGGCAGCACCCCATACGCTGCGATGCGCTTCACCCTGCATCCTGTTGCCTCGGCACTGCGGAGCAGCGCGCGGGACGGATGCTCTATGCCGTCCACGCCGCTGTCGAGCGCTGCCATCTCTATCGCGAGCCTTGCATTCCTGCCCTCTGAGCCGTGGTCGGAGCCCCTGGGCCTCAGCGCCCCCAGAACGATCTTTGTTTGTGGGAAGAGCCCCCGCCCGTATTCAATCACCTCAGCCACGTCCCCTGCGCTGGGTGCGGAAAGATGCTCCATCGGCGTGCCTTTCGTGGGGCGCAGGACGATGAACACGATGGTGGAAGGCTCTGCCGCCTCCCTCAGCATGGAGAGGGCGTGCTTCTCTCCTTTCAGGGTGCCGTGGTGCAGTCCGACCGCTATGTGGGGTGCCAGATAGGGCACGCCAGCGTCCCTCAGCAAGGAGATGGTTCGGATGTAATCCCCCGGATCTGCATCGATGCCGAAGACCTCCCTGATAGTATCCTCGTGCCCCACGATCTCTGTGGAGGCAATGTCCACCCCTGCCTCGGCAATGCCCCTTGCCAGCGCTTCATCCACCAAGCCGGTGTGCAGCTTGATGATCAGCCCCATCCCGTGCAGCGCTCGAAGGGCGGGCAGGAACTTGTCAAGGTTCAGCATCCCCCCTTTTGCATCGCAGCCGCCTGAGACGAGGAGCCCGTGCTTTCCTTCCATCGAGAACCGCCTGCCTTGCTGGACGAGCGCCTCAGGTGTAGTGGCAGGGATCATGCAGCGCAGGTAGGTCCCCATGCAGTGCCTGCACGAGAGGGCGCACGCACTCCCTGTGATGGAGACAGAGGGAAAGGCGGGCCAGACATAATATGCTCTGAGGATACGCGCGGTCATCGCTCCTCGAACCGCTCCCCGCACTTGGGGCAGAAGCTGGCATCCGCATCCACCATGGCGCCGCACGCGCTGCACTTGAACGTCCTCGCAGTCCTCTTCGCATCTGCCCATTCCCTGCGCATCATCTGTCCTTTCCTCAGCCACCAGTAGAGCAGGAGACCGATGGCGAAGAGGAACCAGATGGAGATCAGGAACTGCGTCACTCCGAGCATCATGAAGAGGGGCAGGTTGTCCACGTAAGGGGAGTTGATCGGCCCCCATGCCTCGGTGTATGGAATGCCCCCGGCAGCGAAGCTGTGCCTGTAGAGCCCAGGGGGCGGGGAGTATGTAATTGAGTACAGGGCTGAATCGTTCGACCTGTTCACGCTCAGCACGATAGGATCGGTGCGTGCCCAGAACGGTTTCGAGAAATCGTACAGGGTGAGGTTGAGCGAGCCTGGGGGTTCAGCGCCCTCGTACTGCGCAGTGAAGGTGTATGCGCCCCCTTCCACGTTCATGTATGGCGTGAGGGTGACGTTGTGCACGGGACCAGCGGGATCCTCGTATGGTGCGACCCATCCCTCATAGATGTAAGAGAGGGTGGCAGCCCCGGTAGCAGCCCCCGCGATGGTGATGGTCAAGAGCCCGGCAAGCGCCATCACCTTGACGCGCTTCTCGCCGAAGATGTAGGGGATGAGCAGGGTGAGGAATGCCGCACCAACGATGGCGCCATATGCCACCCAGGAGTTCCCGCCATGCCATATGACAGAGACCAGACCCAGCAGCAGGTCGCAGAGCAGCACCAGCAGGATCCAGATCGCGATTGCATACCTGATCTTGGACAGGCGCGCCTGCACGGCATAGATATTCATGGAAGCCCCAACATCCACAAGGTAAAAAAAGGTTCCTGAGCACTAGGCTCGCTGCTCTTTGCAGCCGAGTGCCCGCACCAACTGCCAGAGGATAAGGTTTGCAGGCACAGGGATCTCATGCTCCTGGGCAGCGGTGCAGAGCGCGCCCGTGATGTCGTCTATCTCTGTCCTCCTGCCCCTCTGAGCATCCTGCAGCATGCTCGATGTGTTGTCCGCGGTCTGCGCCACCACGCGCCACACGCGCTCCTCCAGTGCTTTGGCATCGCATCTCCAGCCCATCGCATCGAGGACATCCGCGCCCTCCGAGCAGATCGTCCGCACCATCACTCTGGTCTCCTCTCGCTCAGCCAGCACACCGTTCCTGCACCCCAACAGCGCGGTGAGCGGGTTGATCGCTGCGTTGACCACACACTTCATCCACAGTTCTGGGTGGATCTCCCTGCTGATCCTCACGGTGATGCCGCCGCTCTCCAGCGCCTCTGCTGCTGCACGGGCGCGCTCCCCCACGCCGCCACCCATCTCGCCGATCGCCGTATCCCCTGCACCGGTGTGATGCACAACCCCGGGGGCAACGAAGGTCGCGCCATGACTCGTCCATCCTGCCAGCACCCGCTCCTCGCCAACGATCCTGGCGGCACGCTCCGCAGACCTCGGACCGTTCTGCAGCGTGAGGAGCGTGGTTCCCCTGCCGAACAACGGGGCAGCGCTGCCCAGCGCCTCCTCTGTGTCATAGCTCTTCACACTGAGGACCAGAAGATCCACCGCTCCCAGCCCGCTGCAGCTCGTGGCTGCCTCGGGATGCACCAGGAGCTTGGTCCTGCCCTCTATCCGCAATCCGCTGGTCCGAATCGCATGCACATGCGCCTCCCGGCCGATCAAGAGCACCTCGTGCTTCAGGGAGAGCAAAGCGCCCAAGAGGCTTCCGAGCGCGCCAGCGCCCAGCACAGCGATCCTCATGATATTTCACCTACACCAGAGCCTCGCTCACTTGAACATGGAAGTCTGTTTTTCTCCTTCCGGACACTGACATAATAGAACGCCTCTGCTGCCTGGCATCTCAGGGCTGAGCTGTCCGCCAGTCGTATCGTTCCCGATCGAGAGGTGTCATTCGTACAGCCAGCCTTCATCTATCTTTTCGTAGTCGTAAAGCTCTTCTGGGCTGAAGAACAGGGAGATCTCCCGCGCAGCGCTCTCGTCGGAGTCAGAACCGTGGACGATGTTCCTGGCTGTCTGGAGCGCAAGATCGCCCCTTACAGTTCCTGCCAGAGCTTCCTGCGGGTTGGTCCTGCCGATCATCCCCCTCACCACCTGGACCGCGTTCTCGCCCTCCAGCACCATCGCCACCACTGGGCAGGAGGTGATATATGACACCAGCGGCTCATAGAACTTCTTGCCTTTGTGCTCGGCGTAGTGGCGCTCTGCGAGTTCCACGGGAATCCACAGCATCTTCATGCCCGCGATCTTGAGCCCCCGGCGCTCGAACCTGCGCACCACCTCTCCGATCAGACCCCTCTGCACACCATCTGGCTTGATCAGCACGAGGGTGCGGCTCATGCGGACTCCTCCTTGGGTTCGGTCGCACTGTCCTCCTCCTCTCCTTCCGCCTCTTCTATGACCACCTGCTCCTCCTCCTTGGGCACGGCACGCGCCTCCTTGGATTTACCCGCAGCCTTGAGGGCTGCGAACTGCCTCGTCCACCTTACACGGCGGGGCACGCGCCTCAGGTCTATGTGGTTCTTCTTGCATTTCCTGGAGCAATAGCGGTATATCGTGCCATCCCTTCGCACGAACATGATCCCTGTACCTGGCTCTATTTCGTTGCCGCAGAAGGTACACACCCTGCGCTCGACCATCGCCCTCACCTTATGCTGAGCTTCCTAGCCTCCCTCGCAGTCTCTCTGAGCATGAGCACGTCGCCCACCTGCACCGGCCCCATGACGTTGCGGGTGATGATCCGTCCTTTGTCCCGTCCATCGAGCACCCTGACCTTGACCTGAGTGGCTTCGCCGGTCATCCCTGTCCTGCCGATGACCTCCACCACCTCGGATGGGATGCTGTCCTCGTCCATCAATAGCACCTGTCCTATCCCTTGAGCGCTTTGAGATCGCCGATGAGCCCCTCAAAAAGTTCCTTTGCCTTACCGAGGTCAACGACCGCAGCCGATGCCGTGGGCTTGTCGAGCCCCACCCGCGCGCCGAGGTCCGCCTTGCTGGAGAGGTATGCATAGGGCACGTTCTTCTCCTCGCACAGGAGCGGTATGTGTGCCAGTATCTCCTCCGGCTGTACGTCCTCCGCCATGACCACGAAGAGCGCGTCACCCCTCTCGATGAGTTTCGTGACCTCGTTCGTTCCCTTCCTTACCTTCCCTGTCTCCCTAGCGACCTCCAAGATCTCCGCTGTCTTGTCCATCATCTCCTTCGACATCTCGAACCTTACATACATCGCTTTTGCCATCCAGCCACCTCCTTCAGCCATCTGGCGTCATTATTCATCGGCTCTGAAAGAGCACCCACCCAAAGCAGAGGTGATATAAAAATGCGACTGTGTGGCTCAAGAGTCATAGATGTATGTTGCTCCCGCGTGGATGCTGGGTCAAAATTTCACAGCGCATCCTCTCAGAGGGATACCTCACAGTGAGGCAGAACTTTGGACCCTTGGCCTCTGCCTCGGGGAAAGATTATTTATCCATGAAACATATTCCGACCCGGGATGTAGTATGGAAAACACAGCTACACAGATAAAAAACGATGTCGTGATGCCCCTCTACGCAGCATATCGCATGAAGGGGCGCGGGATGTCGCTTGTGGAATTGAGCCGCCAGACCGGCATACCGTATCAGAGATTGTCCGAGCTGGCGCTTGAGCTGGAGAAGGACGGGATAGTGACCAAGGATTTCTCCAGCGGGGACTCGATATACACTGTGGTGCCAGAAGTTGCCAAGAGGATATTCTCAGGGAGCACAAACGTAGAAAGTATTGGGATCATCGAACCCCTGGAATCCGATATACTGAGGATCGGAGAACGGCAGCTGGTGGAGGGGCCGCACCAGGGCAAGTTCACACCTGGCTATGTGCGCAGAGAAACTGGAAAGGGGTACAACGTCATCAACGAGGCGCTTGGATACCTGACGGATTATGGGCTGCTCGAGAGGGACAAGCACCTCACTCATAAATCGGGGGAGGCGAGGGAGATCGCGATCTATAAGCTCACAGGTCCAGGGCTGGGGGTTCTGGAGAATGTTGAGGCTGGGAAGGTGAGGATCGAGAGAAGGCCGCAGCCCGCCGCTGGCAGAGAGGGCGTAGGAGCGCGCCCTGCATCGCGCCTCGACGCACAGCTCTCGTCCATTGCAGAGCAGCTTTCCCAGCTGGATGCGAAGCTCGACCATGTGCTTGCGCGGTTAAGCGGGGCGAGGCCTTCACCTCCTGCAAAAAGGGTGAGAGGGTCCTTGCGAAATGAGGCGTTGCTTCATCGGCTCCTGCTCCTCGATACCGTGCGCCACCTGTCCAAGGGCTCGAGGAATGTGATCGCCTCTGACGTGGAGGAGATGTACGGACAGATCTGTGCCGCAAGGGACGCCACGCCCAGGTCCGACTCCCAGGTTCGGAACGTCCTCAGGCGCTTGGAAAAGGAGGGGTACCTCACCACCAAGAGGGTCGGATGCCGCTCCCTCGGGATGCGCGGTCATGGTTCTCGCCTGCTCGTCGAGCTGACGCAGACAGGGTCAGAGTATCTGATGAAGAACGAGAAGCTCCTCACGAGATAGAGGCTGGCAACGGGGATTGTTCCTCTCCCCGCTTGGTACCACAGTGCATCATCAGCGAGCCAAAGGATTTAAGGCTCAAGGATATGTGGTGCCCAAGATGTCATACGAGGGCGCGGTGCTGAGGCTCCTGGAGAGCGCAGGTGCTCAGCCAGGTGACATGATAAGAGTATCGAGTGCCGGGCGCGTCCTGGAAGGCGTGCTCATTCCCAGGCATGAGCTCACGGCTGCAGATATCATAGTGCTCAAGCTGAAGAACGGCTACAACGTGGGCATAAAGACCAAGGAGGGGGATGAGGTGCATCTGCTGTGCAGAAAGGTGCGGGCACAGCCCTCCGTCCCAGATCTGCGTGCGGATGCGGAGAAGCCGACAGTCAAGCTCCTCGGTACCGGGGGGACGATAGCCAGCTATGTGGACTACAGGACGGGCGCAGTGCATCCCGCCCTGACCCCTGAGCAGCTCACAGGCGTGGCACCCGAGCTTCGGGAGATATGCAGGATCGACTCAAAGGTCATGTACAGCATCCTGAGCGAGGACATGACCGTGGCGTGCTGGGAGGCGATCGCGGAGGAAACGCATCGCGCGCTGCAGGACAGGCACGCGGGTGTGGTGATCGCTCATGGCACGGACACGATGCAGTTCACAGCCTCCGCGCTGTCCTTCATGCTGCACGACCTGAACGCGCCAGTGGTGCTGGTGGGCTCCCAGCGCTCGTCGGACAGGCCATCATCCGATGCAAGGCGAAACCTGCTATCGGCGGCAAGGCTCGCAGCATACGGTAATCTGGGCGAGGTGGCTGTGGTGATGCATTCCACCCTCTCCGATGATATATGCGCTATCCATCGAGGCACCAGGGTGAGGAAGATGCATGCCAGCAGGCGTGATGCCTTCAGGACGCTGAACGCAAAGCCCCTCGGCACGATAGGTCCCGAGGGGATCGCCCTCACAGAGCCCCACAGAGGGAGGGGTGCGTCATCCCCTGTGCTGAGGAAAGGTATGGAGGAGCGCGTAGCGCTGCTCTACGCATACCCTGGGATGCACGAGCGCCTCTTGCAGGCAGCGATGAGGGATAACGGAGTGGTGATCGCAGGCACTGGCCTTGGGCACGTGCCCTCTAAGCTCGTGCCCGCCATTGCACAGTACATCAAGGCAGGTGGGTGCGCGGTCATGACCACGCAGTGCCTCGGCGGCACAGTGAACATGAACGTGTATTCCACGGGGAGGGCGCTGGTGAAGGCGGGCGTGATCTCCGGCGCCGACATGCTTCCGGAGACCGCCTATGTGAAACTGATGTGGGTGCTCGGGCAGGGCGACAGGGGAGAGGAGGTGGAGAGGATGATCGCGATGAACATCGCGGGGGAGATCTCCGAGCGGAGGGGGGTGGAGGGAGGTGAACCCCAGTGATGTGCCATCCTTTCAATCCGCACTTGTTGGTCGAGACAGCGAATTAATTGCGCTCACAATCCTTCTTGACAGCGCGCTCTGCTCGCAGTGTGCTCGCCCCTCCCCATCTATAGAAAGGCTGATACAGGCAAGGGGATGAGGTTGTGGGTGAAGAAGCTGGGAATGCGCTAGTCGAACTGCAATCTGACAAACCATAGTTTTTTATACCAAACGAGCGTTTGCTATACGAGTTGAATCATGCTGGTCCTCATGCGCAAGTACGCCGCCTGGAGGATCGTCGAGTTCTTCCTCAGGAACCCTTCCGCCTCCGTCTACGTCAAGGAGCTGGCTGCGTCCCTGAGCATGAGCTCCTACACGACCAGCAGGGTCTTGGCCCAACTGAGGGAGGAGGGGATTCTGGATTGCGAGACCTGCGCCCGTGCGAAGTTCTACTCCCTGGCAGACAACCCAACGGTACGCGCGCTGAAACGGCTCAGGATAATCGCGGATATCGAGCAGGCAGGGCTGGTAAAAAACATCCTCTCTGTGGACGAGGACGCCATCTCGATTGCGCTGTACGGCAGCTACGCGACCGGGGAGTACGACGAGAAGAGCGACATGGACATCGTGTGCCTGTCTGACGTAAGAGAGGAGGAGTTCGCAGACTGTGTCAGGAAGCTGGAACGTGCCTTGGGACTGGAGCTCAGCCTCAGGGTGCTCCCTGTCAGGCTGTGGAAGGAAATGGCAAGGAAAGACCCGGTTTTCTATGATAACGTGGTGAGGAGCATGGTGCTACTGCACGGCACGTCGCTAGTGGTCAGATGAGACTTTCGGATTGCTTCAGGGACGGGCTATTGAAGGAAGTTGAGCCGGACATCATCAAGGCAAGAGAGGCACTCGGCCTGGCAACGCATTATCTGGAGAGGGCCGAAGGCAATCTCAAAATTGGTTACAGCGACGTGTCGCTCATATGCGCATACAACGCCATGCTCCATAGCGCCAGGGCGCTGCTTTTCAGGGATGGCATCAAGGAAAGAAGTCATGCCTGCGTGGGCATATATCTGAGAGAAAAATATTCCGACCCAAACAAGATCCCGGAAAAATATGTGAACCTGTTCGACTTGACCAGGAAAGCACGGCATAAAACTCAGTACGGCGGCAGGATAGAGGTCCCTGAAAACGAGGCTGCGGATGCTATTCGAGAAGCGAGAGAGTTTCATTCGTTGGTCGTAAAAATAATCGGGGAGCAAAAATGACAAAAATTACAAATATCACAAGTCATGTGAGTTTCAAGCGCTGGGGGTGCTGAAGAGATGACGGAAACGCATGGGTTGAGGGTGGGTCTGGAGATTCACCAGCAGCTCTCTATGCCCAAGCTGTTCTGCGCCTGCCCCTCAGAGCTGGACGATGCCGTAGAAGCGAGGTTCACCAGGCGCCTTCACCCTACCAGGAGCGAGATGGGGGACGTGGACAGGGCAGCGGTGAGGGAGCACGAGAAGGGGCTGCGCTTCAGGTATCTGGCGAGCCATGGGACATGCTTGGTGGAGGCTGACGAAGAGCCGCCGCATGCACCCAATCCTCAGGCAATAAAGACTGCGCTAATCCTTGCCCTGATGCTCGATGCCAAGCCGGTGAACGAGATGCACTTCATGCGCAAGATCGTGATCGATGGATCGAACACTGCGGGGTTCCAGAGGACTGCGCTCGTAGCCCTCGATGGGAGGCTGAGGGCAGGGGATCGAGAGATCAGAATACCCACGATCTCCCTGGAGGAGGATGCCGCAAGGAGGATGGGGGAGGCAGAAGGAGAGGTGGTGTACAAGCTCGACAGGCTGGGCATCCCACTTGTGGAAATCTCCACAGAGCCAGAGATCGACACCCCTGAGATGGCAAGGGATGTTGCCCTAGCCATCGGGGGGCTCCTGAGGGATACCAGGAGGGTGAGGCGCGGCATCGGCACGATCAGGGAGGATCTGAACATCTCCGTGCCGGGCGGGGCAAGGGTCGAGATCAAGGGCGTGCAGGAACTGGAGATGATCTCCGTCTATGTGAAAAAGGAGGTGGAGCGCCAGGAGAGCCTCCTGCGGATCGCCAGAGAGCTCAGGGCAAGGAGCGATGGCGCGGTGTGTGAGGAACCCAGGGAGATCACCGATCTCTTTGCGGGCACAGGCTCGCAGCTCATCAAGGAGGCGATGGAGAGAGGCGAGCGCATCCTTGGGATGAGGCTGAAGGGGTTTCGAGGACTCTTAGGCGCTCAGGAAGGCGGAGGAAAGGGGCTCGGTCCAGATCTGGCTGCCCATGCTAGAACCTCGAATATCAAAGGGATCCTGCACTCGGACGAGCTGCCCGGGTATGGGATCACTGGGCAGGAGGTCGAGCGGGTGGTGAGGGCGTTGGGGATAGCACCCTTGGATGCATTCGTGCTGCTCGCTGCCGAGGAAGAGGAGGGGAGGAGGGCATTGAGGCATGTGGCTGAGCGGGCGAAAGCAGCCTTCAATGGCGTGCCTGAGGAGACCAGAGACCCGATGCCAGATGGAACGACCAATTACAGCAGACCGCTGCCCGGGGAGGCGCGCATGTATCCAGAGACAGACGTGCCGCCGGTCCCTGTGACATCCGAGATGCTGGAGCGCCTGCGCGCGCACCTTCCAGAGCAAAGGGAGAGGCGCATCGAGCGCTGCATGACAGCACTACCAGGCTCGAACCAGCAGATGATCGAGCAGATGATCGCCGAGGAAAGGGAGGATATAGTCTTCGAGATATATGAGAAGCTGGGGAAGCCAGAAGAGATAGCAGGGATCATACTGAGCACGATCCTCTACGATCCATGCGCCGGGGGGGTGGAGGTGGAGTACCTGATAGAAGTGCTCAGCGGGCTGCTCGAACACAGGTACTCGAAAGAGGCGATCCCTACACTGCTGAGATACAGAGCAGAGCATCCCGACACCACTGTTGATAACGCCCTGGATCATCTCGGAATGCGCGCAGCCAGCCCTGAAGAGATTGCGAGGATCGTCGAGGAGGTGGTGAGAGAGAGGAGCGCTTTCGTCAGGGAGAGGGGCGAGAAGGCTTTCAGCCCGCTGATGGGGCTGGTGATGAAGCGCCTGAGAGGGCGGGCAGACGGCAGAGTGGTCGGCGAGGCTCTGCAGAGGGCGATTCAGAAGATGGTCGGGAGCGGGAACTGAGGGAGCATCCCAGGGGGCTGCTGCGTGCCGTTCTGCGAAACCCTAGAGGAAAACTGGGTCCCGTGTTAAAAAAAACCTTTTATTCCTCATATCCATGCCGCGGCAAACCAAGAGGGATGCCTCTAAACGAATCTGGTGAAACTATGGGCGACAAAGGCGAGCGGTGGTTCTACTCCTATGTTCCCACGAACATGGCGGGCGGCTGCTTCGACACGCTGCTCCCTGTATTCGTGGTGCTTGTCCTCGCTGGCAACGTGGGGGATGTCGCGCTCATCTCCGTAGGTACATCTGCCGCCTCTGTCCCCGCCCTCATCTTCTGGGGCAGGTTCACGGACTCTGTCAGATGGAGGAAACATTTCGTCGCCCTCGGATTCCTGGGAAGAGCTGTCGCGTACATATTCATGGGGGCTTCCGTCGTCCTCGGGGAGTTCCTCTTCGCGAGCATGCTCCTCGGGCTCCTATCTGCAGCCAGCACGCCAGCGATAAGCATTCTGATATTCGAGATGTTTTCGAGGGACAAATGGTCAGAGAAGATCGGGGGATTCAACAACGCCGCGGGAATCGGCACCATCGCAGGGATCGCCCTCGGCACCCTCTGGCTGGCTTTCGTCCCTCAGGTGCTGGGCATCATCGCATCGCTCAGACTCCTCTTCTTCATAAACGCAGCGCTGGCGCTCCTGGGAGCCTTCCTTGCACTGATCCTAATAATAGAGCCTGACGAGAAGCTTTCTAGGGAACACTTCTACGAGCACGTCCTCCAGCTGAAGAGATGGACCTATGAGCGGGCGAGGTACCTGCCGAGCAAGATGTACCGCTTTTTCAGTATCGCGCATCTCAGGAAGCTTGCGCACGCACACCCCATAGGCAAAAGCTACCTTCCCATGTATCTCGTCGCGGTTTTCATTTACAACATAGGCGCGATATCGTTCATTACGATCGCCCCGGTCTTCCTACTAAAGGAGGTGCTAAAGGAGGTGAACGGGAACAGCACGATCGTCTTTTTCCTGTCGTTCGCCCAGGCACTGGCGTCCACCCTGCTCTTCAAGAAGATGGGGCAGCTTTCGGACAGGGGGGACAAAAGGATGCTCTTGATCACTGCCAAGACAGCGAGGTTTGCCCTCTTCATCATCTACCCGGCAGCATTGCCGATCGCTCTCTGGAACTACCAGGCAGCGCTGGTTTTCCTCACAGCGGTGCACATGGCTCTAGGCTTCACATGGGCGATCATCGCTGACACGCACCTCCCCATCGCCGTGGCAGCAGGCTCGGCGGAGGAGAGAGGTGCCCTTGTCGGCACGTTCAACGCCGTCGTGGGCGTCGGTGCCATCGCTGGCAGTGCGGTGGCTGGGATACTGGCACTGACTATCGGCTCTGCCCTATCATTGGTGTTGAGCGCGTTCTTCATCATCGCAGCCGTGGCGATCATCCGTCTCGTGGTGCCGACCGAGCGCGTGATCTGAAAGGTGCATAGAGGCTCATATATCGCTCACCTCGATATCTCACAGCTACGCCTCGCAAAGATCGATACACATATATCGAGATAGCACACTCAGGGTCTGATGTCGAGGGAGTTCGAGAGGGAGCTCAAGGGGATCCTGTCGGGGGATGAGAAGTGGTTCGAGAAGGCGCTGCACTCCTGCCCGGTAGATGCGCTCAGGGCGTACAGGTCCATCCGGGGGAAGCCGTTCCTCGTGATCAGGGCAGCGGGCTCGCTGGGCGTGGATCTCGTTGCCATAAGGGGCGATGTGGCGTTCCCCATAGAGGTGAAGTCTTCCCACAGCAGGATTATCAGGTTCAGCGCGTCGAGCGGCCAGGGCTCGAAGCAGGCTGCGGAGTTGATCGGTCACTGCCATAGGGCAGGTCTGGTGCCTCTGTATGCCTACAAGCTGAAGCACGTGAGGGGTGAGGACCCCTGGCGCGTCTTCACGGTGGATATCGAAGGAGTGGAGGGCACCCTCAGGTATGTCCACAGCCTACTCCCGAAGATGAGCGAGAGCAGGGTGGGGCACTTCATCATGCGCTGGGATGATGGCCTGCCCCTCCACAAATTCATTGCATACCTGATGCACGAGCGGTAGGGGGGTTCTCAGCACTCATAGGGTTCTTCATCACCTTCGCGGCTCCGCTGACCCTCTTGTCATCATCGAACCCAAAAGGGTATCGGGCACGGGTTAAAAACCTGTTGGTGATAGGGCTGGGCTCTCATCAGAAGCACCTTGTTTGACCGACACCATTCTCCCACGCGGCGCGCTAAGGGATGGCAAGATTTATCTATCCATAGGCACCTAACCTATGGTTGGTGCGATCATGTATCGGGCGGCGGCAACTGTTGTAACGTTCTGCGTGATAGGGCTGCTCCTTGCCACAATGGGCCAGGGACCTTACCATGAGCACAGAGGAGTGCTCCTGGACGCTGCATCACAAGTGCCAGAAGAGGTGGAGCCCGCGGCAGCACCACCAGTGCAACCCTATGCTGGTCTCACAGTCTATCACTCCTACACCGAGCTCAGCGATGAGTTGCAGCAGATCGCGCAGGACCATCCCTCGATCACGAAGTTGGCGAGCATAGGTAAGTCTTGGCAGAGCAGGGATCTCTGGGCGATGAAAATCTCTGACAACCCGGAGGTGGAGGAGGATGAGCCCGAGATATACTTCAATAGCAACCACCACGCCAGGGAATGGATGACGATCGAGATCGCTTTATACATCATCAACTTCCTCACGGACAACTACGGGACCAACGCCACAGTGACAGATATTGTGAACACCAGGCAGGTCTGGGTGATCCCATGCGCAAACCCGGATGGGCGGGAATACGACAGCCCTGGCGATGATCCCACCAATCATGCCAGACAGCCTTATGGCTGGCGCAAGAACTGCCGCGACAACAACGGAAATTTTATTTTCGAAGAGACGCAGGACGGCGTGGACCCGAACAGGAACTACGGCTACATGTGGGGTGCATCTGGCGCATCCCCTGACCCGACCTCAGACACTTATGGTGGTCCTGGTGCTTTCTCAGAGCCTGAATGTAGTGCCATCAGGGACTTCTGCCGCCAGCACGATTTTGTATTCGCGATATCGTATCACACATACAGCCAGCTCATACTGTATCCATGGGGTTACACGTATGCCAGCGCTCCTGACGAGGCGCTGTTTCAGGCAGTGGCTAACGAGATGTCCGCAAGGATCACCAATACCGCAGGGAGCGCGTACCCAGGATACACGCCCCAGCAGTCGAGCGATTTGTATATGACCTCTGGCTCGGACGACGACTGGCTCTACGGCGAGCTGGGTATATACGCATACTGCATAGAGGCATACCCAAATCTCAACGACAACGATGCAGCGGTTGTTGCTCCATATGACTTGTTTCACCCTAGGGCGGACAAAGTGCCCTTGGTCTGCGCGGACAACATCGGCGCAGCCATGTATCTGTGCCAGATCGCTGATAACCCATTCCAAGTGATCGATCATGTCTCCCTCTCACCGCAGAGCGAGTGGATAAAGATTAACGATGGGGGAACAGGCAGCCTCTCCATCAACGTTACGAACGACGGAAGGAGGGACGATACCTTCACCCTTGCCACAAGCACAATCCCAGGCTGGACTGTCTCCATTCTACCTGCGAGCATAGCGCTGGTGCGCAACCAGACCTCCCAGAGCACACTGACTGTTACGGTGCCCGCAGGTGAGACCCCTGGTTCATACAGGATATGGGTGAACGCCACCTCGAACACGAACGCGAGCTGCAGGGCTTCGTGCATCATCACCGTTGAGGTGCCGTGGGACGAGGATGTCTCTGCCATATCTATCTCACCCTTCGTGGAGATGGGTTCGTATCCGCTGGGTGCGTACGCTATAAACGGCACTGTGAGGAACGTGGGAGAACTGCAGGTGCCGATATTCGAGTCCAGATGCACAATTACAAAGTTCGGGTCATCCACCTCAACCACTCTCTTCTCGGACAACATGGAGAGCGGTACCACGAACTGGGTGGTGGTCGACCATGACGGCAGCACCTCGATCTCATACTGGCATAGAGTTACAGACCGGAGCAACTCCCCCACCAGTAGCTGGTGGTGCGGTCCAGCGGCTGGGGGCAACTACAACGACATGACCGTGCAGTGTCTCGAGATGTCAGGCACTGTCAGCCTGCGCGAGGCGACCGGAGCCAATCTGACGTACTGGACGTACTACAGCACAGAGGCAAACTACGATTTCTGCGTTGTGGAGGGCTCTAGGGATGGGGGAAGGACATGGGAGTACATCACCCGCTACCATGGGGCAGGTGCAGCCTGGACAGGAAGGACGAACAGCCTCTCGCAGTTCCTGGGTGCTGAGGAGGTCAAGGTGAGGTTCAGGTTCACCTCCGATGAGGGCACCAACGCCATCGGGTTCTGGTTAGATGATGTCTCGATTATTGCCGAGCTCCCCTCTGAGACCTTGGTCTTTGGTCCTGCCGCGGATTCGACAAGCGGACCGCTCGCGCCTGAGAGCGAAGAGGTCTTGGGCTGGGTGTACACCTTCACGAGTGGGGGGAGATATCGCGTCTCAGTAGATACTGTATACGGGGCAGATGGCAACAGTGCCAACAATCATACCGATGTGATCATTGAGATAGACCCGACCAGGATGCTTCCAGATTTCGCTGGTGTGGAGAAGGTGGAGAATCCGGGCACAGGCACCACCCTGGAAGTCTCTTGGAGCCCTGCGAACGACCCCAATGTCCCGATCACGTACCGACTGTGGAGATTCGATCATCTTCCAACGGAGGCAGAGGTGAACTCCACTGTCCCAACCTGGACGGGCGCTGCCCTCTCACACGTGGACTCAGGATTATTTCCCTCAACCACCTACTGGTACGTGGTCAGGGCAGAAGATGCATTGGGTCAGAGGGACTACAACATGGTGACAAAAAGCGCCATCACAGACGAACTGCTGTTCTTCCAAGCCCAGGCACCCTTCGCAGGCTATCGAAACCTGAACCTCGATCCGTTCGAGACTGCGGTGCAGATATTCGCATCCACAGCGCTCTCTGCGGTGGGGGCGTACCAGATCGGCGAGCGATGGTTATCTGATGTGTACCTGAACCCACAGGAGATGAACGGTACTTGGAAATTCCGTGTGTATGGACAGGTGGACAGGGCGACAGCCAACGGCTATCTATACACAAAGGTCTACGAGAACGGCACTGTACCCGCACTGAAGTTCTCTGCTCAGGACGACGAGGACATCGCGGGGTTCGTGGGCACGTATCACGAATTCTACTGGGAGTATAATGTGCCAGCAGGGACCACGCTCTCAGCGGGCAGCAGGTTCTATGTGGAGCTCTGGCTCAATGTGACTGGGGAGTCCGCAGGCCCAGCGTCAAGAACATACACATACTCTGGGACAACGCAGCTAGGCGGACCGCATGATGCTTGGTTCTGCGATGTAGATCTCGCATCCACCGCAGAGTTCGATGTGCCCAACAGCCGCATAGAACTGACTGATGTCCAATACACCCAGATAAACTCCTCAAACGATGTACGAGCAGTCTCTGCGGATCCTGGTTTAGGGGATATGATGTTCATGAAGTACAGCATGGCGATCAGCGAGGACCCTGCTACAATCACACAGATCACGATGACGCACGAGGCGCAGTACAGCGCTGCTGTGACCTGCACCTTGTATGCCAAAAACGCAACGAGTGGCAGCTGGGACATCATAGGTGCCACGATGGTGTTTTCGGCTAACATAGATGCAACGATGACGAGGAGCATCACAGCCAACTGTGCGAACTACATCTCTGGCGGCAGGCTTCAGTGGGGTGTGTATCCCAATACTCAAGCAATTGCCCGCGTGGATTATGTCCAGACAGTCATTGACTACACTGCGAGCGCAGCGGTGTTCACCTTCGGCTACGACAACGATGCCACACAGTCAGCGGTGCACCCGGAACTGAATTATTATGACGAGCCCGACATCGGACCCTTGGTCGCGGGCTGGAATCTGGTCTCCCTGCCAAAGGTGCCCTTCAACAGCGCGCTGCCTGATGCCCTGCTTGACACTGATGGAGATACGTTCTGGGACAGGGTGGTGTGGTACGACGCGCAGGCGCCCACTGGGGCGAAGTGGAAGCAGTACTATACTGCATGGGATTCCACCCTTAACGATCTCACTGTCGTGGATCACAGGATGGGCGTGTGGCTCTACGTGACTGCACCAGGTAACGGTTTCATCAACATCAGCGGCAGTATCCCTGCAAGCACCACGATCAACCTCTACACTGGCTGGAACCTGATCGGCTACCCGGCGACAGATGATAGCACATACACTGTAGGGCAGTTGAAGACTGCCACGGGCGCCACGTACGTCGAAGGGTTCAACGCAACAGAAGAGTACAAGACAGCGGTGCTGGCAGACACTTACGTGCTCAAGAAGGGCGAAGCGTACTGGGTTTATGTGCCTGCGGACACCATCTGGACTGTGAACTGGTGAGATGAATGGACATATGGACATGATTGCAGGGACGTAGAACGATCATTCCGAGATGCAGCCTACCAAAGGTAGGCAATCTTCACGCTCTGGGGGGTGCCCAGAGCCTTTGGATCACGCGTCAAATATCGGGCCCAGGACGATGATGCCGTCCTTTCCCACCTCGAGCGAGTGCTTCTCCATGCTGTGCTGGCATGCCCTCATCTTTTCGACTTGGAGAAAGCGCACCAGTTTGCCCCGACTCCTCTCCAAGCCGAGCAGCACTATGCCGTCCACGAGGAAGCCCTCGTTTCCAAGGAGTTGCGATTCGCCACCGATGGAGCGCTCCATCACCACTAAGCTGATGAGGTTGTTGTCCCTGAGCATCTTGAAGAAGTAGAACATCTTCTTGCGCATGTTCGTTGCATCTTCCATCAGGGAGTAGAGCGCACCGAGGGAGTCGAGCGCGAAGAGCGTGAACCGCTGTCCTTGCTTCTTCTTGAAATGGGCGATCATCTTCTCGATGAACTGGAGGTAGTCTGTGGTGGTGCCGTCGTCCACCATGCGGTCTATCTCCCTTAGGTCTGTGAAGTCTGAGACCTGCATCCTCTTTGTCAGCGGGACACCGAGACTCTCCATGTTGCGTAGGTGGCTGTCCACGCTCTCCTCGAGCGTGGTATAAAGACCGAACTCCCCTGTCTTCTCCAGGTACTTGGACATGAGGGTGTAGCAGAAGCTGGTCTTCATGGAGCCGGGTGGACCGGTGATGAGCACTACCGCTGGTGGAGAGATATCTGTTCTGAAGACCTTTTCGAGCCCCTCGATCGAATCCCTGAGCACAGATTGCCCCCTGTAAACACAGGCATGGCGGGATAATCTTCGTCCCTCTTAATTCTATCGCTCCGGTTGCCATGTGATCGCAGGGGGTAAACAGGCCACCCTATTTTTAACCTGTAAGAGGCGTTGAATCCCAAATGTGCTGGCTATGGATTTCATGCCTGTCCGATAAACATCTGATCTAAATACCAGAACCCCTCATTTTTCCCTACGTCCCACAAGGCACAGGGTTCTGCCAGGTGGTATGAATCATGAACCGGACCGTTTGTACCAAGCTCTGTGCATCTTGCATGCTGGCCAGACCAGTCATACCACACAGCACTGGGTTCGATAATTATTTATGGAGGAAACAAGTTCCCAGCGTTGCAGAGGTGTCCCGGATTGGATGAGGCAAAGAAGGGGCTATTATGCCCGATATGCGATGCAAAGCTCAGTCCCAGCGACAAGGTCTGTCCCTCATGCAACACAGATCTAGCGCTCTTCGGGCTGACACCAGAGGCCGCTGATACCGCCCCTCAAGGAACCCCGGATGTCCTGGTAATCGGGGGTGAGGGAGGGGACAAGATCGATGCCCTCCTGAGGGAGATCGAGGCAGAGAAGGGGTCGAAAGAGGCTCCGAAAGAGGCTGTGGAAGAGAAGGCGGTCAAGATAGCAGAGGTCTTTAACTGTCCTGAGTGCGGCACAGAACTCCCGATCGATGCCACCCAGTGCTCTAAATGCGGTGTGCTGTTCGAGGAGGAGGCTGCCGCTGTTTGTCCATTATGCGGGGCTGTGGTGGATATCTCCGCCACTAAATGCCCTAGCTGCGGTGCCACCTTCGAGACCGAAGCTCCTGAGCCTCCACCCCAGACACAGATAACCCCCGAGCCGCCGCCTGTGGAACAGCCGACACCGATCGAGGAGCAGCACCCACCAGAGCCAGCCGAGCCTCCGAAGGAGATGAGCTTCGTCGAGCGCATGAAGATGCTGAGGATGCAGCATGAGCGCATCCCTGCGCCCCCATCTGCCAGACCCTCCTCTCCAAAAACCGATGTTAAACCTCCTGCTGCGCCTGTGAGGGTCCCGCCCACTACACCCCCGACGATGGAGCGAAAGGCGGATGTTACCCCTGCTGCTGCGCCTGCGAGAGCCCCACTCACTACACCCCCGACGATGGAGCGAAAGGCGGATGTTACCCCTGCTGCTGCGCCTGTGAGGGTCCCGCCCACTACACCCCCGACGATGGAGCGAAAGGCGGATGTTACCCCTGCTGCTGCGCCTGCGAAGGTCCCCCCCCCCCCACCCCCCACGCTTGAGCGCAACGCGGGGACCAAAGGCCAAC
>JBFMEL010000016.1:0-26322 GCA_040753455.1 Thermoplasmatota archaeon | reverse complement strand
ATTCAAAACACGAGACATAGGTACCGTTTGCACACGCAATTCGAAGGATGCGATGCGAGTACAGCGATGTCGATTGCGGTTAGCTCCCTTCGAGGATGCCGGAGCATAGAGGTTCGCTGCCCGATTAGCGGTGACGGTTATATCATCTCTCCGCTTGATGACATCCTGTGGAACATTACCGGGGCGAAGTATGATAAATACTCGGGGAGATTCCAGGTCTTGAACAATACCCTGTTACAATTTGACATTAATGCGCAATATGGCTATGACTTTGCGAATACCTCCCGATATCTATGGGATTTCGGCGATGGAGATTGGACCAGCGACGTCAGACCCACGCATACCTATATCGGACTGGGAACGTACCCCCTGAATCTAACGGTCGCGAACGCCACCGAGGACGGGTTGTGGTTCATGACTGGTGTGGAAATCGAAGTAACACGGTCGCCACCGATTCCGGTATTAGAAGTTTACCAAGAAGTGAACCTGACCCTGACAAGTCAGGGAAGGAAAGGGAACTCTATCGGTCTTCAGGTCTTCGAAGATGGGTTGCTGCTTGCCGAAGCGCTTGTAACGCGGGATGCAGGTCCGCCGGACTCAGCAAGTATCGTCCTAAGTCGGTATTTGGGACGAACCTACGAGATAATGTTGATATACCAGGCTTCGCACACGGGGGACAATCCAGTGACTTTGTCATTTTCGTGCGAGGGAAATGAAGCAACATTTTTCTATATCTTCAAGACGACCAATGGCTACGACCAAGAAGTTGTGATCAGTTCCGATTACCTGGACAAAGTAACGGAGGGCGGTCACAAATTCTATTTCGATGCCTCTGGATCTTACGACATCGATGGCTATATTGTATCCTATGGATGGGACTTTGGGGATGATACATTATCGAATCAGATGATTGCTGTGCATATTTATGATCTTTCCGGGGAATATTTGGTGCGACTATCGGTGATGGACGAAGACGGGGCAGTCGGCGTAGCAGAAAGATTGTTAATTCTGACAGATTGTGATCCGGAGGAGTGACTAACACTGAATCTCATGAAGGAGGTGTAATAAATGACGACTAAAGAGACTGGTAAGAACGCGAAAGAGACCAACGGAGCTATCGAGAATGCGAAGGAGCACTTCGGCAAGATACTGGAGAAGCAGATCGCGCGCGTGGAGCGCATGAAATCCGCGGAGGACTGGGTGGACTATGCCACGCTCAAGCCGATCATCATCGGGGTGTGCGGCGGGGATGGCATAGGACCCACGATCGCCAAGGAGGCGCAGAGGGTGCTGGAGCACCTGTTGAAGGACGAGGTCGCAAAGGGCAGGGTGCATCTCAACTACATCGAGGGTCTCACGATCGAGCACCGCGCAAAGGTGCTGAAAGCCATACCTGATGATGTCTTGGCAGAGCTGAAGAAGTGCCACGTGATACTCAAAGGACCGACGACCACACCTAAGAAGGGGGACCCATGGCCGAACATCGAGAGCGCGAACGTGGCGATGCGCAGGGAGCTGGACCTCTTCGCCAACGTGCGCCCTGTGAAGGTGCCCAAGGACAACATAGACTGGATCTTCTTCAGGGAGAACACGGAGGACGTCTACGTGCTGGGCAAGGACGGCATCAACGTCACCGATGACCTGGCGATAGACTTCAAGGCGATCACCACGCAGGGGACGGAGCGCATCGTGCGCCTGGCGTTCGAGTACGCGAAGAAGAACAGGATACCCAGAGTTACATGTGTAACGAAAGCCAACGTGGTCAAGACCACCGACGGCAAGTTCCTCTCGATCTTCGAGCAGATCGCCAAGGAGTACCCGGGGATACAGATCGACGACTGGTTCGTCGACATCATGACAGCGAAGCTCATAGACCCCAAGCGCAGAACGCAGTTCAGGGTCATCGTGGCCCCCAATCTATACGGTGACATCATCACGGACGAGGCTGCAGAGTTTCAGGGTGGCGTTGGCACCGCTGGCGCGGCAAACATCGGCAAGCGCTACGCGATGTTCGAAGCCATACACGGCAGCGCACCGCGGATGGTCGAGGAGGGCAGGGCGCAGTACGCCGATCCATCCAGCATGATGCGCGGGGTGGTGATGCTGCTCCGCCACATCGGCTACGTGGAGAAGGCGGACAGACTGGAGAAGGCGCTGGACATCTGCGGCTTGTTCGAGAAGAAAAAGGCGATCACCGGCAGATCAGATGGAGCCACGTGCGCGGAGTTCGCGGACTATGTGATGGAGACGCTCTCAGCGCCGGACCTGGATCGGAAGTGGCAGGGGTATCAGTAACCCTTGCCTCTGAAGAACGAGCCGCTGTACGGGAGGGCTTGGCTTACCGGATGCTCTCCCTCAGCCCCTCCACTGCTGCCCTGAAATTGTCCAGGGTCTTCGTGAGGTCCTGGAGGAACTCGTTCACCTTCGGGGTGGTGACCGCGCCCTCTGTCGAAGGCTCGATGATCCCTTCCTGCTCTAGAATGCGGAGCGAGTAGCGCACCTTGTGGTCCGGCAGGCTCAGCAGTTCTCCCAGCCTGATGATCCCTATGGGCTCGTGCCTGCGCACTGTCTTCAGCATGAGGATGTGCCTCTGCAGTATCTGAATCTCGTCCTCGACCTTCCTCGTCAGCGAACTTCTTTTTTTCTTTACCAGACAATCCCCTCCTGCGGGTGTGAGCGTGAGGCGTGATAACATAGAAAGATTTAAGCTTTTGCGCGCAGATAGTCGATGATGTTTCCAAATAGTCGTTTCCGAGAGTGCTCGAATACCTTGGAACCTCACCAAATCATCGTAAGATTCCAGTGGAACCCTCTGCAGCTGATGTCTATTACGGCAATAGACGGTTGCCGCAATAGTCACATGTGAATAACATCTCAAAACAAGATTTTTATAGAGAGAAGGGGATAGTTGCACAGAGGTGAGCATGGCAGTGAAAACAAAGCCTATGGGCAGTTGGTGCGCACGGCTCCTAACACAGTGTTGTGCAGTCCTTATCTTCCTGGGTCTCACAGCCCCGATCGTTGCTGGCGATGGAGTGCCCATCTATCCTCCACAGCCAGGCATTACCCCAACCCTTCCTCCATATGCTTATACCTGGGAGACGCGGCAGCTGGCGAGGATCGAACTCCTGAACGACACCGCAGAGCGCATCTCGCTCTTCCTATCTATATTCTCTCTCGATCCAGGCAGGAAGCTTACAGTCGCTGTCCCGCTGTACACCCTCCCTGGAGCGATGGATGGCAGCCCAACATCCGAGGAAGAGTTCAGGAAGGATGTATCGGTCGAGGCGATCTTGAGCCTTGGGACGCGCCAGTCTTGGAAAGGCGCCTGGGACGCGGTGCGCCGTTCGCTGGGAACAGGGTTCACATATGTATCGGGAGCTATGCTCGTCACCGCGCCCGGTGTGATCCTTGGGGACTATGTCTCGAAGCATGGCTGGACAGTGCGCGGCTGGAAGGGCGATGGTAGGATGTATCCAATGGGTGGTTACATGACCGCTGGGTATGAAGACCGCCAGGTCCCTGTGCAGCAGTATGTATTCGATGGGATGAGCGTGGATGTCTATTCGATCGAGAGCGGGATGAACTTCACAGAGCTCCTGAGCTATCTGCACGTCACTTTTCCGGAGGAAGAGCAGCAGTACATTGCTCAGAGATACTCAGGCGCATACGTAGCTGTGATCAATACGGTCACCAGGCCCCCCATACCAGAGATGGAATACGAGAGGTTGCAGAGCTATGCCCCAAAGACGCTGGACAGGTTCAAGTCGTACGTGCTGGAGCACAAGGTGATGAACGGTGAGGAGGTGGTGAGGCTCGCCATGGATTACCAGCAAGATGCTCAGGACGAAGCCCGACGGATAGACCATTACTATACTCTCAGCGGAGCGATGTACGACCTCGTCCTCGCGACCTACGGGGCTGTTGCTTTCGAAGGCTACAGGCTGGATATCACCCTGCCCCTGGACGATGGAAAGATATACTTCCCCCTAGGCACGAGCCCCGCGTGGTCGAACCCCATAGACGAGACTGCTGTGCTCTTCTCAGTGCCGCAGGACAGAGAGGTGCGGTTCAGCATCCCTTACACTGCAGAAGCTTACAGCGCGGGAAAACATTACTATCTCTTCCACTACACCGACACAAACCCCTCTGAGGACGCAGTGGGGATGATCGTTCCTGGGAGCCAGAGCGCTGTGCAAGAGGCGCTGACCGCACAGGCGATAGCAGACAATGCTCATATCATCGCCGTGCTGCTGATATCCCTGGTGTTTGCTGCCATAGCCGCAGGGTGGCTCGTGGCACTGCGTGCCAGGCATACCAAGCGCGCCGCCACTGTTCTCTTGGCGTTCATCTGCTTCTCGGCGCTCGTCTCCATATGGCTGGCTGTACCGCTCGTGCTAACGCTCTCTAAGGGGAGGATGAGCAAGGCTTGCAGTTGGACGCTCTGCACCACTGTATTGGTGTTCGGCGCAGCAGCGCTTGTGCTCATATGAGGGAGGAGCGCATGATATCATCTCACAGCCCTGAACACCGAGCGCCTGGTGAATGGTACGACTACCTTCCACATCAGCCTGGCTATTATCCGTACTTCGCTCAGGTCCCTGCACAACCCCCTCAGAGCACACAACCCTTAGGCGCAGCCGCTGCAGCAGTGTTCGGCATGATCGCTCTCTCCATGCACTGGCTACTGCTGCTGCCCCCGCCGCTCAACCTTGTCCTATCAGTGCCCATATACCTCTTCGGCAGCATGGCGGTGGCGCTCGGCTGGCTCTCGTCCCACGAGCTCCTGGTCCCTTCTGGAAATGGAGCGGACAGCCATAGGAATAAAATGGGGTTTTGGGGACTGACGCTGGGGATTGTCAGCCTGGTGCTCAGCACGTTCTGGCTGATCTTAGGGATGTGGATACTCTGGTATCTTCCTGGGGGATAAGATGCCCGGCGAAAGCAAGGAGGTGGTGCGTGCGCGGCGGTTCTTCGCTACCTTTATCGTCTTCGCAGTGGTGCTGGGCAGTGGGGTGCTGGGCTGCGTGTATTACAGTGTGGAGTCGGGCACGCTCCATAGCACTGTCTATGTCCAGGTGACCCTCGATACGGCATATCCCTATTCGTACATGAATGTGACTAGCGATATAGAGATCTATGTGGATGGCGTTGTAGCTGTGTCCATGCTTTTGGTTGTTGATAACTACTATCCCCACATGGGCTATTACAATATTCCCAGGCAGAAACTATCCGTGAGGGCAAACAGATACCACACCATCCACGCGAAGCTCTCGAATTGGAACGCCTCTTCGCCCAAAGAGAGGGTCTTCACCCCTCTGTGGGAGAGGAAAGAGATCGCGCTCACCATACCTGTATCGAAGATCTATGGTAGGCTAACGGTCGTTGGGCAAAACAGTGGCCCGCTCGTACACATCGCCTTATATGTGGACGGAGGGTATCGGGACGGCACCATAGCCTATGCCGCCCACGAATACTCGTTCTCTCCGGTGTACCTGACCCCTGGAGATGTGCACCACGTGCGAATAGATGACGTATCTGGAAACTACTCGAGAACGTTAGCTTATGCGAATGTAACCCTCAGTGAGGGAGAGGCGCGGGAACTGCGTCTCGATATTCCGGAGGAGGTGGAGAGATGAAGTGCATGATGCATGAGGATGCGGAGGCAATCGGAGTGTGCTTGGCATGCGGCAGGGCAGTGTGCACGAACTGCAAGCTCGATCTCGGAGGAAGGCTGTACTGCAAAGGATGCGTGGAGGCGGGGCGGGTGATCCCTGTGCCGCGCTTCCCTTCTCCAGGAGCGTACTGGCTGCCCCCTTCCCTCTCTTTCGCTAGACCCCTGCATCCACAGGAAGCAACGCTCTATCGCTTAGGCGCTGCCGGCGCGATCATCGCAGGGGTTGCAGCAGCACTCGTTGGGATCGGTCTCACTGCCCTGCTCATGCATTTCAGCTCTTTCGATACCGACCCGACTGGGTGGCTCTTCGTGCTCTACATCGCGTGCACCCTGCTTTTGATCGGTTGCGGGTTGAAGATTGCGGGGTTCCTGGGCATCTTCAAGGCATACCGTCATCCGTCTGCAGTGGTCGCCGCAGTGTTCTCAACCCTCGCCCCGGTAATGCTGGTAGTGTTCGTGCTCGTGGGTATAAAGATCAGCACATCCCCGTATTACTGGGACGCATACTATCAGACATCTTACTGGTCAGTGTCCCCCGATCCCCTCTGGATGCTCACTACCATCCCGATCGCTGGGATATCGTTCATTATGGTTTACACCAGCATCATCGCCACAAGGCGGCTCTTCACCATCCCAGCGCTGGCAACCACCACAGGGATCCTCGGGACGATAGCCGGGGCGCTCATCGCCGCGGTCTTGCCCGCGATCATCGGCATTGGGTTCTATACCCTCACAGCAGCGGAGTTCCTGATGGCATCCACCCTCCTGAGAGATGCGAGGCATGCGGGTGCATGTGAACCATCCATCCCCCTTTGATCGATGCGCCATAGCAGTTGGGTCGGCACCACATGCGAGCAAAACCCCACTCGCGGCAAATCTGATATATCCGTAGCACCTTTCCCCTAAATGGGTAGCACCATGACCGTTGCCAGGGTTGGAGTGTCGCTCGATCCAGCGCTCCTTGAGAAGTTCGACAGCCTCATCAAGGAGAAGGGATACCCGAGCAGATCCGAGGCTATCGGGGATCTACTGAGGCGCGCCGTGGCAGAAGAGGCTCTTGAGACAGGGACTGGAGAGGCAATAGGGACGCTGACCATCCTGTATGATCACCACGTGAGGGGCGTCACCGAGCGCCTGCTGCACCTGCAGCACCACCACATATCTGAGATCCTCTCCACCACACACATCCACGTGGACGAGCGCTCGTGCTTGGAGGTGCTGATCGTGCGCGGGTCTGTGAGAAGGGTCAAGCGCTTGGCAGCCAGGATCGCGGCGCTCAAGGGCGTGCGGCACGGAGAGTTGGTTGTCACCCCCACCACGACCTGATGAAATGCGCTACAGCGCTGTGTAAGAGGGCTGAATTGACAGGTACCAAGGAGCATGATAGAGCGCTCGGTAAAGCCTGCAATATATATTTGTTGTGGAAAGCAACAGCTACCTACAAAACAGGGGTCCTGGCAGAGAGCTACGTCCTCAAGAAGGGCGAAGGCTACTGGGTGTACGTACCAGCAGACACCACCTGGACAGTGGACTGGTAGTGCATATCGTGATATAGCCCAGGGATGAGGGTTAGAAACATATATAATCTGCCTTGAGCATCACACGGCGCTGAGGGCTCAAATGGCGCAGGAGGACCTGAGGAGGATACTGAGCACCCTGCTCAGGAGGAGAACCAAGAGGGTCATCACCAGCCGCGTGAAGGGCGGAAGGCGCACGGACATCATCACCGTCGGCAAGCAGGGCAGGTACATCAAGTACAGGGACCCCAAAGGGGCAGAGGTGAGGGATATCGCCCTCCTGCCGACGATCAAGTCCGCGATCCTTCATGCCACGGGCGGGAAGGTGGATGTGAAGCGGCGGGACTACAAAGAGAAGGTCCGGCGGAGGAAGATATCAACATTGATATGCCTCGTCCTGGACACGAGCAGTTCCATGGTCTCCTATCACAAGATGCTGGCTGTGCAGTCTGCCCTAGATGCCTTGATGATGGACGCGTACCAGAGCAGGGACAGGATCGCAGTGGTCACGTGCTACGGGCGCACTGCGGAGATCGTGATTCCGTTCACCTCCAGCGTGGAGAAGGCAAAGCAGTCCGTGGAGCGCGCCCCATACGGGGGAACGACCCCTCTAGCCAGGGGATTGAGGAAGGGGATGGAGACGCTGAGGGCAAAGCTGCGCGTGGAGCCTGACACCACGGGCTTGCTCGTCCTTGCCACCGATGGCTGGGCAAACACACCCATCGTCCCAGGGGAGGACGTGCTGCACGAGATCTATGACACCTGCAGCGTGATCCGCGACAGCGGCATTCCCCTCATAGTGATCGATGTGAACCCGGAAGGAAGCGATATCGCCAGGTTGATCGCAAGGGAGGCTGGGGGGGTGCACTACCTCGCCCTGCCGCCCAAGGAGAGGATCGAAAGGATTGATGTTGCGAGGATGTACAAAACAGACAGGGTGATCGATGGCTTGGCTGCGGTCATAGCCAACCCCAACCTCAGGGGACTGATGATACGCGGAGCCTCGAGGGATATCGTGAAAAATGCCCTCAAGATGCTGGACGACATTTCGATGGAGCTGAGGGCTGCCGGTAGATGCGTCCTCGGCTGCGCGCCCGATGAGCCTGCCCACTTCTGCTATGCCTGCAGGCTGAGGTATGAGGAGGGGCAAGAGGTGCCAGGAGCACTCTGGTCGTTTCCGATAGTGAGCGCTGCCGAGCCTGGTATCGAGGACCTGCGCGGCGGGATATATGTGAGGTTCCTTCCGAGAAAGGGGCTGCTCGCCAGGGCTCACAGGGGGATATTGTACTTAGAGGGCGGGGTGGATAAGGAGACTGCAGCTTTCCTGGCGCAATCGCTCACCACAGGTTCCTATACCCTGCGGGAGAAGGGCTTCGAGCTCTCTCTGCCTGCCAGAACGACAGCCCTTTTAAGCACGGAGGAGAAGGATGCGCCCATACCCCAAGCGCTCGCGCCATGCATCGACCTCGTTGTGGATGTCCCAGAGATCACAGAGATGACAGACCGCATAGCCAACACGATATACCTCCGCCAGTTCGAGATCGATCCTATGCGGTTCGAGACCAGGATCGAGCGGGAACGTAGGGAGAAGATCCAGACGATGCTGAAGGCGAGAAAGATCCTTAAAGAGGTGAGGTTCGAGCGGTATGACATGGAAATCCTCTGGCAGATCGCCACTCTGTTCTCTGATGCCCCAGAATTTCTAGAACGCCTGGTTAGCACCGCACGCCTGATGGCAGCCAAGCGCCTCTCCCCGCAGGTGTCTGAGATGGAGATCGCGCATGCGCTGTTAGAACTGCAGCCCTTCTGGACAAAGGATGGGAAGATCCCGCCCGCAATGGGACCTTTCGTGCAGGTAGCAGAGGGTGTAGCAGCCAGCGAGACCATAGTCGAGAAGCTCCTCGCAGGGTTTGTTTCCCCCCATGAAGTCAAAGGGATACTGCTGCACGGATTCGAGGACGAGGCTGTCAAGAATGCACTGAAATACATCCAGGAGTCCGGGCTGGAGGTTGAGATGGCGGCTGGATGCAGGTACGGCTGCGACCCGGGAAACCCTGCAGAGCTCTGCCCGTCCTGCAGTCTAAAGCACGAGCTGGGGAGCTTGAGGGCTGTGAAAGCCCCCATCCCACTGGTCTCACTCTCCACAGCACATGCCACGCGCCGGATTAAGGGAGGCATATATATTAGATATCTCGTGACCCCGAACCCTCTCACCAGAGCGCATAGGGGGGTGATCTTCATTGAGGGGATCGAGGAGCTTGGGACAGAGGCGGCAGAGGTGATCGCAGAGGTGATGGCCAGCGGCTACAACCAGGTGGAAAGGGGGAAGGTGATTCACAGGCTGCCAGCGCGCTTCCTGCTCGTGGGCACGGTAAGGGACAAGGAGGCGGAGATCCATCCGATGCTGATGAAGCATATCCCGCTCTTCATTGAGGCTTCTCCCTTGGACGAGGTGCGCAGGAAGGTGAGGACGGTGATGCTGATGCGCCTCTTCTCCGAATCCCCAGAACGCTTCGCCTCTGACGTGAGGATAGAGCGGGAGCGCATATACCAGCATATCGTTCAGGCGAGAGAGAGGTACCCGACTGTCCAAATCACCGACAGCCAGCTCGATGCCATTGCCAGGGTCTGCGCTGATCTGGGCGCCGAGGGGAACATGGTGGAGTTTCTCGTCGGGATCGTCGCAAGGATATACGCAGCCCTCCGTGGGGAAAGCAGGGTGGCGGACGAGGATATCATCAGGGCGATAGCCGGCGTGCTGCCCATGCGCCTGACTGCCGATGTCGCGCTCCATGAGGGCGCTGTGGAGCGCGGGCAGGTGATCCACAGTGCCGTCGAATGACCTCTTATTTCCGCTGAGCGCAATCGTGGGTCAGCAGCACCTGAAGAGGGCGCTCCTCATCGCTGCGGCAAATCCTGAGGTCGGAAGCCTGCTGGTGAGAGGGGAGCGCGACGCGGGCAAGAGGACTGCGGTCACTGCACTGACAGGGATACTGCCCATGATCAGTGCAAGGGAGGGCTGTGCGGTTCACTGCTCACCCGCTCTCGGGCAGCGCTGTCCGCTCTGCGCCGATCGCCCCGCTCAAACCCTTGCACGAGCGCGTACGCCGTTCGTCGAGGTGCCTATCTCTGCCAGTGATGACCAGCTCATGGGATCAAGGATCGATGGCGAGCCGTATCCCGGGCTCCTGGCTAAAGCGAACAGCGGATACCTCTTCATCGATCGTGTGAATCTGTTCGGCGAGGGGCAGATTCGAAAGGTATTCGAGGTGCATGAGGCTGGTGTGCTTGAACGCCATAAGGACAGATGGCCATCAAGGTTCGTCCTCCTGGCGACGATGAACGATGATGAAGGAGCGCTCCCCAGCGATCTGTTGGCAGGGTTCTCCCTCTGCACCAGCGTGAGAGCCCTCGGCGACATCGAAGAACGCTTAGAGGTGGTGAAGCGGATCGAGAGCTTCAATATCTCCCCAGATGATTTCATAAGGCACTATGTGCGCGAGGAGGATGCACTGCGTGCCAGGGTATCAAATGCAAGGAGGCTCCTTCCCAGGACCGAGATACCAGCAGAGATACACAGAAGGATGGAGCGCGCCTGCAAACCTCTGGTGATTGGGGAAGTGGTCCTCCATAGATTCTCCGCAGCTGTGAAGGGGAGCGCATCCCTTAATGAGCGCATATGGGTCACGGCTGAGGACCTCAAGGATGTCTCGCCTCTCGTCCTAGACCACTTGAGGAGCTGATCACATGAGGAAGGAAGTCCCACAACCTGACATTTTTTCCTACGGTCTCACCAGATGGGGTGGCACATGAGGAAGGAAGTCCCACAACGTTTTTATATAGTCTTCTCCATCCAATCGAAAGCTCTGCAAGGAGGGACGCGTTGAGATATGGTCGAGGGCTATGTGCGAGGGGACTGTGCACCGTCATCATAGGGGTGCTGCTCGCCACCGTAGTTCCCCCGTTGCCATCTGCAGCAGGTGAGGAAGCTCCAGTGGAACTGAGGGTCATCGGAGAACAAGCGCAGTACATCAACCAGACTAACAGGAACTATTCTGTCCTGGTGATCGGGGTGTTGCACGAGCTGGTGGTGGACGTGCCAACAGAACCGCAGAACGTTCATATCTGCGCTTACTTGGGAACCCAGGAGCCGAGTATACAGAACGTGACAAACTACTATGAATGGGCATATCAGGACGGCGTATGGGCTGACCTTCTTTATGGACTGTACCTGAACAGTTCCTTATGCAGGGCTTTGCAGGGGGAATACACGTTTGTTTTAGGTGTGGACGAGAACGCCACTGTCGGTGTATGGAGCCTCATCGTTAGCGCCGACGGTTCAGAGGTGTGGAACGATCAGATCATAGCCAAGGATCCCTTGCTGGGCACCGGGGTGCAGCCCGCAGACGAGATCGAGATGGTGGTGCCGCCCTTCTCTACCTCCGAGGTACGGCTCAGCAGCCTACATCTGCCAAGAGCGCTGCCCACAATAGTGCGCCCTGATGGGAATGTGCCGATCTCTGTCGAGGCTGTGTGCAATCCATACCCCTCCAATTTCCTCGTAACGAACCTCACGGGGATCATCCATATAGGGGAGAAGAGAACGCTGGACATCGTATTCGTTCCCCAGCATGGGTGGACACCCCAGCGCTTCACCACGAACCTGACCCTGACCTTCAGAGAGGAGACGCTCCCCAGCGCTCCACCGACAGGGATGGTGGTCATCAAAGAGGAGGCGGCCCTGACCATGAGGATCGTAGTTGAGGTGAAGCGCACGGGATACGAGCTCCTGGACCTGGGGAACGGGCTGTACGTGCAGTACATGCCCAGTGTGGCGCTCTCATGGCAGGAGCGCACCGAGCTCAGCCTCTTCCTGACAGGGAACGAGACGATAGACCTCAAGATCACAGGACATGACATCACAGTGGAGCGGATCGCCGGGGGCGCGCCAGTAGCACAGGATACACTCAGGCTCGCGCTGACGAGCGTCACTGAGCACGAGGTCACAGTTGACATATACGCGGATATTGGGGACATCAATGCCTATGTGGATTACAGGATCACAAGGAACGGTATGGAGGCAGACCCCTTCTTCACAGTGGTGCACGTAGGTTCCGGGAGTCCGTACCAGCCCCCTCCGTTGGTGTGGAACCTCTATGTTCTAGCTGTGCTGGGTGCAATCGTGCTCGCGGTGATCCTCGTAGGGCTGCACTACATCAGGCGCGAGAAGGCTAGGCGCAGGGAGCTGGCTAAGAAGAGAGGGAGAAGAAAAAGATGAGACCCCGGGCGTTATTCTACACAGCGATCATCCTCCTCATCCTCTTCATCCCAGTGCATGCATGGACTGTGCTCGCGCAGGACGGTGTAGTAGTTGAGAACGTCCCTCCAGCGTTCTCGGATGTGGAGGTGATCGAGGGCGCACACAGGACATACATCAACGTCACTATCGAGGACTACAACAGCTACACCGACATCCTATATCTCGAGATATTGGTGCTCGACGAGGACGGTGGCGTGCTATCCAACATCACCTATCATCAGTATGAGCATGAAGCATGGGTCGCCAACGAGACCCTGGTTCCGCCGCCGAGGGTGCGGTGGTTCGAAGAGCACACGGGCGCGTACCTGCTTCCAGCAGAGTGCCGTGTCTGGTACTACAGCGCGGCAACCAGTGACTGGTACAGGGCAAACCACCTCATGACAGTCCTGATATCCTACACGCCGTTCTCTGGCAAGACCGTAATGATCACTGCCTATGACATCAAGTTCAAGAGCGCTCGATACGTGGGTCCCTTTTCCTCGCACTATGTCCCACCACCCCTCCTCCAGGAGATCTGGGAGTTCTACGACCCAGTGGCTGTCCCGGTAGGCTTGTCGATACTGGCGGCTGTGATAACTACTGCCCTGGTGACGATGCGCAGGGCGTACAGCAACAGGCTGGCTAGGCTCGTGGAAGCTGCTGAGGCGAAGGCATCCGCCGCAGAGGGGGCTGAGCCCGAGATAAGCACAAAGCCTCCACAGAAAGAGAAAGGGGGGGCTGGGGAATAGATGGAGCGCACGTGCCCGAACTGCGGTACAGTGGTGCTCGACGATCTGGCTCGGGAGTGCTTCAACTGCAGTGCGGAGCTGCCGCCGATCGAAGAGATTGCCCCGGCAGAGGAGGTTGAAGAGATCGAGCTTGAGATGCTTCCAGAGGGGGAGATGTACTGCCCGGAATGCACCACCCGTGTCAAGGAAGGGACCAGGGAGTGCCCGAACTGCGGCACAGGGCTGGAGCACACAGTGCGCTGCCCTTCATGCTCGATAGGGGTGGATGTGATCGCAGAGATCTGCCCGCACTGCTTCTCGATCCTTGGGGGTGCGGAGGCTGCGGTCCCCGAGGCAGTGATCCCTGTTTCCCCTCCAGAGGAGGTGCCGATCGAGGAGCCTGTAGAAGAGGTCGTGGAAGAGCACGCAGAACCCACTCCTGCTAAAGAGGAGCGGAGGGTCGAGGAAACCGAGAAAGAGCCCGAGGAGGCGTTAGAAGAGCCGGAGGAAGGCAAAGAAAAACCGCTGTTGAGAGGGCTGAAGCGCAGGAGGGCAGAGGAGGAGCCGGAGGAGGCGTTAGAAGAACCGGAGGAAGGCAAAGAAAAACCGCTGTTGAGAGGGCTGAAGCGCAGGAGGGCAGAGGAGGAGCCCGAGGAGGAGATCGAGGAACGAAAGCTCAGAAGGGAGGAGCGCAGGCGCAAGATCAAGGAGATAATGAAGGAGGAGGGCGAGGGCTGGGTCAATTACTACAACCTGTGCCTGATCACCCTGGCACTGACCACATTCATGGCAGCCTTTGCAGCAGCGGAGTTCTTTCTCTATGCGACGAACATGACACATAGCGCGCCCGGTGTGCTGCTCGAATTTGCACCGATGATCGCCCAGGAGTTCCCGATTGCGGTGCTGGTCTTCGTGGTGCTGTTGACTGCGATCGATGCAGTGCTGCACTACTTCGATCGGAAGCTATACCTGATCAGTTCGTTCGTTCCCACGGGGCTGATGCTGCTGGGCACCGCAGTCACGATCACGTATAACATCAACGACATCAACGTGGATGTGGGATTGTTCATGGCTGTCTTCGTTCTGTACCTCATCATCCTGATGCTGGATATCATCTCCATTGCAAAGTATCCTGCGGTCCTGGAGGACCCTGGAAGGACACAGCTCGAGATATACCTGGAAAAAGAGGAGGAGATGGAAAGCCTGAGGACAGAGATGCAGGCTGAGACAGAACGGTTGCTCGCAGAAGAGGAAGAGAAGCTCCGCATGAAGGAGGAAGAAATCAGGGATATCGAGCAGCGCATCGGTGAGCTGAACGACCATATCTCCAAGGAGGAGGAGCTCATCAGGATGAAGGAGGAGGAGATCTCCAATATCCAGGCGGAGCTGAACCTCAGGAACCAGCAGTTGATGGAAGAGGAGGAGAAGCTCCGGATGAAGGAGGAGGAGATGGAGAGCCTCATCAAGTCCGAGGTGGATAGACGCACAGAGGATTACATAATGGAGGAGGAAGAGAAGATCCGCATGAAGGAGGATGAGCTTATCAAGACGAGGAACGATCTCGAAATCCAGAGGACCCTCTTCGACGAGAGCAGGGAGAAGCTCAGGCTCAAGGAGCAGGAGCTCAGCCACCTCAGGACAGAGCTCGAAAACCAGATACGCATGCGCCTCGAAGAGGAGGAGCGCCTCAAGCTCAAGGAAGCTGCTGCTCGAATGCTGGAGCGCGGCAAGCAGAAGCGCCTTCTGTTTCCGTTCGTCGCGCTTGTTGGACAGGAGAAGATGAAGCTCTCACTCATTTTGAACGCGATCTACCCAGAGATAGGGGGGGTGCTGATCAGGGGGCAGAAGGGCACTGGCAAGTCAGTCTCGGTGAGAGGGCTGGCAGAGGTCCTGCCCGATATCGATGTCACGGGCTGCAAGTACAACTGCGACCCCAGGGACGCGGATGGAATGTGCACGGAGTGCAGAGCGAAGCTCGATGCAGGGAAGATCGAGACCTTCACGCGCCCGGTCCAGGTCGTGGACCTGCCGCTGAACATCACCGAAGATCGCCTGGTGGGCAGCATCGACATCGAGAAGATACTGGCAGAGGGGGTGAAAGCCTTCGAGCCAGGGATACTGGCAGAAGCCCACAGAGGGATTCTCTACGTGGACGAGATCAACCTCCTGGACGATTACATAGTGGACATATTGCTGGATGCTGCCTCCTCGGGTATGGTGATCGTCGAGCGTGAGGGGATAAGCCTCAGCCACCCTGCAAGGTTCATCATCGTCGGCAGCATGAACCCGGAGGAGGGGGAGCTGCGCCCCCAGATACTGGACAGAATTGCCCTGCAAACAGAGGTCAGAGGGATTCAGGATGTGGCACAGAGGATGGAGATCGTGAGGCGCAGGGAGAAGTTCACGGAGAGCTCAGAGGAGCTCAGGGGGATGTACGAGCCCCAGCGCCTGGAACTGAGGGAGCGCATCATCAAGGCCAGGGAGCTCCTGCCCAATGTAGTCACGCCACAGCACATCCTCACCCTCATCGCAAGGATATGCGTGGACTTCAATGTGGACGGGCACAGAGCAGACATCATCATCGAGAGGGGCGCAAGGGCGCATGCCGCGTTCGAAGGCCGCTTGGAAGTGAGCTCGGACGATGTGGTGGTCGGTGCAGAGCTTGCCCTCCCACACAGAATGCGCCGCCGCCCCTACGAGGAGGAGGAGTTCAGCGAGGATGTCCTGAGGAAGCTTGTCAAGAGGCGCGAACTCGAGATCCGTGAAGGGTCAAAGGAGTGAGCGAATGGTGGAGAACGATGCATCCCCACGAATGCGCTCTGCCATTGCGTATCCGTTCACCGCGATCGTGGGACAGGCGGTGCTGAAGCGCGCCCTCATCCTGAACGTGGTGAACCCCACGATAGGCGGGGTGCTGATCAGGGGGGAGAAGGGCACCGGCAAGTCGTTGGCGGTAAGGGGGCTGCTGGACATCCTTCCAGAGATCCTCATAAGCAAGGGCTGCAAGTTCAACTGCCATCCTGAGGATCCGCCAGACAGACTGTGCACCGCATGCAGGGTCAGGAAAGAGGATGAAGGCAAACTTGAGCCAGTAACAGTGCGGATGAAGATGGTGGACCTGCCGCTGAACATCACCGAAGATCGCCTGGTGGGCAGCATAGATATCGAGAGGGTGCTGAGCGAAGGGGTGAAAGCCTTCGAGCCAGGGATACTGGCAGAAGCGCACAGAGGGATTCTCTACGTGGATGAGATCAACCTCCTGGAGGACAGCATCGTGGATGTCCTGCTAGATGCGGCAGCGATGGGCATGGTGACGGTGGAGCGCGAGGGGATCAGCCTCAACTACTCCTCCCAATTCATCATCATCGGCAGCATGAACCCGGAAGAGGGGGAGCTGCGCCCGCAGCTCTTAGACAGGCTCGCGCTGCAGGCGGAGGTGAGGGGGATAGAGGATATAGAGTCCAGGGTGGAGATCATCAAGCGGGCAAGGGAGTTTCAGGAGGATCCCCTGTTCTTTAGAGAGAAGTGGGAGGCGCAGCAGGCAGAGATGAAAAGGCGCATCACCGGGGCGATCTCGCGTTTGCCCTCAGTAGCGACTCCCACCAGGATCGTGGAGATCATCAGCCGTCTGGGCATAGACTTCAACATCGATGGTCACAGAGGGGACATCATCATCGAGCGCACCGCCCGTACCAACGCAGCCTTCGAGGGAAGGAAGGAGACAACGGTGGAGGATGTGGTGCTCGCTGCGGAGCTGGCACTGCCACACAGAATGCGCAAGCAGCCGTTCGAGGAAGAGGAGTTCAGCGTCGAGATGCTGCGCAAGTTAGCGCGCAAGTACGAGGCAGAGGGGATGTAGCGCATGACACAACCCTTTTGAACCCGTGCGCCCTCACCCCAGACCCTGCATCGACTCCCAACACGCGCCTCACGACCAAGTAGCGCTCCTGTCACTCTTCCATGCCCTCCTGTGGTGCAACCAGATGCCACGTGCTCAGAGCAGCAAACCCCTTTCAACCGCTCCCGTAGTGTAGCGGCCAATCATCCCAGCCTTTCGAGCTGGGGACTCGGGTTCGAATCCCGACGGGAGCACTTTTGATTTATTTTTATTGAGAGTCAGTGCTCTATGCTTTCAATACAATGGGTACCGTCTGGACACTCGGTGAGTTTTTGTAGGGTGTTTGTTTCCTCGCCGACTGTCCCGACGGGAGCACTTTTGATTTATTTTCGTTGGAAGTCAATGCTCTATGCTTTCAAGACAATGAGTACCGTCTTGACCGATGGTGAGTTTTTGTTGAGAGATTGATTTCCTCCCCATCGGTCCCGACGGGAGCACCGTTCCCGATATCATGTACTTGCTGTTTCTGATTTATTTTTGTTATAGGGGCGCGCATTAATAGTCGCCTTAATATAGTTGAGTTGCTATACTCCGGGTCATGGCACGTCCAATCGCCCCAATAAAGTTGAATGAGAGTGAGGTTGAGCAGATTCAGGCATTGGAGAGATCGTTCTCAGAGAGGGGGCAGCATCGTTGGGCTGATCGTTGTCGTGCGATTCTGCTGCGGGATAAGGGATATGGACTTGAAGAAACGAGTGGTATCGTGAAGCGGCCAATAAGCACGATCAAAGGTTGGAATCGCGCGTTCAGGCTAGATGGTATTCAAAGCTTGACACCAAAGACTTCTACGAGAGGTAGAAAAAGGAAGCTCGATAGCCATGAACGGATGCTTCTTTCGAAGGCTATTGAGCGTGGACCAAGGGCTGCTGGCTATCAAGGAAGCGTCTGGACTAGTCCTATTGTATGTGATTATATATTGAAACGCTGGAACGTCGAATATCACCCAGGTCACGTTAGAAAATTGTTGCACCAATTAGGATTCAGCGTTCAATTTCCGAGAGAAAAGCTTGCCCTGGCAGATCACGAGGCACAAGAACGATGGCTCAAACAAACTTATCCGTACATAAAAAAAAAAGCACGGGAACGGAAAGCCGCTCTCCTATTCGAAGACGAAGCGTTCTTCCAACAAGAAGGGGCGACACGCCAAAGCTGGGCTCGGCGCGGGAAGGGGTTCACTCCAATCGTCCTTCCGACGGCAGGACGCAAGGAGCATGAAAGCATACTGAGATTACCTTGCGTCCCCACTCGGCGCGTATGCCACCAGAATAAATACAGAGCGCCGAGGGGGAGACCGAGGAATGTAGAAGCTACATTCGTCCTTCCGAGGGCAGGACGCAAGGAGCATGAAAGCATACTGAGATTACCTTGCGTCCCCACTCGGCGCGTATGCCAGCAAAATAAATACAGAGCGCCGAGGGGGAGATTTGAACTCCCGAGGTGCAGAGCACCACGAGCTCGCTGTGCCCATCGGGCGCTCCAGGCTCGCGCCTTACCGGGCTGGGCCACCTCGGCTCTTCGAATGTGCCCGGGATCGTTGCAGTGGCTCATCCTGCAGGGACCGGCATGGACTATTGATGTGCGCCTCAGCTCTGCTCTATGTCTGGATCAGATGAACCAGATACTTCCGCCTCCACAGGCCGCTGCTCCTCAGGTGCTTGTGGAGGTGCCTCCTCCGGGCGCTCTCCGGGGAGGGGCTTGATCTCGGGCAAGATGCCCATGGTGATAACTTCTGACCTCCTGATCTCCACTCTCTGAATTGGGTGGATGGACTTGGCAGCCTTTGCCATGTCCCTCGACATCTCGCCGGAGATCATCTTCTTCACGAACTCGTCGAGCGTGGATGTCCTGCCCATCTCAAGAAGGGCGGAGCGCATGATGTTGCGGATCGCCGTCTGCTGAGAGGATTGTATCCGCTGTTCTGTGATCGCCATCGGCTTCACCCGCACCACGAAGCCGTCCTTCAGCTCCACATCCACGGCAAGATCCGTCTTGGTCCGCTTCCTGCGGGTCAGGCGCCTGATATAGTCGCTCGTCAGCACGTGCCCCACGAAATCAGTGTATGCCTCAGAGCCGATGATCGTCCTCACCTTGAACCTCATCTTGATGTGCGCCTTCATGAAGTCGCCTGTCATCTCCTGGACGGTGACCTCGGTGACGCGCCCCACCAGCTTTTCCGCATCGTCAGTGAAGCTCTCGGCTATCTTTGCCCTGTTGAACATGTCAGGGGCCATCACGTTGTACCATGCCTTGGAGCGCCACTTGTCCTTGACCTTCCGCGTTGTTGTCCGCGTTTTCTCAGCCATTGCTCTCACCTCTCTATCGGGAGATTCCTGCGTTGCGAGCCAAGGTTTAGTTTATTCTCCTTTTAAATCTATTTGCCTCCCTGGGGGATAAAGGAATCCCTCCTCGCCGTCTTTATTTCCCTCCCTGCAGGAGACGACCTTGCTCACATGGATCCACTGGGCTCAGCGCTGCCTCAGTTTCTTGTACAAGGCATAGGCGTCTTTCGGGGTGGCATTCTCGTGCACCACAGCCCTCACAGCCTGGATCATCGATTTGGGATCCTCTGCCTGGAAGATGTTGCGACCCATATCCACCCCGGCAGCGCCCGCTTGCACCGCGTCGGAGGCGAGCATCAGCGCCTCGTTCTCTGGCATCTTCTTGCCTCCAGCCACGACGACAGGCACGGGGCAGGTCTCGGTCACCTCCTCGAACCCATCTACGTAATAGGTCTTCACGATGTGAGCGCCCAGCTCCGCAGCGATCCTCGATGCCAAGCTCATGTACCTGGCATCGCGCACCATCTCCTTGCCCACCGCAGTTACAGCCACTACAGGGATGCCGTATGCCTGCGCCTCGTCGATGACCTCTGTGAACGCAAGCAGGGTGTCGCGCTCGAACTCTGCCCCCACGAGGATCGAGAACGCCACAGCAGCAACGTTGAGCCTTATGGCATCCTCCATGGAGGCGATAATCCCTTCGTGCAGCAAGTTTTTGTTTAGAATGCTCGTACCCCCGGATACCCTGAGGACTATCGGTATCTCGATCTCTGGTGGCATGTAATTCCTCAAGGCCCCGCGCGTGAGCATCAGCGCGTCCGCCCAAGGGATGAGCGGGTTGACAGTCTTGTCGAACCTTTCGAGCCCTGTGGTGGGTCCCATGAAGTATCCGTGGTCCACAGCCAGCATGACAGTCCTTCCGTCCGGCTTGATGATCCTCGACAGCCTGTTTTTCATGCCCCATTCCATGTCAGGTCCTCCTGAGCACGATCCTATAAAGGGTGGAAGTTTATAAGGTTGGCGTCCGATGGGCGGGCGGTTAAGACCGGGTTCCCTAATCACTGCGCATCTCTCTTTCAACTGCCCCTACTGCCCCCTCACCTGCAGGCGCTCCTCCTCCTTGAGCTGGGAGATGTCCAAACCCCTCATCGCCTCACCCAGCCCCTTCGAGATATCGGCCAACACATGGGGTTCATCGAAGTGCGTCACAGCCTCCACGATCGCCCTTGCCCGCCGCTCAGGGTCCGAGGACTTGAATATCCCAGAACCCACAAACACCCCATCACTCCCCAGCTGCATCATGAGCGCAGCATCTGCTGGAGTAGCGATCCCTCCCGCAGCGAAGTTCACCACAGGCAGGCGCTGAAGTGCCTTGATCTCTTCGAGAGTGTCATGCACCCTTCCCTCCCACTCGCCGAGGGATATACCCCCGAAGACCAGCTCCGTGGATGCTGTCTTCTCCTTGCACCAAGGATGCCGGGCCTCTCTTTCCAGCCTTGCGAAGGGTTCTGCGTATGTCAGCACAACAGCCTCGAACTCCTCTGGCTTCAGTTTCTTCAGTTTTGCAATCATCTCGGTGATCAGGCGCTGGTGCCTCACAGCCTCCACGACATTCCCCGTGCCTGCTTCGCCCTTGGTGCGTATCATCGCAGCCCCTTCTGCAATGCGCCTGACAGCCTCTCCAAGGTCACGAGCGCCGCACACGAACGGCACTGCAAAGGAGGACTTCTCAACATGATGGAACGGGTCTGCAGGCGTCAATACCTCACTCTCGTCTATCATGTCCACCCCTAGTGCCTGGAGGATCCGCGCCTCCGCGAAATGTCCGATGCGCACCTTTGCCATGACAGGGATGGTGACGGCATCCATGATCTCCTGGATCCTCAGAGGGTCTGCCATCCTTGCCACGCCTCCCTCCGTCCTGATGTCTGCGGGCACACGTTCCAGCGCCATGACTGCTACAGCCCCTGCATCCTCGGCTATGCACGCCTGCTCCGCATTGGTCACGTCCATGATGACACCGCCCTGCTGCATCTTCGCGAAGCCCCGCTTCAGCAGCTCGGTGCCATGCTTCAGCTTCGATAGGTCCAGGTCAATAGGCATTCGATCACCTTTTCGCAAATGTCCAAGATGCTATTTAATGTTTGCCGTTATTTGATGCTTGCTGGGCGCTCGTCGTACACCCCTGTGACGAACATCAGGGGATAGCTGAGCTCCTCGATCCTGCGCATCTCCGCCTCAGCCACAGCAGACCTGTACCTCACCTTCAGCCAGACGCTCATCATCATCCCGGACAGGGTGTAGTAGTCATACTCCCCCCTGCGCTCGTGGAGCATACCGCGGTCTATCTTTACCCTTACATCCTCCACGAAGGGCTGCACCATGGCACTCTGTGCGATCGCCTCTTCCAGCGCCTCCACGTTCGCTTGGCTGACCGGCGTGCCCACGAACTGATGGTATATCGTTCCGAGTTTAATTCCTGCCTCGAACACGGCGCGCTCCCTGTCCGTGCAGTTGAAGTACTTACTATCCAGACCTGCACCTTTTCTCATATATCGGCCCTCCTATCGCGTAGCAGAGGAACAGCGCGAGCGGCAATGGAGAGAGTGCTGGAAGCCCAGGGACGAGCGGCGTGATAGCTCCCAGGAGAACAGCCAAAGCACCGAAAGGCACCAGCATGCCGCGCAGTTTTGGATATGGTATCTCCGAGACCATGAGGAGCGCGATGGCGATCCCTGAGAGCGTGGCGAGGTATGGTTCGAAGAGCGATATCCCACCGAAGAGATAGGTGAGGCTCAGGACACCGAACGCCGCTGCAGGGGTGGGCAGTCCCACGAAGTAATCCTTAGAATGGTGCTTCGCTGTGAACCTCGCCAGCCGCAGGATGCCGCAGGATGCGAACGCGACCGCGGAGAGGACAGCAAGCGCATTCTGAGAAGAGGTCCATGCCCTTCCCTTTTCCGGGTCATAGTAGAGAGTGTAGAGCAGCAGGGCAGGTGCAATGCAGAACGATACAGAATCTGAGATGGAATCCAGGTAGCGGCCGATGCTGCGCCGCATCCCTGCCCTCCTTGCGAAATACCCGTCCAGGCCATCCATGAGGATCGCTGCGCATATGAGCACGGATGCATAT
The DNA here is from genome assembly GCA_040753455.1 of Thermoplasmatota archaeon. GTDB lineage: Archaea > Thermoplasmatota > Thermoplasmata > SG8-5 > JACRNV01 > JBFMEL01. The sequence continues at coordinate 3,791 of JBFMEL010000016.1, read as the reverse complement.
GGGATCCGCCTGTCCACGATGTAGGTGATCGCCACGAAGCCCAATATCCCGTTCATGAGGGTGAAGAGGTCTGCAAGGGTCACATTGGCAAGCCACCTCATCCCCTCACCTCCGCGATGGTGGAGCTCGCAGCCCGCACCACATCCCCAACGGAAACCTTGGGCTCCACAGATGCTCTTGGGAGTTCGAGGTCCACCCTGGAGCCGAAGCATATCATCCCGATCCTTTCGCCCTTTCGAAGGGTATCGCCCACCTTCACGAAGGGCACGATCCTCCTTGCGAAGATCCCTGTGATCTGCCACAGCGCCACTTCGCCACACTGTGTCTCAAGCACCCACAGGACCGCCTCGTTCCCCCTGCTCGCCGGGTCGTAGGCTGGGCGATGCGCGCCGTCCACGCGCTCGACGCGCTTCACCCTGCAGTCCAAAGGTGCGCGGTTCACATGCACATCCCCTAGTCCCATGAAGATCGCGATGGTGACCTTCTCCCCATCATCCTTCACATCGAGCACCCTGCCGTCTGCGGGCGACACTATCCCTCTGCTCACTCCTCTCTCTGGGTCGCGGAAGAAATAAAAGGTAAAGGAGGTCCAGAGCAGGATTATCACCGGGAGAGCTAAGTAGCTGAGCGGGAGGGGGAGGAGCAGCACCACTGCCAAGATCACGATGGCAGCGGCGAGCGGCACAGCCAGATATGTGGCAGCGCCCTTGGCAAGCATGCGCCTAAATCCCGCACCTGGGTAATGGATGTTTCGGTCGGTTTAGTCTGTCAAGAGATGAGGGGAAAATCGTCTCTCGCCAACTGCGTCGTGAGTTTGCTGGTGGCAGAAGGATCAATTCGCTGCGAAAATGGTGATCCCCGAGGATTTGACAGACTCATCATTACGAAATCTTTTTGATTCCACAGGACAATGCCCATCCTGTGAGACCGAAAAAGGGCACGTATGTGTTCAGCGTCTTGGAGAGGGTCTTGATCTGCGTAATGGAGCACCGCTCGGAGCGAAAGTTCGACATCCCGTTCGAATCGACGCAGAAAGGGATCGCCACCCTGCTGAACATCAAGGAGGGGAACGTCTCTAGATACCTCAAGCGCCTGAACAACAGTGGACACATCCATATCCTCAAGGGCAGGCCGGTGGGCGGCAAGCGGAGGAGGCAATACTACCAGGTCACGGAGAAGGGCTACGAGCTGGCGACGGAACTCAAGGAGCGCGCTGCGGCGGCAAGGGTGTGCCTTGCATTCCCTTCGCATGATGTGCTCACCAACCTGTATGACGCGCCATCCCTGCTGCCTGGAAAGCCCTCGATGACTGAGGTCATTACAGCGATCAGGAACAATCGCATCGATGTCGCTGCTTTTATCGCGGAACGGGCCAGGAAGCGCGGCGGGCCTTACAGGGCAAGCCCAGAAATACCTGTCGTGGAGCGCTTCTACGGCAGAGAGGCGGAACTGAATAGGATAGGGGAATGGTACAGTGCGAAGGCTGGAAAAATGCTCGAGGTCATCGGTGTGGCTGGGATCGGCAAGACGACGCTTCTGGCACGCGCAGCGCAGGACTGGCTTCGCAGCCGTCACGTCTTCTGGTACAAGATCCAGGAGTACGACACACCCTGGTCGGTGGCGCACGCGATCTCCCTCTTCCTCTCCTCAGTGGAAAACGCGCCAGTGCCTGGCGTCATCTCGGAGCGCGAGATGGACATCGGCTTGATCTCCTATTTCCTCGGCGAGGTGATCGGAGACCTGGGCATCGTCTTTGTCTTCGACGACCTGCAGAAGGCCAGTGAAGGGGTCTTGAGCACGATCAAGGCGATAGCGAACATCGCACTGCGCAACAGGCGCATGAAGGTCGTCACTGCCAGCCGGAGGCACGTGAAGCTGGTGGACCGGCGCCTCCACATGTCTGGCGCATGGACAGAACTGAAGCTCGGCGGACTGGACCCCTCCGCTGCAGAGCGCCTCCTGTCGAGGGGGTTGAGCGCCGAGAGCGACGCCGCCCGCAGCCTTATCAGAAGGACGGGGGGCCATCCGTTGCTGATCACGAACGCGCTGATGGGGATCGCTGGCGATCACGGCCTTTTCAGATACATCCAAGAGGAGGTCATAGCTGGAATTTCGGACGGAGAAAAAGAGGTCCTGATGGCGATGGCGCTGCTCAGAACGCCCGTGAAAGGGCCAGAACTGTGCGACCTGGAGCTGAAGATCGAGGACATAGAATCCCTGGACAGCCGCAACCTCGTTTGCAGGGACGATGCGGGCTGTTACGAATTGCACGAAATGATGAAGGAGTTCATGGTCAGCAGGATGAGCATGGGCACAAGGAAGGCACTGAACGCGAAAATCGCAGAGATGTATTCCTCGCTTCCCGGCGAGCTTTCTGCAATCGAGGCGATCTACCATTATACGGAGGCAGGGGATTGCAAGAGAGCGGCCGCCCTTCTACTCGATGCTGGTGAGGCGATAGTCACGCTCAGCATGGCGCCGCGCATCGCGAGGCAGTCTATGGACATCGCCGAGAATTACATGCCAGATGCCGCTTCTAGAGCGAAATATTTCAGGATCATCGGCGACATGCTGGAGCAGTCCGGGGACTGGGACGAGGCATCGGATGCCTACAGGGCAGCCTGCGCGTCCGACGACGCGGCAGAGGCCGCGCTGGCACTGACAAGGCTGGGAGAGCTGTACTTCCGAAAGGGAAAGCTGGATGACATGGAGACCGCGGTCAAGAAGGCGCTGAGGCTCTCGGAGCGCACGGATGCCCCCGACATACAGGGGGAATGCCAGTATTCTCTGGGCACCATCGCGCTGAAGAGAGGCAATAACGACGAGGCGCTGAGAGCCTTCGGAATAGCGGTCAAAAAAGCGCAGAAGTCCGGCAACGAAAAGTTGTTGGCAAAGGCACTGCTTGGTAAGAGTCGGGTGGAACACTCACAGGGTCATCCGGGCAAAGCAATTAAGACAAGGGAGAAAGCTGTCTCACTTTTCAAAATAATGGGGGATAAGAGAGGGCTCTGTAAGGCTTTGACAGGGATTGGCTCGAGTTATTTAGCCCTGAAAAACGTGAAAAAGGCTATAGAATACCACCAAGAGGCTGCAAAGGTTTCGGAGAGTATCGGGGATGTGAGACTTCTCGCATATACCCTTGCAAATGCCGGTGGCGCGTTTATTATGCTCCCAAATTATAAAATGGCAGAGAGCAACCTCACGAGAGCTCTGAGAATATTCGAAATCTTGGGGGAGAGTAATATGATTGCTTCTATCTGTCAGAATCTCTCACTATTATGTAGAAAGAAAAACACCCCAGATAAGGCATTAAGCTATGCAGAGAGAGGGCATAAAATTGCGCTAGAGATTGGCAATCCTAGGGATATTGCTAGGGCAGATGCTTTCTTGGGCGAATCCTTGCTTGAACTGAAACGATACTCAGAAGCAGAGAAATACATTCGTTCTGCACTCTCTTATGCGATGAAAGCCCATGATAAACAACTGGAAATGGATATGATAAAGGATTTGAGAGAGATAGTTTCTAGAAGATAATTTAGTTGGGTTCATCTTGATTTGGCCAGAGTTCGAGCGGGATTGTGCCTCCTGCGATGTCGCCCTCGATGGACACGCGGAACGGTCCAAGCCTTGCTGTGTGGTCGTCCAGGAAGGTCGCCGGCAGTCCAGTGCGCTCGCACATGAATTTCACTATCACGCCATCACCTTCGATGTCGCTCTTCGGAATCACCTTGTACACCTCCTTGTGCGGCTTCTCCTTGATCTTCACTTCTGCCGCACCCTGGTACTCCGCC
>JBFMEL010000015.1:0-26647 GCA_040753455.1 Thermoplasmatota archaeon | reverse complement strand
CTAGACCTTCTCAGCAAGGGGGACATCTACAAGGGAGAGATGCAGAGCCCCTACTGCCCGAAGTGCGCGAAGTTCCTTCCTGACAGATATGTGAGGGGGAGATGCCCGCACTGCGGTTTCAAGGAAGCCAGGGGGGATCAGTGCGATGAGTGCGGGCGGATGTTGGATCCCGAGGAGCTGCAGGAGCCGCGATGCAGCCACTGCGCCTCTGCCTTCGAGATTAGAAGGACAGAGCATTACTTCCTCAGGTTGAGCGCGTTTCAGGAGAGGCTCATGAACTGGATCGAGAGCAAGGAGGGTAGGTTCAAGCCCAACGTGATGAACTTCACGCGCAATTTTCTCGCTGCCGGGCTCAAGGACAGGGCGATCACCCGCGACCTCACATGGGGCGTGCCCGTGCCAGTGGATGGCTTTGATGGAAAGAGCATGTATGTGTGGTTCGAGGCAGTGATCGGCTACCTCTCGGCTGCCGTGGCATGGGCGAGAGCCCGGGGGGACCCGGAGGCATGGAAGGGTTTCTGGCAGGACCCGAAATGCAGGCACTACTACTTCCTTGCGAAGGACAACATCCCCTTCCACACGATTGTCTGGCCTGCGATCCTCATGGGCTGCGGGGGACTGAACATGCCTTACGATGTGCCGGCGAACGAGTACCTGCGCTGGGGTACTGAGAAGTTTTCCAGGAGTCGAGGAGTGGGGATGACGGTGCAGGAGTTTCTCAGCATCTTCGAGGTGGACCCCCTCAGGTATTATCTTTCCGTGCAGATGCCAGAGCTGCACGACGCAGAGTTCATCCTCGACGATTTTATAGCCAGGGCGAACAATGAGCTCGTCAACGCCATTGGAAACTTCGTGCACAGGACGCTGAGCTTCACGCACAGGCACTTTGGCATCATCCCCCATGCTGGAGAGATGGACGGGGAGGACAAGGCAGCCATAGATAGGATAGAGGAGCACGTGGGCTTGATCGCGGCAGCGATCGAGAGGTGCGAGTTCAAGCGCGGGATCAGGCTGGTGACCGAGCTTGCGCGTGAGGGCAACAGGTACTTCGATGCCAAAGCGCCGTGGGCGCTGATCAAGGAGGACAGAAACAGATGCGGCACAGTGCTCTACGTGAGCCTGAGGTTCGTCAAAGCCCTCGCAGTGGTCCTCTATCCATACCTTCCAGGAGGGGCCGAGCGCATATGGCGATCCCTGGGGTACCCATCATCCATGGCTGTGCACTGGGCGGACGCTCTCTCAGGGCTCGAGGAGGGCACGGTGTTGCCAGCACCCGAACCAGTGTTCAGGAAGGTGGAGTATGCTGAGGCGCCCTCTCCCCTGGAAGCTCTGGAGATCAGGATCGGCAGGGTGGAGCAGGTCGAGGAGCATCCGAACGCCGAGAAGCTCCTCGTGCTGCAGGTGCTGATAGGGGAGGAACGCAGGCAGCTCGTCGCAGGCTTGAAGGCGCACTACAGGAAGGAGGAGATGGAGGGGAAGCGCATCGCTGTGCTGTGCAACCTGGAGCCTGCAAAGCTCAGGGGTGTGATCTCAGAAGGGATGCTGCTCGCCGCAGAGGACAGAGGGAGGGTGAGCCTGCTCACAGCGCCGGAAGAGGTGCCCTTAGGCACGATGGTGGACGGGTGCGCGCCCGCGCCAAAGATCACGTTCCAGGAGTTTCAAAGATACGATTTAAGGGTGGGTGTGCGCACTCCGAGCGGAATCGCGCTCGATGGAGGCAGCGGGGATATCGTCCCTGTGCTGGTGCACGACTCTGAGACAGTACCATTGAGCGCTGGAGGTGTCTCCCTCAGGCTCGATCGCCCGGTCAGCCCAGGGGCAAAGATCAGATGATTTTCTCTCCCCTCGCGAATATGAACCAGTGCAAGGGATATCAGCATGCGAGCGAGGATTGGATGAAGGCTGATCTCCATGTGCATACCAGCTTTTCCAAGGACTGCACAGTCTCACCTAGAGAGGTGGTGAGGCAAGCGCAGCGGCAGGGGCTGAGGGCGCTCGCGATCACAGACCACAACACAGCTCAGGGCGCGCTCCAGGTGGTGAGAGCAGAAGGGATTATCGTGGTGCCAGGGCTCGAGCTCTCGACCAGGGAAGGGCACCTCGTCCTGCTGGGTGTAAGGGAGTCTCTTGCCCAGGGGCTCAGCGCAGCAGAAGCCTGCGACCGCGCGCGCGCCCAAGGCGCCGTGGTGATCGTGCCGCACCCATACAGGCTCTTCTCAGGGGTGGGGGAAGAGATCGCCAGGGCGATCAATGTGCACGCGGTCGAGGGGCTGAACGGGCGCTCGCTGCGGAGGGACAACATGCGTGCGATCTCGCTTGCTCGTCACATCTCCAAGCCATACGTGGGAGGGAGCGATGCTCACACCCTCGGCGAGATAGGGAATGCGTGGACGTTCCTCCCGCACTGCAGCTCTGTGGAGGACGTGCTTCGGGCGATCATGAAGGGGCAGTGTGAACCAGGCGGACGCCACGCATCCATGGGGCGGGCATTATCACGAGGAATGAGCAGCCTCGCACGGTATCTCGGCAGAGGGCTCAAAAGGGTCTGAAGTTAAATTAACGGGCATTGAGGTCTAACAGCTCCCTCAATTCCTTGATGTGCGTGCCGATATCCTTCTGGGTTCCCTCGATCTTGTCCAGTATGACTTTGGGCGGGTCATACTTTACTTCCTCGTATTCGATTTCCTTGTACTTGGAAATCGAGAGGTCACAATCATTCTGGATTATTTCATCAACAGGCACGAAGAAGCACTTGGCTTTCCGGTCCTGCGGGTTCCTGGCATTCCTTGCCTTGAACTGCGCGATTATGTCTGGAATATCGCCTTTCCCGTCTATGAATGTGCGCTTGTCATCCAAGCTGTATCCATCTGATTCCATGTCGTAGAACCAGACGCGCTTTGTCTTGTCGCCTTTGGTGAATACCAAAACCGCTGTCGAAACACCCGCGTACGGTTTGAACACCCCTGACGGCATAGATATGACCGCTTCTAGTTGGCATGTTTCAAGGAGCAACTTTCTCAATCCTTTGTGAGCGTTTGAACTACCGAACAACACGCCATCTGGAACTATGACCGCACACCTACCACCCATCTGAAGCAATCTCATCATACGCTCGACGAATAGAAGCTCGGTCTTGGTGGTCTTAAGAGACAGCATATCGTTTATATCACTCTTATCTATGCTTCCCTTGAACGGTGGGTTGGCCAGAACTACCGTATATTTGTTCTCCTCATTATAGCGTTTTGAAAGGGTATCTGCATACTCTATGCTCGCACCCGAGACGCCATGAAGAACGCAGTTCATCAGCGAGATGCGCACCATCGTGGTATCGAAGTCGAAGCCATAGAGCGATTCGTTTTTCAGTTTCGCGTGCTGTTCTTTGGGCAGCTTATCCCCTATTAAATTGTAAAATGCCCCCTCCTCATCTTCCTTTGCCAGATCCGGACTTGTGTACTTACGCAATATGTGCTCGTAAGCATTGATGAGAAATCCTGCAGTGCCGCAGGCAGGATCGCATATTCTATCCCCAACATCCGGGTCTGCGAGTGCGACCATCATGCGGATGATGTGCCTCGGGGTGCGGAACTGGCCGTTCTTCCCCGCGGTCTTGAGCTGGCTCAGGAGATACTCGTAGATGTCCCCCTGCGTGTCGCGGTTCTGCGCCTCGATGTTCAGCTCGTCGATGATCGATACTGCCTCTTTTAACAGCGACGCCTTCGGGATGAGGAAGACCGCGTCCTTCATGTTCTGCGAGAAGAGCGTTTTTTCTCCATCGTGAACGTTCTTGATGAACGGGAAGACCTTGTCCCTGACGTGCTCCAGCATCTGCTCCGCGGGCATGTGGCGCCATCCCGTCCACCGGCACTCCTCCCTCCCCTGGAATATGGAGACGAAGGGCTGCCTCGTCGCTCGGGCGCGCTTTTCTTCAGCAACGTCCATATCCTCCAAGCGCTTCATGAAGATCAGGTAGCTCATCTGCTCGATGGATGTTAACGGGTTGGACAAACCGCCGCTCCAGAACCTCTCCCAGAGGGCGTCTATCTTGCTCTTGAGTTCGGGCGCGAGTCTCATGTCAGTTGCCTCCTTTCAACCATTTGTCTATAACAGCGTGAACTTCCAGCTCTGTCACAATACCCAAGAACCCATCCCCCCATTGGCTCTTAATAATCTCGCCCACAATCAAGAATTGTTCAGGTTTGCCAGAGCCCCTCTTTCCTATCTTGAGGGAAGGCAGGACGATGAGCAACGACTTCTTCGAGATATCAATGGGGACATCGCCCTTCCTCGCGATGGTCGCATGGAAGTTCGCAGCGGCATCACCGAGCAACAACTTGGGCTTGTTGCCTGTCTCGATCTCGACGATGAGCGCCTTACCGCCATGGCTGACGATAATATCTGGATACGATAGCGCCTTGCCTCTGCCAGCCGCACCCTTGTAAATGGCGATATCACCTCCGCCAGTGTGGGAATCGTGAACGACGGCTTTCCCTACCAATCGTCGAACGATAGCCTCCCTGATTTCCTTGTGAACCCCCACATCCTTCGTCATGCGACCAGCTCCCCAGTAAATGCTTTCTGCATCAGCGCGTTGAAGAGCGCGTCCGTCTCTTGCTTCGATTGCTTGACCTTCTCGCGCATCGCCTCGACGCGCTGGACGATGGAGGCGAATTTCTGCTGGAGGAGGGTCGTTCTCATAGCGTTATCCTCCTCTCCATGTTTTCTGTAAGGTTCTCAAATACTCTTTGAACAATGGATGAAACATTCTGTATTCTCCTCTGCCTTCTCTCACGAGTATCTGCGGGGTCTTCTCGCTCAAGTTTTTCAGGTGCATGTTCAGGGACTTTACATTTATTAGACGACTAATTTGCTGGTTCGTGAACGTATTGCCATCATGGCCTGCGATTGCGTTCACGACACGTTTTTCTCTATCGGATAATAGGAGGTACAGGCTTTGGAACAGTCTGAACCCCAGATATTTCATAACGCCGTGGTACTGAGCGTCATAGTCTCTCATTGTGATACAATTACTAGTTCTATGCTTGAACAGCGTATAAGCAAAAACCTGTATGAAGAATGGGTGGCCTCCACTGACCGCGTGGATTTTGTCGATTACTTTGCTCTCAAAAACGATGTTCGTCCCAGCCAATGGTTTTTCGATGGCCTCCTTAGTGTCGGCGAGGCTGAACGGCTTGAGAGAAACACCCCAAAAGAACCTTGCCACGGGCTCTGAGACGCTGCGAATGTCCCTGAATAGAGTTTCCCTGCCAGCAAGCACGAGCATACATCTGACCCCGCCCATGCTCTGAAGTTTCTGAAAGACATTCCTGAGTGAGAAAAGAGCGCCCTTGATATTGATTATGGATTCTACATTGTCCAGCATAATTAACATGGGTATTTTCAGTTTTCCGTGTATCGACTCGATGTCTTCCTCGAACCTGACTATGTTCGGCCTCTCGGCCTTATTCCTGGGGCCAGCAATTCCGACCGGGCCGTAATTCACGCTGAGCGTGAGATTCTCAAGAGCCTCCCCTATCTTTGCAGGCAGCCCTTTCCTGTTTTTTGCTTCCTTTGCAAGGTTGGCGGTGATGGTTTCAAGGACCGATGCGTACGAGTCTAGAGTTTCGTCCAATTCGATAAGGGCGACTATGCAACCATTGGTTTCCGCGATTTCCTTCATTTTCCTAAGTAGCGACGTCTTTCCGATGCCCCACTCACCGAGCACGCAGATGTTCTTCGAATTTCCGGCCAGGGTGTCCTGCATAAAGTCAGCGAACTCGCGCAGCTGTTCTTGCCGGCCGGCGAACTTGGAGGGGTGAACTGGGTGCTCTGCCGAATAGGGATTCTCTTTTGGCGCCCTGCTCATGTCATCACGGTAATCAGCAATATCATTCGACATATTTGATTTTATTGATTTTTGTGATTTCTTCACGCGACCAGCTCCCCTGTAAAGGCTTTCTGCATCAGCGCCTCGAAAAGGTCGTCGGCCTCCTTCTTGGATTGGGCGAACTGCTCCCGTAGCTTCTCGGTCTGCTGGACGATGGAGGCGAATTTCTGCTGGAGTGGGAAGGGCGGGAGCGGGAATTTTAATTTTAATAAATCCTTTGAAGTAATAGCATCAACAATTTGCCCTTTAATAGACCTTTTTAGTTGGCCAGAAATATTATTAGAATATTTCATATTAGATACAAGAATTATTGGCAAGATTTTTTTCTTGTTTAAATTTATCCTATACACATGCTTTGTACATATCGATTGAAAATTAAATTTAGGGAAGACACATACTCTACCAACCGTTCCCATAATCGACACCAGTACATCATCTGGATAAAGTTGAAATTTTGATAATTCCTGGTATTTTTCTCTTGATATCCGACGATTCTTACCGAGTGTAAATCCCGATTCCTGGATATTATCTATCCCTACAGCCAAAACTTCTCCATTTTCTATAAAATCTGAACTATGTAGATGTGTACCAAATGGGCCACTTTGTAATGCGCCAGGAATATTTGAAAGAACATCTTCCAATCGAATTAGTTCCCACCCTTTCTCATTCCTCACTGGGTCCCCGAACATCTCTAGGAAGGCGCTCCTCAGCAGCTCGTCCAGCAGCTTGTCCGCCTGGTCTGGGAGCCTCCGGGCGGCGTCGGCCTTGTCGAGGATGGCGACGATGCGCTTCTGGACAGGGAGAGGGGGGAGAGGGATTTTCAAATCGTTAAGAAAAGAGGCAGGAACTCTTTGTTGACCTGCCGTGCCAGTAAAACTCTTCTTTGCTTCTTTCCTAATAACATCTTGGCGAATAAAATAATGAATCCAATCTGCAAGAATTAATTTCTTTGGTCGAATAACATGGAACTCTGTTGAGCCGAAACCAATGCCATTTCTCAAATTTTTCGCGATGGCAGTTTTACCGTTCTCCATACAGGGTGTTATTTTGGCGAATATTACATCGTTATTTTTAAAGTAAGTATACCCCTTAATTACCTCGCTAATTATTCTACATTCGGAGTTTATTATTGTTCCTTGCTCTGAGATACTAGACATTGGAATGAATGAAATTTCTGTCGTAGGTGGTAACTGAGATATTTCACTTTTAGGGGGATTTATCTCGCATACGTCAGAATCCCCAAGCCGCCTCCACTCCCACCCCTCCGGCAGCTTCCTCATTCGACCAGCTCCCAGTGACCGCCCTTCGCCGGGCCAATCCGTCTCAGGGCGCCTTCGGCTTTCAGCTTTTTAATTATTTTTTCTATGCCAGCGTCGCTCAGGCCGAGATGTTCGGCCATGTCGCGAATGGTGATGCTTGGGTCTTTGGCAATGAGGCGCAATAGCTTCTCCCTACTTTTCTCCCTACTTTTCTCCCTACTTTCCTCCTCGCCTTTTCTTCGGAACGTAGAAACGAACATGCCGGCGATCTCTTTGAACGCGGCCGTTGGCTCCCTGCTCAGGATGAGTTCTATCCCGCGTCCCCATTTTTCGACGAAGTGCACCCTGTGGAATATCTCCGCGATCAGCTCGTTCCGCCTTTTGGAAACGTTCTCTTTCATTATCTGCTCGATTGTCAGGCCGCCGAACAAGCCGCCCGGGCTCCTGACCTCTAGCCGGTCCTTGAATATGGCGATGTTCACGGAATCGTACTCGGAATAATCCCTGTGGCAGAATGCGTTGATTACCGCCTCTCTCAACGCGTCTTTGTCAATCTCCAGGACGTCGATTCTCCGAAGCCCTTCCAGCCTCATTCCCATGTTTATGTGCCCCATTATGTATTCCTCGGCTTTTTGAATCAGGCTGAACAAATCGCCTTCGTAATCCTTCATGTCGATTGTCACGCTCGTGTCGGTCGTCCCGAAGGTGGCGCATCTCAGCTTCGCGTTCGGGAAGAACCGTTCAGGTTTCTTTCCGAACAGAATGATGGCCGCGTTGAGCAACTTGCCCTTCGAAGTTAAATTCAACCTGACTAAAGAGCTCTTGACATTCTTGTATTCCAAGCCAGACAATCGCAGGAAGGCTATCAGCTTTTCCGAGCTTATGTCGTTCGGTGTGGCTTTCGAGCATATCTGCGTTTCCCATCTTAGTTTGTCACGGTTTTTTTCAAGGAACATATTTTCCAGTTCTTTCGAGCTGAGTTGCCTGTCCTCGTCACCCACACGGATATACGCTCGCCCGTAAGCAAAATATGGGGTTTCCCGCCCCTCAAATTTTACGAGGACGCAATCTTTACCATCCAAAACCAATTTGGATATGGTTGGAAAAATCCTTGGTTCGATATGGCTCGCGATTGCCTGTGAAACGTCCCTTATTGTCTTCTCGCTCACTTGCTGTCCGACCACTATGCCGTTTTTCAAGATGCCGAAATAAACATCGCCCCTTTGGTGTTTGTTCAGCATGGATGCTATTGAGAGCACAGCCTCCCTGAGTTCAGAGGTGGATTTCTTCAATTCCATGGTTTCGGATTCAACAAACCTCATCCTAGATAGCCTCCATCGTCCGCTTCATCTCGTCCCTGGTGTATAAACGTAATGTAGAGGGTGCATGTAACTATTTCTATTGGAGCACTCACTACCGTGGCCTCCCAGTAATCTCGTGTTCCATCCCCTCGATTTGGAACGCGCTGTGTTCCGCTCCCGTTGGCGATTGATTGGGATACGGGCGCCTTTATGTCGCCGTATTTCTCAGCGTGGCTGGTAGTGATTTCTGCCACGACTTGTGGCATAATTTTATCTGCATTCGACAGATTCTCTCCCATCACCACTTCCCCCTGACCTTCTCCCACTTGGCGCCTCTCCCCTTTCCCAGCGCACGGATGCGCCCCTCGTCGCGAAGCACGTGGAAGATGTGGCGCAGGGTGTCGCGCGGGACGTTGGGGCACTTGCGCTCGATGTCGGCGATGGAGAACGGGCCCAGCCAGCGTGATATCGCCAGCGTCACCAGTTCGGTCTTCGTGCCGCGCCCGGACGTCATCGCTGCAACCCGCTCCTCGAACTCCTTGTAGGCGTAGGTCAGCACGCCCCAGAAGTAGTTCGTCCACGGCAGGGCGTCGTGCCGCCCCGAGTGCCAGCGCGCGGAGGATGTCTCCAGCGTTTCGTAGTACGTCTCCTCGGATTGCTCGAAGACGCGCTCCAGGCTGATGTAGCGCCCGACGTGGTACCCGGCTTTGTAAAGCAACAGCAAGGTAATCAGCCGCGCCACGCGCCCGTTCCCGTCCGTGAACGGGTGGATACAGAGAAAATCCAGCACCGTCAGCGGTATCAGGAGCAGCGGGTCCGTGCCTTCGTTCAGGCGCGCATTGTACAGCTCGACCAGCTTCTCCATCGCACTGGGGGTCTCAGCCCACGGCGTCGGTCTGAATCTCACCCTCTCACTCCCGTCGGGATACCTGTCCACTATGACGTTGTTCGAGGTCTTCCACGAACCACCAGTATCTCCGGTGTACCTGTACATGGTCCCATGCAACAGACGAATGGTGTTCGTGTCGAATTCGAGCTTCTCCCAGTTCTGGTGGACGTACTCAAGGGCGTCCTTGTAGCCTGCGACCTCCTCCTCCGAGCGCCCCTTTGGCTTCGCGGATTTGAGGACGATGTTCCTGACCCTCTCGTGCCTCACATGGATGCCTTCCAGGCGCGTGGACGATTCGGTGGACTCCACGCAGGCAACGTCCTTCAGCGTCTCCAGTATCTCCGGCGCCTGCTTGCTGAATAGGTTCTGCCTCCCCATGTACTCCCCGAGGGCCCTCATCGCAGAGGCTTGGCCGACTTCGAGCTTCATGTCGGCGATGTATTTCCAGGTCAGCGACTTCATGCCTTTCTCCTGCGAGTGTGCATTTTGCGCTCTAAGTATGTAATAGCACTCCTAGTATTATACACTTTCTGTATATAATTACACACTTATCTTCTCCAGCGAGACTGACCAACAGCCTGTCGTCTGATATGTAAAATCATCCTTCGCCAGCAGCGAACAGCTCCTTCTCCAGTTCCCCGCATATTTCCACGAACTCGTTCAGCTCGTCGATGGAAAATCCTGGAATTGGGTAGTTCGTGCCAAAGTTCGTGAACGGCGCATCAAAGAGGTCCTCCACCTCTATGTGCCTCTTGCTCACGAAGACCGATTGGATTGTGCGGATGAAGTTGAGCTGGTCAGCGTTGTACTGCTTGTTGTTCTCGATGACGTACGTCTGGAAGGCGTCCCTGACCTTCTCGGTGGGGTCCGGGAACTTATAGAGCCCAAGGAGGTTCTTGATGAACTGGACGAGCGTTCCCTTGTTCTGGTCGAAGACCTTGCGCAGGTTCTCCTCGGTGATGTAAAGCTCCGGGCTGTTGAGGGTCTCTTCGAGCCTCCTGAGGTCCTTTTCGGTCAGCGCCTCACCGGAGCCTATCTTCCGCATCGTTGGGTCCCTCTCAGCTAGCTCCTTGATGCGCCTTTCGACCTTCTCGCGGTACTTGTCCACGTATTCCTCTTTGAGATCAGGGCCAAACTCTATTATCTTGCGCTGCTGGATCATGTCGTCCATGTCGAGCACGATAGGTTTGCGGGGCTCGTCGGTCTTGAAGCGCATGAGCGCAGAGAATTCATCAATAAGGATCTGGCTGTCCTCGTAGGTCACGTCGTCCCAGAATTTGTTGGTCAGCACCATGTCCAGCAGCTTCTCCTTTGCCCTGACCGCGTCAAGGGTCCTGGGGAGGCATTCCAGCATCTCGCCGATCTCCGCTTTCAGGCGTTGGATTTCGTCAGTTTTCTCTTCGAGTATCGCCAAACCCAGACGCTCGGCTTTCAACGTGAAAGAGGCGGCGTTCACGTCCACATCCTCTTTGTAGCGCATCAGCGGAGCCATCTTCTCCTTCATGAACTTCAATGGGTCGGTGCCGACGCTGTCCCAGAGCTTGGGCGACAGAGCCTTCTCCACGTCGCGAAGGTTCTCGCGGACGAGGACCGAGCCCCTTGGCAGGGCAGAAACATCGCGGACGACCTTCTCTCTGATGGACGAAGCCAGCTTACAGCCTGGCGTTATCGTGGCAAGCTCAAGCTGCTTCAGCCTGATGAGGAATATCCTGGTCGTTATCGCTGTGATCGCCTGTGCCTCGTCCCCCGCTGGGTGCATCTTGTGCCACTCGAAGTTGTCCCAGAAATCGAATATCTTGAAATATTCCTTCTTGGCGTTCGGCAGCCAGTCCCTGCGCTTGCACACATTGTCCGAGCGAGTGCCTCTTCCAATCATCTGCCAGAACTTGATGTGCGAGAAGACCGGCTTGGCGAAGACGAGGTTGCAGACCTCCGGCACGTCGATTCCGGTGTCCATCATGTCAACAGATATCGCCACCCGCGGAAAACTCTTCTTCTTGAAATCGTCGATAAGCTCCTGAGCCCGAGAGTCCTCTGAGACGATTATCCTGGTCAGCTTCCCCTTGTACTCTGGGTAGAGCTTTTCGAACGCCTCCCAGAGACGTTTCGCGTGTTTTTTCGAGATTGCGAAGAATATCGTCTTGGCAGGCAGGGTCCCGGAGCCGTCCATCATGCAGTTTTCCATGAATTCGCGCACGATCGCCTCGCTCGTGCCTGTCACGACCACTTGTTTTTCCAGCGCGGTGCCCTCGAAATTCACGTCCTCGGGATCGATGCCCTTCGCAATCAGCTCGTCCAGTATCTCGTCGGTGAGGTCCTTCTTCTTGACGCCCTTTATCTGGAAGTGTGTCTTCGCCCCCAGGATGTGCTTGCGGAAGTCGCAGAGAACGCCGTCCTTGACTGCTTCCTCGTAATCGTAGAGCGCCGTCGGTGTGCCCTCGGTGCAGTTGAAGAACCTGAAGGTGTTTTTCTCAATCATGTCGGCGGGCGTGGCAGTCAAACCGATCTGGATTGCGTCAAGGTAGGTGAAGACCTCGCGCCATTTGTTGTATATCGAGCGGTGGGCTTCGTCGGAGATTATCATGTCGAAGTCGCCGGGGGAGATGAGGTTCTTACCGTCCTTGTCCTTTTGGTCGTAACATTCCATGAACGTCTGGATTGTCGAGACATACAGCTCCTTGTCCCTCTCGAAGACGCCGGAGAATATCTTGCCTTTCGTCGCTTCTGGGAAGAACTCCTTGAAGCCCTCATTATAGGCTTGGTCGCGGAGCGCCTTCCTGTCAGCGAGGAAGAGCACCCTCTGAACCCAGTTTGCTTTTCTTAGGCAATCTATCAGGGCCATGGCGACCCGCGTCTTGCCCGTTCCGGTGGCCATGACGATAAGTGCTTTCCTGTGGCCTTTTTCTATGTGCTCCAAAACGCGCTTGACGTTCTCGATGCTCTTGGTGCGGTCCACGATCCTCGTGTCAATCTCCATGTCGGCCAAGCTTTTTCTACTGCCGATCTGGTACCGAAGGCGCTCGATGTCGTCGCGGGCGTAGAACCCTTTGATTTGCCTCGGTGGGTACCTCTCGCGGTCCCAGAACCATATCTCGTAGCCGTTGGACATGAAGATGAAGACATCCCGCCCGAGCTGCTTCTTGATGTCGTCGGCGTAGTCCTCGGCCTGTTTCTGTGCAGTGGCAATAGGGTCCTTCGACGTGCGCTTAGCTTCGACTATAGCGAGTGGTCCTCCGTGTCTGCCCAGAAGCAAGTAATCGACGTACCGGCTGTCTAGGTCGTTGCGGAGGGTTTCAGAGACAGTTTTGTAATCCTGGGTGCGGAAGTTGGACTGCTTCGTGTCAACCTCGATGATGGCACTGTTGCGCTCGCCAACGATCCAGCCCTGCTCCTTCAACAGTACATCAATCATCTGCTTCCGGGTATGAAACTCTGGTAAGTCCATGGGTCCCGAGCGTGGATATACGAAGGAAAGTATAACCTTAACTCCCGTTGATCAGCTCTAAAGCGCGTCTTCGATCGCTTTTCTGTAGCCTGACACAGTCTTCAGGATGTTCTCGGTGTCCGATCCTTGAGCGGTCCTCATCACCAGCAGGGCGCGGCTCGACACCCCGGTGAGCAATATCCTTGACTTCACCAGGTCGATCACCACATACTTTAGGGTGTCTTTGAGCTCGGAGGTGGAGGTCTCCGCAGCTCCTAAAAGGATGGCGGACATCGCCACGAAGGTTTCTGTGTGAGCGCCCTTCGGCACGGTGCCTGCGATGTGCATCCCGCTCCTGCTGACCAGCACTGCATCGCTGATGCTGTCGTTCTCCTTAAGGCGTTCGAGGAGATCTTCAAGCGTCGGTACGTCTGTCATCCGAACTCACTCGTGTAGGCACGATCCTACAGAGGGAGGCAGTTCATAAACCTTTTGCTAGTGTACTCCCCTCATCCCTCTCCCCCTCCCTTGAGAGATGCTGGGTCGCCCTGTTTCTGATCAGCGCGTTGGCGAACGCTGCCACGGTCCATACCTCCTGCAGCACCTCGGGCGGCTCGCCCTGCGCAGCCACAGCCCTCTCTATCCTCACTTCATCAGCTCTTTGATCTTCGCCACCAGGTCCTCGATGTTCATGCCGGTGAGCGCTTTGACGAGCGCAGGTGCTTGTGCAGCCACATCCACCACGCTGCTGACGAGCTGGGAGGGCCCCTGCCCGCCCATGATTATCACCTTCTCGGTGTTCTGCAGCGGCATTGCAGCCTGGGCAACGATCTCAGGCAGCTTGTCCACGATGAGCTGCGTGACAGCGGCTTTTCCATAGCGCTCCCAAGCCTCTGCCTTCTTCTGCATCGCCTCTGCCTCAGCCAGCCCCTTGGCTTTGATCGCTGCACCCTCAGCCTCGCCCTTGAGCCTGATGATATCTGCCTCGGCAGTGCCTTCCTGTCTGATCTTGTCCGCTTGACCATGGGCTACCAGCGAGAGGCGCTCGCGCTCCCCCTCCGCCACCAGGATCAACCGCTGGCGCTCCCCCTCCGCGAGCGTGATCTCCTTGCGCTTCACGCCGTCAGCCTCTGCAGCGAGGGCGTCTGCCCTGGCTTTCGCAGGCACCACCTGTTCCGCGATCTGCTCCTGCTCCCTGCGCAGCACCTCCTTCTGCTGCACCTCGATCCCCTTCTCCTTGTCCCTGATCTCGATCGTTCTCTGCTCTACGACGAGCTCCTGCCTTCGCTTCGCATCCTGGATGGAGAATGCTATCTCCCTGTTCGCCCTCTCCCTCTCCACCTCGGCTTCGGCGCGCTGGCGCGTGATGTCCCTGTCCCTGTGGTACACAGCGACTTGAGCTTCAGCCTGAGCGTTCGCCTGCTCCCCTTCCTGCGCTGCCTTCGCCTCTGCGATCGTTGCCTCTCTGTTCGCGACCGCCTTTCCGATCCTTGCATCGCGCTTGACCTCCTCGGTCCTCTTTATGCCCAGGGCTTCGAGATACCCGTGCTCGTCCTCTATCTCCTTGATCACGAAGGAGCGGATCTCGATCCCCATGTTCTTCAGGTCGTTCCCAGCCATGTTCTGGATCTTGGATGCGATCGCATCGCGATCGCTGTTGATCTCCTCGATCGTGAGCGTGGCGCAGACCCCTCTTACGTGCCCCTCCAGCGTCTTGAGCGCGATCTCGTTGATCGCCGCATCCGTCTTGTGCAGGAGGTTCTCCGCAGCCGTGTCAAGAATCGCTGTGTCGCTGGACACCTTCACCTGCGCCACAGACTTGATGTTCACCCTTGCACCGCTCCTGCTCACATCTGTGACGATGTCCTGAACGTTCACATCCAGAGTGCGCACGTCCAGGGGCAGGAACTCGTAGGACTCCATGATGGGCACGATGAACTTCGCGCCCCCCGAGATCACCTGGAAGCCCCTCGTCTGAGCTTTTGCCTTCCTGCCGTATACCACCATCGCCCTGTCCGGAGGCACCTTCTTGTAGCGCCACGAGTATATGACCGCTATCAGAAAGAGCGTTAGCACGACGATTAGTCCGACTGCTACCGCAGTCACTGCATCCACTGTCAACATCCCTATCCCTCCTTCTTCATCTTCTCGACCTTCACCATGTGTCCTACCGTGCCCACGATCTTCACCGTCGTTCCTGTGGGGATATCCACCTCAGATACCGCAGGGATTGGAACCCTGCCCCTCTCCTCGGTGTTCACGGCGATCTGCCCTTCGCTGTCGGGCTGGACCCTGATAGTCACGAGCGCCTCCTTGCCTATGAGCATCGGGAGGGAAACGCTCGTCGTCCCCTGGCTTTTGACAAAGATCTTCACCATCACCACGTAAACTAGTGCAGCCACACCGACGCTGATGAGGGCTGCGAGTATCGGTGTGATAAGGGGGTTCATCCCAAATAGCTCCAGTAGGGCACCGAAGCTGCCGAAGCTGGCCCCGAAGACCAAGATGAGCGGCAGGCTCAAGGGGCTTATACCAGCGCCCCCAAAGTCCCCATAGCCAGCGTCAAAATGATCCATGCCGAGATCCACATCGTGGCCGAGATCGATGCCCATGTCTCCACCCACGAACCCTCCGAGGGCGGCTATGACGATCAGGATCACCACACATATTATGGCTATCACTAGGTACAGGCTTATCCACATCACACGCCACCTCCTTCCTTCTCTCTCTGCCTCCTCAGATACTCCTCGAGCGATACAGTGACCGGGCGCTGCACCGCCTTCGCCGGACCGCCCAACCTCTGCACCCCTGGGGGCTCATGCATCCGCTGAGGCTTCTGAACCTTGACATGGGCTGCGCGCGCCCTCGGGGAGATTGCCTCCCCGCATCTCGGGCAGTAATCCCCCTCTGCAGCCACTTTTATGCCGCATCTCGGGCAGCTCATCACCATCCGGGCAGGGGGAGGCGCAACATGCTTGTCAGTAGAGAACAGCACCCCGCACTTCGGGCAGTTCTTGATCCCCACAGGGAGCGTGGTTGCGCATACGGGACAGGCGAAGCCGTCCTGCATCCTCTTGCCCTTTTGCCTCCCTTCCTTGGGCGGAGAAACAGGCTGAGTGGCGGGTGGAGCGCTCTCCCGCGCCGAGAACTTCACTCCGCACTCGTCGCACATCAGTGCTGCAGGGTCCACCAGCGCCCCACAGACCGGACAGACGTACCCCCTGAACACCACACCCCTCCGTCCAAAAGGAAGCTGCCTGCTGGAATCGAAGCTGAGCCTGCGGCGCGGGTCGAAGCCGATCTCCCGGCGCGGGTTGAAACTGAGCTCCCGGCGCGGGTTGAACCCCAGCAGTTTCGAGCCGTCCTTCATGGGCAATCCTCAACAGCCAATCCCCTTCTATGATTTAAATATTATCTACGGAGTTCCCTGGGAAACCCCTGTGAAGAGGGGATGGCACTCCTTGGCATGTCACTGGCTATGACATACCAAAAAAGCGTTAAATATCGCGTGAAATATGCCCAGCCAATATCGCCTGGATACGGAGGCGTGCAGATGGTTGAGCACAGTTCACAAGAGCGCTTGTTCCCACCCCCCGCGCAGATAGCCCAGAGCGCGCACATCAAGGGGATGTCGGAGTACAGCAGGGTGTATAGAGAGTCGATCGAGGATCCCGAGGGGTTCTGGGGCGAGCAGGCAGCGATCCTGACGTGGTACAAGAAATGGAATAAGGTGAGGGAGTTCGACTTTTCAACAGGGGAGATTAAGTGGTTCGAAGGTGGAAAGCTCAACGCCTCCTACAACTGCCTGGACAGGCACCTGAAGGCAGGAATGGGGGACAGGACCGCAATCATCTGGGGGGGTAACGAACCGGATGAGGGCAAGAGGATTACATACAGGGAATTATACACGGAAGTGTGCAGATTCGCCAATGTGCTGAAGAGGCATGGAGTGAAGAAAGGGGATACAGTCACTATCTACATGCCGATGATCCCCGAGCTCCCGATAGCTATGCTGGCATGCGCTAGGATAGGCGCTGTGCACAGCGTGGTCTTCGGCGGCTTCAGCGCCGAGTCCCTGAGGGGGAGGATCATGGACTGCAGGTCAAGGGTGGTTGTCGTAGCCAACGGAGGAATGAGGGCGAACAAGTGCGTGCCTATGAAAGCGAACTGCGACATCGCTATCAAGGATTTGGAGTTCGTGAAGCACTGCATCGTTGTCAGGAGGGTGCCAGACCTGGATGTCGGGATGGTGAAGGGCAGGGACGTGTGGTGGCACGAGGAGATGGCTATCGCCCCAGAGGGCTGCGAGCCTGAGGTGATGGACGCGGAGGACCCGCTCTTCATCCTGTACACCAGCGGCTCCACTGGCAGACCGAAGGGTGTGCTGCACACCACCGGAGGATATCTGGTGTATGTAGCACTGACTCACAAATACGTCTTCGACTATCATGAAGGGGACATATACTGGTGCACCGCAGATATCGGCTGGGTCACTGGGCACAGCTACATCGTCTACGGACCGTTGGCGAACTGCGCCACTACAGTGATCTTCGAGGGTGTGCCCTCGTACCCCACCTTCGGGCGCTTCTGGGACGTGGTGGACGAACACAAGGTCACGCAGTTCTACACAGCACCCACAGCGATACGCGCATGCATGAGGGAGGGTGATCACTGGGTCAAGAATCATGACCTCTCCTCCCTGCGCATCCTCGGCAGCGTGGGAGAGCCTATCAACCCTGAGGCTTGGATGTGGTACTACGATGTCGTGGGCAGGGGGAGATGCCCGATCGTGGACACCTGGTGGCAAACAGAGACCGGTGGGATACTCATCACTCCACTTCCAGGGGCAACACCGCTCAAACCAGGCTCCGCCACCTTTCCGTTCTTCGGCGTTGAGGCGGTGGTGTTGGACGAGAAGGGCAGAGAAGTGAAGGGGGAGGGCGGAGGAGTGCTGTGCATCAAGAGCGCGTGGCCCAGCATCGCCAGGACGCTCTATGGCGACCCAGAGCGCTTCAAGCAAACCTACTTCCAGATGTACAAAGGCTATTACTTCACAGGCGATGGGGTGCGCAGGGATGCCGATGGATATTACTGGATTACCGGAAGGGTGGATGACGTCATCAACGTCTCCGGGCACAGGATAGGCACTGCAGAGATAGAATATGCCCTGGCATCACATCCAGCAGTCGCAGAGACCGCAGTGGTCGGTATGCCTCACGACCTGAAGGGACAGGGGATCTGCGCGTTCGTCACGCTGAAGACAGGGATCGAGAAGTACGATGCGCTGAAGAAGGAACTGATAGACCACGTGAGGAAGGAGATTGGACCCATAGCCACGCCGGACAAGATACACTGGGCTGAGGGGCTTCCCAAGACCCGTTCAGGCAAGATCATGAGGCGCATCCTGCGCAAGATAGCCGCAGGTCAGGAAGACCAGATAGGAGACATATCCACACTCGCAGACCCCTCAGTGGTACAGGCGCTCATCGGTTCGAGAATGAGTGACTGAACATTAGGGGGATGCGTTTTTCATTTATCTCCAGGCAAAGCATACCCCGCAATCACAGCAACCTTCCAGCCGTCAGGGGTTCTAGGGGGATGCGTTTTTCATTTATCTCCAGGCAAAGCATACCCCGCAATCACAGCAACCTTCCAGCCGTCAGGGGTCCTAGGGGGATGCATCTCTCATCAATCTCCCAATAAAGCATACCCCGCAATCACAGCATCCTCCCAGCCGTCAGGGGTTCTAGGGGGATGCATCTCTTATCAATCTCCCAATAAAGCATACCCCTAGTGTTTGAACTCCCTCAGCCCCGTGAAGACCATCGCCATGCCATGCGCGTTTGCAGCATCTATGACCTCCTGGTCCCTGATCGAGCCGCCGGGATGCGCGACAGCTGTGATCCCACCTTTGGCAGCCTCGTCTATCCCATCCCTGAAGGGGAAAAAGGCGTCGGAGACCATCGCAGCACCACTGGAGTTGCCGTTGGATTTCATCACCGCGATCTTCACGGCGTCCACGCGGCTCATCTGCCCAGCACCGATGCCCACGGTGCTCTCCCCCTTGGAGAGTATGATCGAGTTGGATTTGACATGCTTGACCACCTTGTAGCCAAACTCTAAAGAGAGCAGCTCCTCAGGTGTGGGCGCGCGCTTCGTCACCACTCTGAGCGCAGAGGGGTCTAGGCGCTTGAGGTTCCTGTCCTGCACCAACAGCCCTCCCACGATCCCTCGCAGCTCAGTATTCCTTGGGTCTGCATTTCCGAACTCCCCGATCTCCAGTATCCGGAGGTTCTTCTTCTTTCTCAGGATATCCAGCGCCCCAGGCTCGTAGGAGGGGGCGATGATCACCTCCAGGAAGATCTTGCGCAGTCCACTGGCGATCTCCTCTGTGCAGGGTCTGTTGAGTGCGAGTATCCCCCCGTAAGCAGATTTCGGGTCCGCCTCTATCGCTTTTCGGAAAGCCTCGTGGATATCGTCGCTAGATGCGACTCCACACGGGTTCGTGTGCTTTACAGCAGCCGCTGTAGGCCTGTCGAACTCGCGCACGAGCTGCAGGGCATCGTTCGCATCCAGGATGTTGTTGTACGAGAGCTGCTTTCCATGCAGTTGTCGGGCGCTCACCACGCATGCCTCGGTGATCTTCGCCTCACGGTAGAGCGCCCCGTCCTGATGGGGGTTCTCGCCGTACCTCAGGTCCTCGACCTTGCGGAACACCGGGATCAGCGTCCTGGGGAACCTGGTCTCGGGCTTGTACCTGCTGTGAAAAAAGGAGTATATCGCGGCATCGTACGCCGCAGTGCGCTCGAACGCCTCGACCGCCAGCCTATGCCTGCTCTCCGGGGATACCGCACCAGTGCGCTTCAGCTCCTCGATGATCATGGGATACTGCTCTGGGGATACGATCACAGCCACGCACTCGCTGTTCTTCGCAGCAGCGCGGATCAACGCCGGTCCGCCTATGTCTATGTGCTCCACCGCGACCTCCATCGGCACCGCGCGGTCAGACACCACATCCTCGAAAGGATAGAGGTTGACCACCACGATATCGAAGGTCTCGATACCGTGCTCCCGCAGCTGCGCAAGATGCTCTTTCGTATCACGTGCCAGGATCCCGGCATGTATCCTGGGATGAAGGGTCTTCACTCTGCCGTCCAGCATCTCCGGGAATCCAGTGACATCCTCCACAGGGGATGCGGCAATCCCAGCCTCCCGAAGCGCGCGAAGCGTTCCCCCGCTGGAGATGAGATCATACCCTGCCTCTGCCATAGCCACAGCCAGGTCCACGAGCCCTCTCTTGTCATGGACGCTCACCAGCGCTCTCCTCTTGGCGATACTCATACGACCGAGGGGCAATACCGCGCCCCTGTTTAATGTTTGCGTCACGCGGATGTTGGCATCCTATGTAACAGCATCTCTGCAGTGCGCACGCTCGCAGGGCAGTCCCGTCATTATTTTCCACACAACCCTCGAAATTAATATATAGTGGGAGAACGTTATCTGATAACGATGAACAGACTCGCAGGGAACGCAGCAGTGGGGCTAGTGATCGCTTTGATCGCCGTCCCATGGATCGCTGCATCGCCCTCGATCCTGAGAACCCCAGAGCAGGCTATTACGCTCGATACGTTCGAAGGGTCTCCTGGGGAAAGTACCACAAGCATACCCGCACCGCCGGCGCCGCTTGCCTGGGTGGGGAACGATTTCCTTATCAGTTATGATGACGACTGGAATGCAAACTGTCCCTCAGTAGCAGCGACCCCATTGGGCTCGGTGGATCCTGCATGGGATGGCTCCATCCACGCTGTCTGGGGCGAGCAGAACGAGACAGATCCCTACATTCCGCACCTGCATGAGATTCACTACTCGATGTCCTGGGGAAAGAGCGGAGGAAGGGAGTGGAGCAACGACGAGCCTGCCGAGGGGGACAGGATCATCAGCCAGACAGGAATAATAAGGGCTGCAGAGAGTCCCGTCCCTCTAGCCGGACCTGTGCCTGGCGATGCCCTCGACCCTGCGATAGCGGTGGATATGTTCGGCTACATACATGTGGTCTGGCGGGAGATGTACTCCGATAGCACATGGGAGATACACTACACGCGCTCCAAGGACAATGGAAGGACATGGACATCAGGGGTCGTGGGGGACATCCTAGTGAGCTACAGGGCAGGCAATGGCTCGGACGGAACGATACCAGATAGCCCAGCCATTGCCGTGAGCAACGACAAGGGAACCGGGAGCGTGATCCTGCATGTGGTCTGGGCGCAGCAGGATTCCAAGGGCGAAACGCAAGAGGTGTACTACTCGCGCTCCTTCAACGGTGGGGACACTTGGACAGGAGTGGAGGTTGACAGGGTCATCAGCGATCCCCTGAGCAAGGAGTTCGCCATCTCTCCTGTCATCGCAGCCACTGGAGACGCAGGGGAACTAATCACCGTTGCCTGGACACAGAACGAGACCAGCGTCGCCACCCTGGAGATCTTCGCCATATTTTCCGGGAAGGTCGGGGACCCAGACACATGGACGCCTGAGAAGCCGATCAGCTATGTTAGGGCAGATGGTTATCACGCAGGTCCTCCTTCGATTGCCGCGGCTAACAAGGTGTTCATGGTGGTGTGGGCGCAGCCTACGGCTGGTAAGGCTTCGCCAACCGAGATACTGTACTCATACTCTGACGACCCAGGGACGTGGTGGCTCGGCCAGGAGGGCGACTTTGCAATAAGTTTCCCGGACGGCTACAGTGGAACGGATCCCTCAGCATCCATAGCCCCCAATATGCATGCGTACGTTGCCTGGGTGGAAGAGGACCAGAACAAGTGGAAATCTAAAGAGGTGCATATCTCCGAAAACTGGGACATAACGAACTACAAGTCATGGTCCGGGATGTACGAGGACATCGTCATCTCCAAGCCCGATGCAAATACCCTGGGGGAGCCGGCGAACGCTGGTAATGTCTCTGTCGCGTTCAGCTACGTGGATGCTGCCTGGCGCGCCCAGGTGGTCTGGGACGAGGTGAATTGGAGCAGTCCAGCGAAGGCTGTGGACGAGTGGGAGATCAACTACAACCCCCCTGTGGATGATGACATTCCAGTTACCCTGGGATGGAACTTGTTCTCAGTGCCTACTGTGCAGGCAGACACCTCCGTCACCGCGGTGCTGAGCGACAGTGCTGGGGACGGCAGCACCACATGGGACAGGGCGCTCTGGTACGATGCCGCTGCACCTGCAGGAGCAAGGTGGAAACAGTATTACACAGGCTGGAACAGTCAGCTGAATGACCTCCTAAACATAGATCACACGATGGCTATCTGGGTCCGCATCACGAGCAAGGGGGACGGAAATCTCACGGTGACCGGTACCCAACCTACAGCCACCACGATCCCTCTGACCACAGGATGGAACATGGTAGGCTATCCTGCGGATGACGACTCCACTTACACCGTAGGCAACTTGATGGCGGATACGGGCGCCACCTTCGTGGAGGGGTTTGATCCCTCATCAGCATACGGCACAAAGGTCCTTGCGAGCACCTATGTCTTGAGAAGGGGAGAAGGCTACTGGGTCTATGTATCCTCAGATGCTACGTGGACAGTGAACTGGTGAGCGCGTTTTCCCACATGCCGTTCCACCCCCACCTTCTGTAACAATCCTATGGGGGTGTTATCGGTGAGTGCTATACTCTATGGTCGTGATGCTGAGATCGAGCATCTCACCGGGCTTGCAAAGAATGCCCTGGACAGGGCTTGCCCAGCAGTATTGATCGAGGGGCCCGCTGGCATCGGAAAGAGCGCGCTATTAGTAGCATTTATCGAGCGGATGAGCGGAGAGGGCTGGAAGGCTATCCACAGATCCTTCCGAGCCTCTGGTTTTAGGGGCCCGATGTCAGCACTTGTTCAGATCGCTTTGCACTTAGGGGCAGGACAGCCGCCCGCAGAATGGACGCTCTTCGATGAGGTCTTCCTCCTTTCAAAGAACGGCTTGCTGATATATCACAGCGGCTCCGGCAGCAGCGCAGTAGACGAGGACATCTTGGGCTCAATGCTCTCCGCAGTGCAGGACTTTGTGCGTGACTCCTTTGGGGATAGAGAGCGCAAAGGGGGGTTGGACAAGCTTTCATATAAAGGGCTCCAGATACTGATCGAACACGGGGAGTTCACGTTCATCGCTGCTGTAGTGAGCAGGGGCGAGCACTCTTCGATGCGGAGCGATATCAGCACAGCCCTCCACAGGGTGGAAACCGAGCACAGGGCACTCCTAGAGTCCTGGGACGGAGACCTCTCGCGTCTCACCGGAGTGGAAGAGGTGGTGGAAGGGCTGATGTCTGCGCGCTACCCTAAGCCAAGGCTCGAGGGCGAGGCAGCGATTGCGCAGCAGAATCTGAGATTCGAATGGTTCAGAAGCGCTGTGAGCGCCTATGCCTCCCAGCATCCGACCCTGCTGGTTATAGAGGACATTCAAGAGGCGGACAGGACATCCCAGAGTGCTATTAGATATCTGGCCAGAGGAACAAGGGACCTACAACTCCTTCTCGTGCTCACAGCCAGGACTGAAGGATTGGAGGAGGATCTCGAGCAGATCCTTGGTTCACTGGAGCGCGAGGGGCGCCTCAGCCGCATGCGCCTTTCGGAGCTCTCAAAGAGTGCAGTGCGCTCGCTTCTGAGCAAGGTGTTGGAAGGGGGAGAGTTGTCAGAAGGGCTGGTGGAGGAGATATACAGTGCATCCGGTGGAAGGCCGCAACATGTGATGGCGTTCGTAGAGATGCTACAAGCAGATGGACGCCTGAGTCTTGAGGCGGGTCTCTGGGTTATTAAGGGAAGGAAAGGATTGGGCAGCATCGCTGTCCCGGAGACCATGCGGAGGAGTATGGAATCCTTGCCCCTAACAATGCTTTCTGTGCTGGAGTTTGCATCTGTGTTAGACGAGCCTATCGAAGAAGAGGTGCTCCTAGGCGGTCTAAAAAGCATTGACCCGCTACCCGCCCAAGCTCTGGAGGGGTGTGTGAGAGCAGGGTATATCGCCCGGACCGATGTTACATACAGGTTATCAAAGCCAGGCTTGAGAGAAACCATACTTGCCGGAATGGGGGCACTGAGGATGGTGGCGTGGCACAGGGCTGCCGCACGCGCTATCCTGAGCACCCATCCTGGAGAAGAGGAGGAGGCTGTATTCTCCTTAGCGCGACACTTCACAGAAGGGCATCTGCCGGAAGAGGGTATAGGCTACTGCATGAGGGCTGGCGAAATCGCAGAGTCCGGGTATGCCTTCTCAGAGGCGGCAAGGCTCTTTTCTTGGGCTGTGGAGATGATGGAGCGCACGGGCGGTCATCCCCAATACATCGAAACGCTGAGCAGGTGGGGGAGCGCGATGGAAATCGATGGAAATTTCAGGGGGGCGATCGATGCCTATTCAAAGATTGTGGGCATGGAGGACGCCCCCTCACAAGCGATGGGAGAGGCGTTGATGCACATAGGTCGGTTACATCAGAAGATGGGGGAGTATGAAAATGCCAAGGCGGCTTACGATAGCTCGATAGAGCTCCTGAGGGATTCCCCGCTCCTTCTGGCAAGAGCTCGAAACGGGCTCGGAAGCCTGATCGTCAAGGAAGACCCGCGAGAGGGTTTGGTAATGCACCTCCAGTATCTGGAGGCTGCAGAGGCAGCCGACTCTCAGAAGGATGTAGCTGAAGCTTACAGATGGGCAGGGGGCGCCTGCTTTCATGCAGGGGACGTGAATAAGGCGCTCGAATACTGGCAGAGCGCTCTAAGAACGTACGATGCCTTAGGAGATGACTTTGGACGCTCCACGATACTGTACAACATGGGCGCAGCATACAGCATCCAGGGCGATCAGGCAAAATCATTGGAATCCCTCAAAGAGGCTGTGAGACTGAAGAGGAAGCTCGGGGATCTTAAAGGGATGGCGTCAGCGCTCAACAACCTGGGGATTACCTACAGCCGGATCGGGAACACGGCAGAGGCGATCGAGGCGCACAAGCGCAGCTTAGAGGTCAAGGCAAGGATCGGGGACTTGGTTGGCGTGGCGATCTCTTATCACAGCCTGGGCATGCTCTTTCTGGACGAGGGAGATTACTCGAGGGCGGCAGAGCAGTTCGCCCACAAATTAGAAATAACGGAGCGTGTGGGGGACGTGCGAGGCGCTGCACGTGCGCGCACGAACCTGGCAGAGGCGCTGTGCAGCATAGGAGATATCGAGGATGCCGAGGCTCATGCTACAACTGCGTGGAAAGTCGCTCAACAACATGGATTCCTGGAGTTGCGCGCGGACCTCTCCGTGACCAAGGCCAGGCTCGCTGCCGGAAGGGGGGACTGGGCAACAGCCGAACAACTTTTTAAAGAGGCGTTCTCCCTGTCAGAAGGGCTGAAAGATCCCAGGTCCTTGGGCATGGCATACTTCGCAGCCGCCAAGGAGTGGAAGAGGCGCGACCACTCCCTCTCCACTCGATATCTGGAAAAGGCGGTCGCATTGCTCGAGAGGGCGGGCAGCACACGGGCGGCTGAGCAGGCGCGTGCGCTCCTCATCGAGCATGGTGCTTCAAAAGGAGCATCAACCCCTCCTGCCTGATACATCAAGCGCTTGGGGTAGACATCCTGGGCACAATGCTATCCGCCATGCAGGCATCGTATGCTCCATTTTGACCCGCCCTTACGACTTATTTCGAGCCAGTATTGCGATTTTGGTATTACCCACCTGAAAAAAATCACTCCTTCACGAAACACCCCATACCTGAGCCTCTTGAGGAGAGCGCCCATCGCAGAGGGGTATAGAGGTAATACCAATTTGAGAAGGAAAATGGGTTATCTCGTAAACTCGGGTTTGAACCAGCAATGGTAATGCTCTCGAAGCTCATTCCAAGATGGGACGCAGAAAAGATTAAGATGCACACCCCACTTCCTCCACCATGCCTGTTCTACAGCTGCGCACAGGGGTTGACAACTTCAGCTATCTCATCTACTGCGGGCGCACCAGGAAGGCAGCCGCTGTGGACCCGAGCTGGGATGCCGCAAAGGTGCTGGAGATCATCAGCGCTGAGGCTCTTACACTTCTCTACGTAATCAACACCCATCACCACGCCGATCACGTCTGCTCTAACCAGGCACTGAAGAGAGCTACGGGATGCAGGGTGGTGGCGTCGGAGGCGGACGGTAGACACATAGAAGGGGTGGAGATCCTGGTCTCAGAGGGGGAGGAGATCCAATTGGGGGACGTGAGGCTGAGGTTTATTCTCACCCCTGGCCACACCCCGGGAAGCCTCTGCATCCTTGTAAATAATGATGCACTGCTCACAGGCGATACACTCTTCATCGGCGACTGCGGAAGGACAGACCTGCCCGGAGGCAGCGATCTCCAGATCTTTCAGAGCCTTCAGCGCCTCAAGTCCCTCCAGGATCATCTCACAGTCTATCCAGGTCATGACTACGGAGACGTTCCTTACGACACTCTGGGGCGCCAGAAGCGCACGAACAAGGCGCTCCTCGCCCGCAGTCTGGAGGAGTGCGCCAAGATACCTTGAGTGCGCTTGAGCCCTCACCTCATCACTCGTGCGTGCGCCCTCTGTCATACCTCGTTGATAGGGTCTTGGATGGTGGTCGTTCGCGGCATGCGCGCTCACACTGCGTCTGGTCATCCGTCACACCTCGTTGATACCCGAGTTCGACAAGCGATTTCATAAAAATCTTGATACTGGCATAGCCAATTTTTACGTGATTTCACTTTGCGTTTTTTCCTACATTTCACCTATCATACCTAAACTCCCGCCCTGTTAGTAACGAGGTTTTTGAGAGATCTCGGCAGCGCTACGCCAAGTTTCTCGAACAAGATCCTTTGCTTTTTCGAGACTTCGCTAAGCCTCCATTCACAGCCAATATTAAC
>JBFMEL010000014.1:0-27092 GCA_040753455.1 Thermoplasmatota archaeon | reverse complement strand
GGAGCGCATCATCAACCTCTACCTCGTATGCCGGGTATTTATACCTTCACCGAAGGGGTGGGTGAAAGTGGGCTCGCTGTATCTCTGGCCTAAAGGCCAGAGTGTTAGCGAGCAGAACCTTATAAAATCATATGTTGCGAGCCAGCCGAAAGGAGTCTGTAAGCATACACCGAGCACCTTTCGGCGCAGTCCGGGGGAACGATTAAGAGTATATGTGCAACGCAGTTACCTTGGACCCAGCCGAAAGGAGTCTGTAAGCATTCATAGAACACCTTTCGGCGCAGTCCGAGGGAACGATTGAATTTATATACGCAGCACAGTTACCTCGGATACTCTCAGTCGGCACGAATATGAACAATCTATATACTAAGTGCCGAGGTAGCTAAGCCCGGTTCAAGGCGGTGGCCTCGAGATCGCCGGGGCTGTGCCCTGGGCAGGACTGGTCAGCCACTGGTGCGCTGCACCGCGGGAGTTCGAATCTCCCCCTCGGCGCTCTATATTTATGTTGCTGGCATTCGCGCCGAGTGGGGCACGCGAGCTGCTGATAGGTTGCTGGGTTACTGCTCGCGTGCGACCCTCGGAAGGACGAAAGACGCTTCTACATTCCTCGGTCTCCAAGTCCTTCTGTGATAGTGCTGGGAACGAGGATAAATCCATACGACGCATCCAGATTACTGGGAGGTTGATTGGGATGCGTCTGTGCCTCGGTCAGTTATCGCTTGGTATATGTTTCCTGACCTTCGGCTCCCCCTCGGTGACTTATCGCTGTGTGTATGTTTTATGAGCGATGAGCGCTGGTGTCCCAAGGGTCCCGGGTCCGGGCAACTGTTTTATCCTTTTTAGGGTTAGGGGGGTGCATGACGCCCGAGGAGATTGCGCAGAGATTGGAGGAATTTCACGGACACTTAGGACCATACGTTGCTGTGGGCTACAGGATGGGGGAGGCTGCGCGCGCTGTGCTGGGCGAAGGCAGGCTCAGGGCGCGGCTGTTCTGCGGGACGCGACCCCCTCTCTCCTGCATGGCGGACGGTGTGCAGGTCTCGACCTCCTGCACGCTGGGGAAGGGGAACATCGCGGTGCTGAGTGCTGATATGCCGAGTGGAGAGTTCCACACTCCCCAAAGGAGAGCTCACATCGCGTTGAGAGCAGAGGTGCACCGCCGATTTCTGAGGGAGATGAGCAAGGAGACGGAGCGCGCGCTGGCTATGGAAGTGCTGAGGATGCCGCTGGAAGCGCTGTTGGAGGTGAGGCAGGAGTGATAGACTGGCTTTCCTCGAAGGTCGCGATAAGCATCGCTGTGCTCATCCTCGTGTCCTCGGTTGCTGGGTTTATGGCTCTGCAGCGCGAGTCCGCCCTCGATGACGAGGTTCGGCGCCATGCGGAGATGGCAGCCAACTGGATCGACTCCTTTGGCTCGCTGGGCGGTGAGAGCGAGGCAATGATGAGCATAGGAGAGGGTGGGATGTACTGCCTGCCCTCGTCTGTGGGTGGTGAGCCTGTCTATCTGAACCTCAGCATGGGTGTGGTGCGCCTGCGCTGCGGTGCAAGGATCGCCAGCGCGTCATACATTGCAGAAGTGCATCTCTGGGAGCCCAAGGGCACGAACTACACCTGGGAAGAGATCGACGCATCGGATGCGCAGCATCCATGGACAGGATGGCTCGGGGCTGGAGACGCTGTCATCTTCGAGAGGATCTTTGTATCAATATCAGGGAGCTGGGTTCTGATCACCTTCGCGTATCACCAGAAGATGGCAGCGTAGGTGAGCATCTCGAGGGAAAGCACGTAGGCTGCGGTGCCCAGACTTACTGGGAGAAGGTTCGGCATGCTCTCCCTCAGCCCATAGGCAGATAGGGGAAGCCCTATTAAGCACTCTATCAAGCCCTCCAGGTACAGCCCCATCATCAGCATGATCGTCCCAAACCCGATGAAGGCTACGCCAGCTGCGAAGGGCAGTGCCCGCCACAATGCGTCCCTCAGCCTCTTCATGCGTTCAGCCAGCACACCTGCCGCACACAGGGCGATGCCGAGTGTGATCCACGCAAGCGCCGCACTCGACTGTACATGGCTGAGTGCGTCACGTGAATATAGAAGGACAGCAAGCCCGACGATCCCCACGCCTGAGAGGAAAAGACAAAGATCTCCCACTGCTTTCCTATCAAATCCGGCTCTCAGCCCGCCGGCGATGGCGTACGATATCCCCACCATGCCCAGCAGTGCAGCTGTGATAGGATGGATGCTGAGAGGTGTCCCATGGACAGCGCCGAACACTATGCTGAGAGGGATGATCGCCCCGGAGATGTGGGAGAGGAGGAGCCCGTGGAATTTAGGGTCCCGCAGGGTGAAGAGAAGCGTGATCGAGAATACTATAAGGAGGGCGATGAGGGAGAGCATCTCACTCAGTCCTATTGCCCCCGCTCGTGCTCCGAGAGAGAAGCCGATGCCGAAGAGCCCTGCAGCGCCGCATAGGAGGGTGCCCCACTCCACCATGCCTGGGTAGGGTCTGGCTCTGAGCATTCCAAGGGCGATCAGCAGTCCCCCCAATATCTGCGTCCAGGGTATAGCTAGGCAGAAGAAGCGTCCCACGCTCGCATCGTTCATGAGGAGGAGGGCGATCAGGGGGGCTAAGAACAATATCAGCCCGGTAAGGAGGGGGAGAGCCACACGCCCCTTCGCATCATGGGATGGGAGAGCAGAGTCGGGCACAGGCACTTCATGAGGCTCGCTATGAATAACGATCTCCAAGCCGCATCGTGCACAGCCCAGCGTCTCAATCCTCCTCGAATAGCTGAAATACTGGCTTCCGGCGCTCGATAGGCTAGTTCCGCACACAGGGCACACGACCCCCTCAGCGCCCTGCAAGGCTTCGGTCCAGTGCTGGTGGGTGTGCTGGGTGTCCATCCCTACAGCCTCAGCCTCTGAGTTGTCTGCGGGCTGCAGATCCCCATATCCTTTTTCTAGGACCCAGTCCTGATCGACCGACCCAAGGATCTGAGCAAGGGATGCTCCCGGCGAGATGCTGAAGATATCCCCCAGGCTCGATGTCCCACCTGCACTCTTGACCTTTTGAGTTAGGAAGTGCTCGCTCAGCCTCCTTGCATCGTTAATTCCCTCGGGCGTTAGAAAGTAGCCCTTCATCCTGCGCCTCTCCCCGCGGACCCTCACCTTCCTGTAATCCACCAACCCTTCCTCGATCAGGCTTCCCAGGGCTATAGCCGCGTGGCTCCTTGGGGTAGCGAGGTGGGACGCGATCCCGCGCTGCGTTAGCCTCGTGGGAAACTCCGCGCCCTCTGCGAACCTCAGGTTATCCAGCAGATGCAGGAGTATCCGCTCCTTCAGCGTGGCTGCGCGCCTTCTCGCCATGAGCCTCACTCAGCCCATTCCCATCGCTCCTTAATTATCTTTCTGGGGGATTGAGGGAGGTGAAGTTCACGGGAGGCAGGGTGGCTTCCAGGTCCGGGTTGTACATGTCGTATGCTCGAACGCCCTGGACCACCCCCCTGATCGGCATATCTGCCTTTATGCGGTAGGTGATGATGAGCGCTACTCCATGCTCGACATCGTCCACGTAAACGACTGCCTGCCTGTCCCTGATCTCGTACTGGTTGATCGTGCCGTTTTCAAGCAGGGCATCGAAGTCCTCGGTCACGAAGGAGAAGCCCACGGGGCAGCGCAGGTCGATCAGGACCATCTTTAGCACTGGTGCAGCCCCGTTGTACCTAAGGGTCACATGACATGCGATCATGTCCTCCACCTGAACGCTCGTGGCATCGTAGGTCACTGTGAGGCTGAGCTCTTCCTCATCCGGGCTCACCTCAGACCAGGGCACGCTCTCCACATACACCATCTGCATGATTATGCTCCCAGCACCCCAGCTCTTAGCTTCCACCGCAATCCCAGTTGGGTCTATCCATCCCGTGAGGTCAATCGTTCTTGGGATGTCGCTGTTGTTAGGGCTGATGCTCTCGTTCGCCACCACTGCGCCTCTGCTGGTGATCTCCACGCAGATCCACTCGACCTCCTGAGTGCCCAGAGTGTTGAGCGCCTGGAATGCAACCGCTGTGTCGTGTGTGGAACCGAAGCACCCGCCGCTCCTGGTGAGGAGGAGGTATTTCACTGCTCCCCTGGCATCTGCCTCGTGCCCGTTCATCCCCCAGAGCGCCATCGCTGCGTATGCTGTGGTCTCCGTGGCTGTGGTGCACCTCCAATCTTGCGAGGATGCTCCCAGCTCCCAGTGGACTGTGCCGTTCTCGGGATCTCTGTGCCCAAGCGCGGAGAGATCCTCTGCGAGCGGGGCTAGCGCTGCCTCATCCCACCCAGCCATCCTGAGGGAGAGGATGGTGAGCGCCAGGGTGTATGCTGATCCTGATGCCTCTGGGAGGTGGGAGCCTATGTATTCCACAGCCTGCTGCACCGCATGGTTGGATGAAGGATACTCAGAATACAACATCGCCCTCACGATATACGAGGTGGCTGCCACGTCCTTTCCCAGCAACTCGCTGTTGATGGACCAGTGCCCCACGTCAGGGAGCTCGAAGTGTCCATCGCTCGACTGCTGGCTCACCACATATTCCTGGAGGTCGGAGATGATCGCACTATCGATCGCGAATCCAGCGATCTTCAGGTCCTGGAATGCGAACAGCGCCCATGCAGTGAGCCAGAGGTCTGCGGGCTCTCCGACATGCCAGCATATCGCTCTCCCTGGGGCTTCTATGGGTTTCATCAGGTAGATGAGCTCGTGCTGGATCCCCTGGGTAATGATCATTTCATATTCTGCCATCTTCTCATCTGCGACACCAGAGATGAGCAGGTTCCTGTACGCTGCGATGTCCACCGACAGCCTGGACGTGGACTGCTCCCCGCACCCGCTCACGAACTGAATGTAGTCAGCAGCGCAGTCGAGGGTGAGTGCCTCGATCCCAGCCTCCAGCCTGAGAACCGCGCTCTGGCTCCCCGGGATCACGACAGGGGAGGCGGCAAGCGAGAGCGTGGCATCATCCTCGTTCTCAAGAATGGCGTTGAGCGTCCATCTCCGCTCCTTCCCATCAGGATCGATCCTCATCTCGCGCACCACCATATCGCTGGTTTCCATGTTCCCAGCCAGAACCGTGAGGTTGTGCGTCCCCACCTGCGTCGGCTTGATGGTAAACGTGGTGCTGCTCACGGAGCCGCCGCCTACCATCAGATCACGGGTGGTGCCGTCCAGCGCCTCGAACCACTCCGCGTCCATGAGCACGACGGTGACGTTCATCTCGCCCTCCAGATAATTGTACACCATGATCCTCAGTGGAAACTCGTCGTTCCGCACTGCGCTCACTGGGATATCAGGTTCAACGAAGAACTCCTGGAAGACCGTGATGTTCTGCCTTGCCGAGCCAACGGAGCCGTCCATGGAAGTAGCCAAGGCTGCAATCTCCCATGTCGTGATCGAGTCCGGCACAGAGATCTGAAGAGATGCACGCCCGTTTTCATCTGTGATCAGCGCAGGCTCCCATATCCAGGTTTCTGGGAAATACTGGCGGACGATCTCCGGCATCGTTATCTGCACGTCTTGTGGCAGATAGGTGCTGTATTCGGCATTCATGGAGTCCTGATCGAACACAATTGGTGATGGTGGTGAAGCTTCTGCTGTGCGATTCCCACCAGGTGCACCACCGCCTGCACTGCTGCCAGCCATGTAGCTGCTCGTGCTCACATACAGCGCCAGTGCGAGCCCCAGAGTGAGCCCGATCATGAACAGCGCGGCAATCACCGCCCTTGCAGCCTTGTACCTCGCTGCCATGAACAGGAGGAGGATCAAGCCCATGCCTGCCAGGATCAGGAGCGCGCTGGTGAAGATCCCCACTGCATCGCTCTCTATTCTTCCGGCGTTCGCCAATAGCGTATGCCAGGAACTCTCCATCCCCAACCCTTTATCAGTATAGATATCCACCACACTCTGGTTCTTTGAGTCTGTGCTCAGCCTCTCTGCTCCGCCATACACATAGTCGCATATCTGGTACCTGGGCTGCAGAAACTCTGCCTCGAGGTCGAAGAACAGCGCCTCGAACCCTGTCATGCGCTCAGCCAGCTCGAAGACAGCAGCATCCACCCCTGAGACGCCTATCGCAGCATGGATCGGTTCCCCGTCCTTGGTGACCTGAAAGTCTATCTTCGCAGTGTCCCTGGGCTTGTACACCCCTTGGCTCGATGAGATGCTGAGGTTCAGCGTTTCTATCTCTCCCACCGATATGACTGTGCTGTCTGAGAGCACACTAAGGTCAGGAGCGATTTTGTACACCCGCACCTCGGCGACCGGAGCCATGGCATGGCTGGCAGTCAGCATTACCAGCCCTCTCCCCTCAGAGAGCGCGGTCCTGCCGGAGTGCACCACGAACCCTCTAGCCAGCACCTCATAGTACGCTGTGGTGGTGAGCGCATCCCCTTGGTATCTGATCTCGCACCTCATCTCCTCGCCGATCTCGTAGCGCCTCTTGTCCGGGATCACCTTGAGGTTGCGCATGCGGCTCTTCAGGTCGATGTAGCCCTCCTCATGGGTCGTCGCACCCTCGCGCACCTTGTATGTGAGCCGCTGCTCCCCATGATAATCGAAGCTCGCCTCTGCCACGCCGCGCTCGTTCGTGACAAACGTCTCTGCATCGCCGTAGTCAAGCTGTACCTCCACCACTGCGCCCTCGACAGGCGTGCCGTCAGGTCTTCTTGCCAGGAATACGTAGTTCGATGCTGTGCCCTCCATGTTCCCTTCCGCGAGCACGGTGATTATGACATCCCCCGCTGCAAGAGGGACAAGGGTGCTGCGCTGCTCCGAGTGCCCGCTTGTGTCCGTCACACTCACATTCAGCTCCAGGTACCCCATCCCCCCAGTCACAGGGATGCCCACCGCGTACCCTACAGGATCGAAGCTGAATGGGTATGCACCGTTCGACAGCGCGCCCCTTGAGCAGCCTATCTGCTCCCACACACCCCTGTACACCTTGGCTGTGATCTCAGCATTGCCCTGGACCTCCCTGCCGAAGAGGTAGCGCGCAGCCACCGCACCCTCTATCCTCTCATCCACCTTGTACCATCCCTTCATACCGAGGAGCTGCATGTCGAACTTTGGAAGGACATAGCGCTTCACAACGAAGATCGTGGACGCTGTGCTATCGGCGATCGTAGCGTTGAGCTTGTACGCACCGAAGGGAAGGACGTAGGCCAGCGGATAATCCAGCGCTCCTATTCCATACTCGTTCAGTGCAAGCTCTTTTCTAAATATCAAATCCCCGTCGGGAGAGCGCACCTCGAACGCGCATGGGTCGTTCGAGGGTGCGGGCTCCTCGCCCTCGAACGCGACCACGCGCACGTGCACGATCTGACCGGGTTGATAGATGGGCTTGTCCGTGGTGAGCAGCAGCCGCACTGTGCTGTCTATATACACCCTCCTCTCAACCGTACCCCCTGCACTGGTGATAGAGATCACCGTCTCCCCTGATGCGTTGGGCACTGTGAATTCTGCCTCGCCCCAGCCATCTCTCCCAGTCCTGCCAGTGGACAGGATCACAGGACCGTTGGCGCGCTCCATCTCCACCGCGAACTCAGTGGAGATGGGATTCCCCTTTGCATCTGTGGTGAATATGAGCGCGGACGCTGTGGAACCGACCACCAGCCTGCCCGGGAGATAGACTGTCTCGTTCCCCTTGCCCCAGAGGTATATGTCGCCCGCGTGGTACGCGGCTATCCCAGAAGCTAACAGCGCTCCCAGCACTGCCAGCACCGCAAAGCTCTTCGTGAAAGGCCCGATCCTCCTGCTCTTTCGTCTCATGCCCCTTTATTCGTGCCGGGAGAAGATAAAGCCCGCGTTCACATGTGAATCAACTGTTAGATGTAAAGAACCTGCCCACCCTGCTCCCTCGGCATCGGTATTCTGAGATATAAGGGGTGTTCTTCTGTTGAGGGCAACACAGAGCTAAGCACCTTCAAACCACCCTTCGTCATGCGGTTGTTCGCACAGCTCCTGTAACTTTCTATTGCTTATTCTTATCAATTTTGATTATAATGACAAAACAAAAGTTTTTTGTATGCGCAGATATATGCCCGCCCATGAAACAGATCGAGTTTACAGAACGCCTCAAGGACCTTGGGCTGGAGATCTTCACTGTAGCAGATGCAGTCCGGGTGTCGGGAGGCAAGAAAGACTCTGTTTATCTTTTCCTGAGCAGACTGGCGGGGCGCAGGCAGATCATCAGGATCGAAAAGGGGAAGTATGCTTTGAAGGGCGTAGAACCCAGGATCGCTGCGACGAACCTGATCTTTCCATCGTACATATCGTTCATCTCTGGGCTTTACCATCATGGAAGGAGTTCACAGATGCCCAGGGAGATCCAGGTCGTCACCTCGACTACGAAGAGGGGGATCGAGTATGAAGGGTATGCGGTGAGGTTCGTGAGGTTTTCGCCAGGACGCCTGTTCGGCTACGAAAGGCGGAAGGATCACAGAACCCCTTGGTTCATAGGAGAACTGGAAAAAGTCATCGTTGATTCATTGTATCTGCCGCGGTATTGTCCGGTGAGCGAGTGCTGGTCTGCCATGAGAGAAGGGATCGACGCGGAGAAGTTGATTACCTATGCGAGGAGAATGGCGTCGCTCGTCACATTGAAGAGGGCATGCTATCTGTTGGAACAGATGGGGCGCGATGTGCCCGAAAAGATACACGAAGTGATCTCTAAGAAGTATGATCCTCTCAACCCCTTGCTTCCCAGAGAGGGAGAAAGGGACAGGCATTGGCGTTTGATCATCAACGAGGTGTTGAACGATGCTTAGCAGGGGCGATCTTGAGAGGTTGAGAAGTGTGCTGGGGTACACACTGGGACAGGTGGAAAAGGACTACATCCAGCACATGTTTCTTCTCCACTTATACAAAGATATCAAGGACGAACTCGTCTTCAAAGGCGGGACATGCCTCCAGAAGATATATGGACTGGGCAGGTTCAGCGAAGACCTGGATTTTACGGTCAACGGTCCTGTAGATATTGAAAAGAGCCTTGCAAGAACGCGTCAGGGAATGTCGAGATTCGGCTGTTTGGCAGAGATCGCCAACAGATCCGAGGACGACATTAGGATAAGCGTCAGGATCAAGACTAGAGGCCCCCTTTATGACGGCACAGAATTGAGCCAATGCTCGTTGAGGCTTGAGGCAAGTAAGAGAGAGAAGGTGCTTTTACCTCCAGTCATCAAGACCATCAGCCCGGTGTATGAGGATATGCCGTTCTATTCTCTGCCCACCATGGATCTCGAGGAGATACTGGCAGAAAAGGTGAGAGGTTTGCTCACGCGAGATAGGGCAAGGGACGCCTATGACCTCTACTATCTTGTGAAGAAGGGCGTTAGTGTCAGACGCGATATCATCGAAAAGAAACTGGAGTATTACGGTTTGTCCTTCGACATTGCCGAAGTTGTGAGGAGCATATCGGGCAAAAGGAAGGTCTGGGTATCTGAACTGAAGCCCTTGATAACGCACCTGCCCAACTTCGAAGAGGTCGAGAAGACCATACTCGACAAGGTTAGAGGGCATTGATCGACAATGCTATTCCCCTGGTATAGGTCAAATACGGAGAAAATGACGACTGCGCGGATTTACAACTGCTATATCCCGCTCCCTACCGCGCGATCCCGAGCGCATGGTTCGTCTTCTCCACGCTCTTTTTCCAGTCCTTCTCAAGACCGCACATCGCCCTGATGCAGTCGATGTTCTCAGGCACGACATCCGCCTCTTGGTGCACTGCCTGGGTGTAGTAAAGGGTGCTCCCCACCACATTGACGCTTTCGCGCCAGACTGCGATCTCGTACAGGTCGCCCCTATCCCTCCCCATGTCCCTCGCGCGCTCCATCACCTGTGCCGTGGAACTCAGCCCGTCCTTGGTGCTGACGAAGAGCAAGCGCGGCGCCTCCTCCCATATCCTCAGGATATCCACTATGGTTCCAGGGCGCTTCAACTCGACCACCAGCTGGTGGAGGTGCATGATCGTCGTTGGGACCTTGACCGCCATGGTCTGAATGTCCAGGTCAGGGATGCAGCTCTGCACGTCCGGACCGTGATGCGATGGCACCTTCACCTCAGGCTCGATCGCGTTGATCGGCCCTTTCTTCGAGTCCCCCGGATCCGCGCCCCTGCGAATCATCACCGCGAGCACGCTCTCGATCCCGAGCGCCCGGTGTATCGGGTAGAGGGTTCTGCAGAGACCTGTGGTGTTGCATGATACCACCCGGGAATAATCCTTTCCCACGGAATCAGCATAGTTCGCCGTGGAGTTGAACGAGAGCCCTGTCAATCTGTGCTTCTCACCCCCTTGAAAGATCGCCTTCACACCCAATTTCTTGTATACATTGATGTAATCCTCGCCTGTGGTGCCCCCCTCCTTCTTCTTCCCAGGGGTGCAGTCCACGACGATGTCCGCGCTCGTGAAGAGATCCTCTGCGGAGCCAGAGATCTCGATCCCCGCGTCCTTGAATGCCTGGAAGCCCCCTTTGGCGACATAGAGGCCATAGCCCCTGGACAGGGCAAGCCTAGCCTCGTGCGAAGGGCGCGTCTTCACCACCCCAACGATCTCCATGTCATCCTGCCTGGACACAGCGTCAGCCACGCGCTTTCCGATCGTACCATATCCGTTCACAGCGACCTTGAGCGCCATGCAATCACCGACCCTGCATCACATCGCTCGATAAATAGTTTTGAGTTGATCCCCTGCGCCATCCGATAAATCCATTATCTGCGTTCTCATTGGATTGTGTCCAGACACCTGTGGTCCGCGGTCATTGCTCGCCCTCCCCACTTAGGGGACACAGATCTCCCAAGCCCCATGCCTCTATGGGTTCCGCAAATACTCCAGCGGCACGATGTTCCCTGTGTTCAGGATCAGGTGCGGATCCAGCGCTTTTTTCACAGCTCCGATCTCAAGGAGCGTGCCATGGTTGTACATGAGCTCGAGATATGGGATCTCTCTTCCGTCCACCACCACGCGCTTCTTTCCCACCCCATGCTCTCCCGAGATCGTGCCGCCCAGGGATATCGCGCTCCTTGCCAGCTCGACATAGAGCCCCTTGGCAGCCTCCAGCTCCTCCCTGCTCTCCGTGATGAAGTTGAAGTGCAGGTGGCAGTCCCCTGCGTGTCCGAAGAGCACATAGTGCACACCCTTCCTGGGGAAGAGGCGCCTGAACCTCTCACCCACTGCTCTGTAACGCCTCAGCATCTCCTCGAAGCTGTGCGCTGGGACAGCAAAGTCAGTCCCCAGCTTGTAGCTCTCGTGCTCCTTCAGGTACTCGTTCACCCTTTCGGGCAGGGCGTGTCTGAGGTCCTTCAGCCTCTCGACATCCTCGCGGCTCTGGGCGCACCAGTCCTCTATGAGTGTGTATCTCTTGAGCAGCTCCCCCAAGGCGCAAAGCTCGCTCTCCAGTATCTCCACGAAGACCGCTCCCTTTGCACCTTCTGCCACACCTGGATATTTCTCCCGCACGAAGTCAAGCGAGTATCGGTCGAAGTATTCGATGGCAAGCACTCCATTCAACCCCCTCAGATCACGAACGAGCCTCATCGCCTCCCTCTCACCCCCGAGGAACGCGAGATCCGAGATCGTCTCCCTTCTCTGCGTCAGGCGCACTGTGAGCCCTGTGATCACACCCAGTATCCCCTCACTGCCTATGAACAGGTCCACCAGGTCCGTTCCTGGTCTTACATAGAGCCCCGCGCTGTTCTTGATCTCTGGGCTGTCGTAGCTGGGCAGCCCGAGCCTGTAATCCCCTCCCTCCTCGGTCCGAAATTGGAAGGTTCTCCCATGGGCTAAGATCTCTCCACGCCTCAGGATCAAGCGCTCTCCGCTGGGAAGGATCACCCTCAAGCCCTCTACCCAGCGTCTGGTAGCACCGTAGTAGAAGCACCTTGCGCCCGAGGCGTTGGTCGCTGCAGTGCCTCCGAGCATCGCAGTCTGCTCAGTAGGATCAGGAGGATAGAGCATCTCTCTGGGCAGCGCAGCCTCAAGACCTTGAAGCGTGATGCCAGGGGGCAGGTGCGCGATCCCCTCCCTCCTGTTCAGATAGATCGCTCCATCGGGCAGCGAGACGCGCTCGCATCCTTCGTGCTCTGCAGGGGCTAGCATGCGCTCCATCGCCATCACTACCCCGCCGTGAAGCGGCACCCTGGCGCCCGTAATCCCTGTGCCGCCTCCTGAGACAGTGACCATTCTTCTGGCTGCTTGCGCCTCCCGCAGGATCTGGATCACATCCTCCTCGCGCTCGGGAAGATAGACAGCCTCCACCATCTCCGATGGCGCGTGAAAGATTGCGCTCTCGTCGCTCAGGTATCCAGCGACAGCCTCAGAGCCTGTTCTTACAATCATCTACAGCACGCAGGCGCAGGGTGTAAAAAAAGATTTCTTTGCCCGGGTTAAGTAGAGCGATCGATAGGGCTGATCCCCTTGCCAGGTATAACTCATAATCGGCAAAGGAGATCATGCGATGAGGGGACTCACCCCTGGGAGGAAGTTATTTATCATACCATGGGAGATATCATGGTGATGCGGAGTTTTGCATCGAAGGCAGGAAGGCTGGTCGGTCAAGCCCCCTTCAGGGTGCTGGCAAGGGCTCAGGAGCTCGAGCGCCAGGGGAAGAAGATACTGCACTTTGAGATCGGAGAGCCGGACTTCAACACCCCTGCGCACATCAAGGAGGAGGCAAAGCGAGCGCTGGATAACGATTTCACGCACTACGTGAACGCCAACGGCATCCTTGAGCTCAGAGAAGCGGTCTGCGACGAGGTCGAAGCGTCCTACGGCTTCAGACCTGCCTTGGAGCAGGTGCTGATTACCCCAGGGGCGAATCCCATCATATACTTCACAGTCTCGTGCCTCGTGGACGAGGGGGAGGAGGTGATCGTGCAGGACCCAGGGTTCATCACATATTATGCAGTGCTGCAGTACTTGGGGGTAAAGACCACCCTGGTCCCGTTGAAAGAGGAGAACGAGTTCAGGATGAGCCCGGATGATGTGAGGAAGCGCGTCACGAAGCGCACCAAGCTGATCATACTGAACTCTCCGCAGAACCCCACAGGCTCGGTGATGTTGAAAAGGGAGGTGGAGGAGATCGCAGAGATCGCCAGGGAGCACGACATCTACCTCCTCTCTGACGAGATCTACAGGAAGATGACCTACGACCTAGAGCACCACAGCCCCGCGGTCTTCGACCAGTGCAAGGAGCGCACGATGATCCTCGATGGGCTGTCAAAGGCATACGCCATGACCGGCTGGCGCCTCGGCTACTGCGTGGCTCCCGCCCCCTTAATAGAAAAGATGGGGCTGCTGCTTCAGACCATAGCCTCGTGCACCACCTCGTTCGTGCAGAAGGGCAGCATAGCAGCGCTGAAAGGCCCACAGGACCCGATCGCCTTGATGATGAAGGAGTTCAGGAAGCGCAGGGACGCCATCGTGAGCGGTTTGAACAGCGTGCCCAAGCTCAGATGCATCAACCCTCAGGGCGCGTTCTACGTGTTCCCGAACATCACCGGCACCGGGATGACGAGCCAGGAGTTCACGGACTTCCTGCTGAACGACCTGGGGATAGCCGTGCTCCCAGGCACCGCCTTCGGTCCCTCTGGCGAAGG
This sequence comes from Thermoplasmatota archaeon, assembly GCA_040753455.1. Taxonomy (GTDB): domain Archaea; phylum Thermoplasmatota; class Thermoplasmata; order SG8-5; family JACRNV01; genus JBFMEL01. The sequence goes on along the minus strand of JBFMEL010000014.1, from coordinate 13,465 downwards.
ATACATAAGGATGTCGTACGCCACCTCGCTGGAGACCATTCACAAAGCGATGGACAGGATGCGCAGCGCGCTCTGAGCCCCTTGCATGCAGCCTATCTGCAGTCCAGGGGTTCTTAGCTCCAGGGAGGATCGGAGAGCAGGTGAGCGATATGGCAAACTCCTTGAAAAGATGCAGGCAGTGCCTCTCAGGGCGCGGATGCGCCTTCGGATGCGAGGTGCTCTCCCGCCTGCTCAGACAGAGGCGAAAGTTGAAATAGGTGTTTCCCCTACTCCCACCATAGACGGTAGGGAGTACCCTTGGGTGAGATCAAACGGTTGGTTCTCGACGTGCTGAAACCGCACCATCCCTCGATCATCGAGATATCCAAGAGGCTGGGAGACATCGAAGGGGTCTCCGGGGTCAACTGCACCCTGGACGAGGTGGACCAGGAGACCGAGAGCATAAAGATCACGATCGAGGGCACGGCTATAGACTTCGCCATGGTGGAGGAGGTCGTGCACGAGTGCGGTGCGGTCATCCACTCGGTGGACAGCGTCTCATCTGGAAAAAAGCTGGTCGAGAATGTAGCGACCCCGCAGGACAGATAGCGCCCTCATCGCCCTATTGAAACGAGGCGATGGGCTCGGTATGCAGCCGCAGGACAGATGCCCTACCTGCCCCGGGCGCGTCTCATCTCAGATGCGATTAGAGCAAGGAGCTGCTCCTTTCCCTGCGCCTTCTGCAGGAGGACCCTGCCTCCCCCTTTCCACCATTGGGGCGGGTATGCCTTATCCTTCTCGATCTCTGCATCGAAGCCGCATCTCTGCGCTGCTGTGAGGATCTCCTCCGCCGTAGGGTTATCCACAGCCAGCCCCTTCGAGACCCTCCTGCCCTCCCCCCGACTGAGCCGGAGATCGAAATACGCAGGCCAGAGCACCTGCCGCCTGGCGCGGGTCTTCATCCCCACCCCTCATTCCACTAGCACACCGTTCAAAACGCCGTCCTGGCCGGGACGGGAGGTCACGCGCACCAGTCCGAGCTCGGTCTGAATCACAGCGCCCTTTGTCACGATGTTCCTCTGCACGTAGTTAGGGTTCGCTGGGTTGCTCTTCACAGTGGCTATCGCTGTCTTCTCCACCTTCCCTGTCTTGGGATCGCGGGCGTTCACAGTCCCCACGCGCATCGCACGCAGTTTCTGGTTCCCCCCCCGGATCCTGTAGCGCTTGACATACTGCTCCCCTACCACCGCGTGCTGCTGCTCTGTCCCGATCTCGAACTTGCGCTTGTTCCGCCACTGCCTGTACCTGCCGCCCGTGACCTTGCGCCTGGAGCGCCCCTGCCATAGAGCCATAGCGCCCCCCCAACTCTGAATCCGTATATAAAGGATGCCCACGCCCTCAGATCCCTGCCCAAGCATATAGGCCAGCGTCCTATCCCATCACCATGGGGAAGATATCGAGGGGCACATTCGAAAGTTTTATACCTATTAAAGTGTTTACAGCGGTGGTGACCTCATGGCGGTAGGTTTCGTACTCATCAGTACAGCACCCGCGAAGGAGCACGAGGTTTACAACGAACTCCTGAAGGTGAAGGAGATCGTGGAACTCCACCCCCTCTTCGGGGAATACGACCTGATAGCGAAGGTGGAGGCTGAAGACTTCAACGTGCTCGGCCAGGTCGTGGTGGACAAGATCAGAACGATCCCTGGTGTGATAGACACCAAGACCCTCACGGGCATAAAGTTCTGAGGTGAGGAAGATGGAGTTTGGAATCTGGGAATTCGCAACGATCTTCATCCTGATGTTCTCCCTCTGCGTCTTCGTAGCCGGGATATTCACAGCTTACTTCGGCAGCGGCAAGAGCCGCAAGATCGGCGGGGGCTTGATCGCCCTCGGGATCGTCATCGGTTTCATATGGACGCTGCTCAGCACCCGCACCCTCAGCAAGTTAATCGGCATGGAACCAGTCATCCCCTTGGGGGATACGCTGCTCAACGTGGTGATACAAGCGGCGATCGTCATCATCGGCGCAGCCCTCGGAGCGCTCGCAGCGATCGGGGTATTCCTCCTCGCGATCATGAAGTCCTGAGCGCATAGGGATCGGTGCTCGGTAACTTTAATAGCCAATGGCGCACTGCAGGAGCGATGGCTCTCGACGTGCATATCATCCTCGGCAGCAAGAGCGACCGCGCGGTGGCGGAGCATGCCGTGCATATGCTGAAGACGCTGGGGATCGCATACCAGGTGGATATCGCGAGCGCCCACAGGACCCCTCACAGGGTGAGGGAGATCGTGGAGCACAGCGAGGCGAAGGTATTCATAGCCATAGCCGGGCTCAGCGCTGCGTTGCCAGGGATGATTGCAGCGCACACCCTGCGCCCCGTGATAGGCGTGCCTGTGAGCGGCAAGGTCAACCTCGATGCTATACTATCCATCGTTCAGATGCCTCCAGGCGTGCCTGTAGCTGCAGTCGGAATAGATAGCGGGGAGAACGCTGCCCTGCTGGCTGCCGAGATACTGGCGCTGTCCTCTCCCCAGATACACGAGCGCTTGACCGCTTACAGGAAGGAGATAGAAGAGGATGTGGAGAACGCGGCTGCAGAGTTGAAGGGGTTGTAGATGTTCGATCCTGAGGAATTCGTGAGGTCGAAGATTCAGGAGATGACCGGGGAGATCCAGGGCAGGGCGATCATGGCATGCTCAGGAGGGGTGGACAGCACCGTGGCAGCAGTCCTTGCATCCAGAGCCATAGGCAGCAGGCTCCTGGGGATACACGTGGACACTGGTTACCTCAGAAAAGGCGAATCGCGGAGAGTCGCTGCACTCCTTGAGAGAATGGACGTGCACCACAAGGTCCTCGATGCCCGCGAGGAGTTTTACTCAGCACTTAAAGGCATCGCGCACCCAGAGGAAAAGCGGAGGATCATAGGCGAGAAGTTCATCCGGCTCTTCGAGGCAGAGGCTGAGCAGTGGGATGCGGACTACCTTGTTCAAGGGACGATCGCCCCAGACTGGATAGAGAGCGGCGGGATGCTGAGGGACACGATCAAGTCACATCACAATGTCGGGGCACTGCCCAAGGAGATGAAGCTGAAGCTGGTGGAACCCCTGCGCGATCTGTACAAGGACGAGGTGCGCAAGGTGGCTCGTGCCCTCGGCATAGAGATCGCGGAGCAGCAGCCGTTCCCTGGTCCGGGATTGGCTGTGCGGATCATCGGCGAGGTAACCCCTGAGGCGACAGAGATCGTGCGCGAGGCATGCGCCGTCGTGGAGGAGGAGATAGAGGATGGGGCTCAGAGAGGGGAGATGGAACTGCCCTGGCAGTACTTCGCCGTGCTGCTGCCTGTGAAGACCGTGGGTGTGCAGGGGGATCTCCGGGCATACGGCTACACCATCGCAGTGAGGGCTGTGCACTCGATCGATGGGATGACCGCTGCATACTCCCAGATCCCACACAGTGTACTAGATAGAATATCCAGAAGGATCACCAACTCGATGAAGGACAAGGTCAACCGCGTGGTCTACGACATCACCTCCAAGCCCCCAGGAACGATCGAGTGGGAATGAGCTAGCCTTACCTTAGCCCTCAGTCGTTATTTTCGTACATACCCGACTTTACGAGATAGCCCATTTTCCCTCTCAAACCCGAGTTTACGAGATAGCCCATTTTCCCTCTCAAATTGGTATTACCTCTATACCCCTCTGCGATGGGCGCTCTCCTCAAGAGGCTCAGGTATGGGGCGTTTCGTGAAGGAGTGATTTTTTTTCAGGTGGGTAATACCAAAATCGTAATACTGGCTCGAAATAAGTCGTAAAGTCGGGTCTTATGCGTAAAAAGCCACGTACACCCACGGAACACAAGAGTGGGTGGAGCAACCATCGTATAGAGGGAGATTATCAGCAATCGCCACCACCTCCCCCATCTGGATAACCGACGAAAGACGCCGGTCTCCCCATGACGCTCCAGTTCGCCCAGGACTCCCTAGGTGTCATGCGTCCTTGCCAAAGCCCTTCCCGTTCCTCTTACCAATAGCCTCAAAATAAACATCCCGCAGGTTATCAATTATGATAACCTTCGAATGGCAAATTTTATATGGGCTTAACGTCATGGGGCTGGGATGAACACAGTCATGGTTCTGGATGCGCTCAGAAGGCACGCTGTCTTCAACGTTGGGACGCTGGCATCCCTGCTGGGAAAGGAGCGAGCCTACGCCAAGGTCTATCTCCACAGGTTGAAGGAGCGGGGGCTGGTGTTCGAACTCCAGAGGAACGCGTTCACGCTCCACGAGGACCCCTTCCTCGTGGCGTCGAGGATCATATGGCCGAGTTACATCTCGCTCTGGAGCGCGCTGCGGCATCACGACCTGACCGAGCAGGTTCCGCATGTGATATCAGTCATCACCACGCGGAGAAAGAGCAGAAAGGCGATAGCGTTCGGCAATTCTAAGATAGTGTTCGTGAGCGTGAGGCCCGAACACTTCTTCGGGTTCGAAAAAGAGAGGATCGCGGAGATCGAGGTCTTCATCGCTGACCCGGAAAAGGCGCTGATTGATTGCGTACTGCTCAAGCGCGTGTCTGTTTCCGAGGTCTTCGAGATGATGCACGAGAATGTCCAGAGGCTGGACACAGAGAAGATCGTGAGATACATCAGGAGGGCGCGGAGCAAGGCGCTGGCGAAACGCTTCGGATGGATGCTCGAACGTTTAGGGCATGATAGCCACGCGGAACTGAAATATCTTACCCACAGGACACGCATTCCCCTGGACTACGCCCTGCCCGCAAAAGGCGAGAGGGATAGGAAATGGGGCGTGATTGAGAACATGGGTGGGAGGGCATGATAACCCGGAGCGAGCTTGCAGAGGTTGCAAGGACTAAACGCCTAAGTGAAAGGAATGCCGAGAGGGACTACCTCATCGAACTGGCTCTATATTCGGCTTCGGAGTTCGGGCGGGCACTGGTATTGAGGGGCGGGACCGCACTGTACAAGTTCTACAGCTTGAATCGGTTCAGCGAGGAACTTGATTTCACAATCGGGAGCAGGAGATTCTCTGCGGACGATTTGATGGGAGTGATAGTGCGCGATGCGGGAAACATCGGCATCGTTGCGAAGGTAGAGGAAGTTGCTGCGTACAAGGAGGAGATTAATGCGAAGATCGTGTGCCGCGGCCCGCTTTACGACGGGAGCAGGCGCAGCATGGCAAGGATCACGCTCAACCTGAGCAAACGGGAGCGCCCCCTGTTGATGGAGAAACGCATCCTCGTCTCTTCGTACAAGGAGATACCAGCGTTTGAAGCGTACGTCTTGAGTCCGCGAGAGATACTGGCAGAGAAGGTGAGGGCCGTAATGCAACGAAACAAACCCAGGGAGGTGTATGATCTGTGGCTCCTGCTAAGGCGTGGTGAGGTGATAGACTTCGACACGATTCGCAGAAAGTTGAAAGCGACCAGCCTTCGGTGGGACCCTGCGGGTTTCTATCGTTCCCTGGAAAAGAATCGCGGCATGTGGCGCAGGGACCTGAAAGACCTGGTCATCGGAGATCTTCAGGAGTTCGATCACGTGCTGGCAGAGATACACGATGCCTTCGAACGACAAGCCAGATAACGGAGTAACCACCGCCACATGGACCTGACCACGATATATATGTGCGCGGAACGAGCCATCATATCCAGACTCTCTAGATCGACCATGTACCTCTCGTGCTCGCAGAGCCGGCGCGTTGATCGGACCCATATCTCCCCGTATCCTTTCCCCGACGACCATGCCGCCAGCGACGGTGACGGATATCCGCATCTGGGTTTGCCACCATCCTTATATAACCGCCCAGGGTTGCCCAGGCAATGCGCTCGAATCTCAGACTCGTTGTCTTCGACCTCGACGGCACGCTGGTGGAGTGCGTGAGCTCCTGGGTGTACGTGCACGAGCACTTCGGCGTATCTAACGAGGGCTCGCTGAGGGAGTACCAGCAGGGTTTGATAGACGACGAGGAGTTCATGCGCAGGGACATCGCCCTCTGGAAAAGATGCAAGCCAGGGATCGGGCTTGAAGAGATAGAGCGCATCCTCGCAGGTGTGCAGATCACGGAGGGGGCGCACGCCCTTTTCCATGCGCTCAGAGCTGCTAAGGTTCAAACCGCGATCATCAGCGGGGGGCTGATGCCGCTGGCGCGGCGCGTGGCCGGGGCACTGGGAATAGACCATGTGATGGCGAACGACCTGGCTGTTCATTCGAACGGCACGCTGGTCGGGCACGGAGTACTGCAGGTGGAACTGCACAGGAAGGGGCTTCCCATGAGGCGCCTGATGAGCAGACTAAAGATGACGGGGGAGGAGTGCGCTGCAGTGGGGAACAGCTACATCGATGTGCCGATGCTGGGGATGGCAGGCTTGGGGATCGCGTTCTGTCCTCTCGACGATGAGGTGAGGAGGGCAGCAGATATCGTCGTGGAGGAGAGAGACCTCAGCCTGCTTGCGCCTTTCCTCATTGATCGAAACCATGGGCGCCGATGAGAGGCACGAAGACACAGCCGCCATGCGCCTTGTAATCGAGCCTGCCGCCGCGCTTGTCGATCGCATACAGGGTTTGCCAGTATCTGTTGCCGATCGGCACCACCGCCCTTCCGCCATCTGCGAGCTGCTCAGCCAGCGGCTTTGGAAGCCCCGGGGCGGCGCAGGTGACCAGTATCCGATCATAGGGCGCTGCTGGCGGATAGCCGAGGGATCCGTCGCCCACTATCACCTTTACTCTGTCGGCGTAACCCGCAGCCTCCAGGTTTTCGGAGGCAGTGGCAGCAAGCTCTTTTACCCTCTCTATTGTAAGGAGCATGCCCTCAGGACCGATCATCTCAGCCGCGAGCGCTGCGTGGTAGCCTGAGCCGGTGCCTATCTCTAGGCATCTCGGGCCCCTCGGCGCTTCAAGGACCTCCATCATGATCGCGACCATGTGGGGTGCTGAGATCGTCTGCCCATGACCGATGTGCAGAGGTGAATCGATATATGCATACGCAGCCATTTCCCGCGGCAGAAAGAGTGCGCGGTCCACCCTGCGCATCGCCTCTTCGAGCCTCGGGCTCACCACGTAACCGCTGGCTACCAGGTCGTCCACCAGGGCAGAGAGGCTGCGCGCCATCGAAGGATGAATGGTCTATGGGCACAAAACAGTTTCCTGTGGCGGATTGGGTCTCGTGAATGAGTGCGGCACGTGCCATATGGGCTCAAGATGCGCCCACGGAGTTTGTCCGTAGAGTGCGGCTGCGCCAGGGCATGGGTTGCGGGCTGGAAGCCATCGAGATGCCGCAGGGATATCCATGTCCCTCGATCATGAAAAGCTCTCGTGAACATGGCAGTCGCCGAGGCATGACAGCATCTGAGGCTGTGGGCGCTCCAAAATACCTATATTCCCCTCATGATATGGAGATGCGATGAGGCGCCGTCCCAGGTCCAGGATCGGCACTGCTCCCAAGGCTGTAGCCAGGGCGTTCAAAAGGATTGCAGAGGATGCGGCAGCGAACCCTTCCCATATCCTGCCAAGATGTACATCCAAATGCGGTTCGTGCCCCTGGCGCTCGACGGAAGATAAGATGACATACCTTGCTAGCCTAATGGGAAGGAGGAACAAACTGCTCTGGGCTTCTAAATGGGGCGAGCCGCTGGTGCGAGGCTATGCCTCTCTGCTTCTCCTCTCTAAGGAAGAAATACCCTACATAGCCAATGCATGCGCGGGCGGGAGGCAGGTCAGCTATGTGCTCCGAGGCTCGGCGCCCAAGGAGGTGATGATAGGGATGCTGAACCCCGAGGAGCCAGAGGTGCGCCTTCTTGCGTATCGGAGCAGCGCGGGGAGGAAGGGGGTGACCGTATGCTCCACCGGCAAGGGGCTCTACTGCATCGGGAAAGGGGAGGAGTTCAGCCCCGGGGTATTGGGCGAGCTCCTGTCCGAGACGCCCTATGTCTGCTCATCCATCCCATCTGGATTTCGCTGCGCGCATAAGGGCGGGAAAGGGTCCAGCAGACTCCTGGTCATTGACCTCCAGGGAACGAAGATCGAGATATGCTCCAGGTGCATCAGCCAGGAGCACAGCATCCCGAGATTCCTCAAGGGCAGGCTGGCTGGGCGCAGAGCAATGCAGGGCTTGTCCTGCGGCACCATGCTGAGCTTGGACTGCAGCTCGGACTGCGCCCCCTGTCCCATCGAAGGGTTTGAGCCCATGCTGAAGCCCTTGGCAGCCCAGTATCTCGCAGGAAAGGTGAGCGATGCCAAGGCGCTTTCCAGTGTCATCGAGGATAGGATGCGCGGCATCAAGAAGCGGATCATAATCCTGGGCGAGAAATGCTGCGGCAGCGACGTGGAGTGCGCGGTCAGGGAACTAGGATGCAGAGACGCAGAGGCAAAAGCGCTGCGCGCAGCGCTTTCGGAATACCACCGCCCGCTTCTCATAGAGAGCCCGAGCTTCGGCAGGGTGATGGCTGCGCTCTGGGAGGAGCGAGGGCTGGAGGCGCTGAAGGCGCTCACCACGGAGGAGAGAGCGCGAATATTCATGCGGGAGACAGGGCATCCTGCAGAGATACTGAGAAAGGTGGTGGAAGAGGAGAGGGCGGCGCAGGTGCTTTCCCGCCTCCCTGTGTATCATGTTATGGGTCAGTGTGCGCGGTTCTTGGACTCTGTTGCGCGTGTATATAAAGTGAGGGGCGCGAAGGCAGCATGCGAGGAGATCGAGCGTCATTCGAAGCATGAGGGTGCTACAAGGGCACTGGGGTTTGCCATGCTGAAGGCGCTGGGCACTGAGACCTCAAAGGCCTGGCAGTATTCGAAGGAGGAGCAGGAGCTGGGCACCGCGCTGGCGTCCCTTGCCTCAGAGCTCCTGTCTGCCGAGGGTGAGAAGTACGATGAGGCGCTGCGCAGCCTGTTGAGGCTGTCAGGCTCCGGAGAGGTGCCGACGCGCTGAGTGGATTGGAGGGAGGGCAGAGAGATCACTCTTGTCCACGAAGGATCATCACTCGTTCCCATGTAGTGGTAGCATCTCTCCATCTACAGTGGTCTCTTGGTGTTCTCTGACCCTACGGACATTAGCAGGAGTTGAGGTATTCCGTTCTCAGGATGTCCCCTCTGGCTGGCTCTTCTCATTGCTTTAGGGAGATGACGGTTCTTCGGTCTCCTCGATCTTTGGCTCCTCTTTCTTCTCCGGCGCCTCTCCGGTCTTCTCCTTGCCCTCGAGCTCGTCCAACCGCCTCTTGTTCCGAAGAACGAAGTACAGCGTTATGAGCACCAGGATCAGTATGATTATGAGGAGCAACAGGAGGCCGATGAAGCCCCAGTCCGGACCTCTCTCAATCCTTTTCACCGTCAGGGACGAGGGAGGGAGCCTCGTTTGCAGGCCGTCCGCGTCCTCGGCACCGAACTGATAGACGTGCTCGCCTGGCGCCATGTCCATGGCTAACTCGTACACGACACCTGCCCTGTAATCGTCGCCGGAGACCTTGGTCATCGCGAACTCCGTACCGTTGATGATCACGTATACCCTTGTCGGCTCGTCACCATCCTCGTCCGAATAGACCACCTGGAAGAAGTATTTGTAGGTGTCTAGCCCTATGTTCGCAGCGAATCCATCCTCCAATTTCGGCGCGTCGTTGGTGTTGACCACGGTGATTGTGAAGGTTTGTGTTGCGGTTCCGCCGTTCCCGTCGCTCACGATCACGACCACGGAATTGTTCCCTACCTGGGCGTTCGTTGGCGTCCAGGTGATCAAGCCCGTGACGCTGTCGATCGTCATGCCTGCAGGGTACGTGCTCAGGGAATACGCAAGCACATCGCCGAGATCGATATCGCTCGCTTCGACATCATAGGTGTATGTGGCATCCTCCGCGGCGTTTACCACGGCAGCGGAAGTGATGGTGGGCGCATCGTTCGTGTTGGCGACGGTGACCGTGAACGATTGTGTTGCTGTTCCACCCTTCCCGTCGCTCACCAGTACGACCACGGTATTATCGCCGACCTGGGCGTTCGTGGGTGTCCAAGTTATGACGCCGGTTGCACTGTCGATCGTCATGCCTGATGGGGCGGTGGTCAAACTGTATGTCAGGGTGTCACCTGCATCTATGTCGCTGCCGTCGACATCGTAGGTGTAAGCGGAATCTTCTGTGGCTGTTGTTATCGGCGTGGAAGTTATGGTGGGCGCGTCGTTGGTGTTGACCACGGTGATCGTGAAGCTCTGGGTGGCGGTTCCGCCGTTCCCGTCGCTCACGATCACGACCACGGAATTGTTCCCTACCTGAGTGTTCGTGGGCGTCCAGGTGATCAGGCCCGTGACGCTGTCGATCGTCATGCCTGCCGGGTACGTGCTCAGGGAATACGTAAGCACATCGCCGAGATCGATATCGCTCGCTTCGACATCGTAGGTGTAAGCAGAATCCTCGGTCGCATTGACCACGGCTGTGGATGTGATCGTCGGTGCGTCGTTCGTGTTGGCGACGGTGATCGTGAAGCTCTGGGTGGCAGTCCCTCCGTTTCCATCGCTCACCAGTACGACCACGGTATTATCGCCGACCTGATCGTTCGTGGGCGTCCATGTGATTATACCAGTCGTGCTGTTGATCGTCATGCCCGTCGGGAAGGTCGTCAGCGAGAATGTGAGGGTGTCGCCATCCTGGTCGGTGGCGTCCACATCATATATGTATGGGCTGTCCTCGATCGCCGTAGTGACCGGTGTCGATGTTATGACCGGGGAATAGTTTATCACTATCACAACCGTCTTGCTGACGGACATGGTGGTGGACGTCGAACGCGTGACTGTACCAAGCGTCGCGGTTATGCCGTGCGGGGTGTAGAAGGTCTTGGCGGTCGCAGCCTGTACATATTCCGTGCACACGATCCAGCGCACGAAACCGTCCGAGCCCGTTAGACCGCTGAATATCTGGGTTGTGGTCGCATCGGTGACATTGACCGTGGCGCCGGCGAGACCGTTTCCGTACTCATCGGCAACCTGCACGTGCAGGAACCATTGTACGGTGAATGTGGACGTATCCCATACCATAGCAACCTCGGGGGAGGTCGTGTTCAACAGGGTGATGTGGGCGTCGAATACCGCCGTCACGGTGTAGTCAGATGCCAGCGTCGAGTTCCTGAAGGTGGCATTGGATCCGTCGGCATAAATGTCGGTGTTCGTGTTGCCGCCGCTGTAAAGGTTGTCGAAGGTAGCCATGGTGTTGTCCAGTATTATGCCGGTGGAAAGGGCGTTCTCGAAGTTATCGTTCATCGAATACACCGTGGAGTCGATGGCGAAGAACGAGGCAAAGCACCCCGAATAGTTTACCCACGGCCAGTCGCCTATGTCATTGTAACTTGTGGTCGCTGTCGTGTTCTTTAGGCTGATGCCGTGCCAGGTCATGTTCTTTATGAAGTTGTGGCTGATGGTCACGGTCGAGTCATAAACGTCTATCCCGTAGGTGCCGTCGTAGATCGCATTGTCGTTGATTCTCGTGGCTGTGCAGTCCTCGATCCGCACGCCGACGTCGTTGTCCACCAGGTAGTTGCCGGATATTATCGGCATCGACTGATATGCATAAATGCCGTCGGTGTTGTCGTGGATGTACAGTGTCACGATCTGCGGCTTGGCGTCGTATATCGCGATGCCCTTGTTGTTCTGGTATATCTCGATTGTGACGAACTTCGGATCGGCGGTCATGCCTTCGATCCGTATGCCCTCCTGGTTGTTCCAAACATCGGAGGATACGATCATCGGCGAGGAGCCCTGTATGTGGATGCCCCACACGTTGTCGTGGACATCCAGGAACTCCAGTTCGATCGTCGGATCCGCTCCCTCGATCCACAGGCCGGACATCGTGTTGTCGTATATCTCCGTTCTCAGGATGCTGGGCGATGCGTTGTCCACATGCACGCCGTTGAAGTTGTTGTATATCTCTGAGTCGGTGATATAGACATCATCGACATCGATGTACACCTCGTACGCCCTCTGGATGTCGCAGGCATCGATGGTCGTTGTGTCGTGGAGTTCAAAGTCGTAGAAATACCACCACCACGAGCTCACGCTGGACTGCTCCATGTACAGTTCTCCGCCCGTGTTCACGAAGATTCCGTATTCCCTGTCCATGATGGTGAACATGAAGAGGTCGGTCCAGTTAGTAATTTTCAGGTAGCCGCCGTTTATTACCTGTATGTCGCCTCTGATGACCAAGTCGCTGTTGTTCACGGCCTCTGCGTTGGCGTCGATGATCCAGGGTGAATAACTGTCCTGGCCATCGACGTACACGCCGCAATTGAAGTGGTCGCGGAAGAAGTTGTTGAAGAGGTATGCAGTGCTGTAGTTAGTAAGATACACGCCATAAACGCTGTCGTGGAAGGTGTTGTTACCGATGATCATATACAGCACAGTGTCGAGATCCCAGCGATCCATATAAACGCCAGCCCAGCAACTATAACCGTCGCTGTCATCAACCCCGTATATCTCGCTGTCCTCGATCCAAGCGTTGATCCTCGCAACGCCGATTCCGGCGGCCTGATCGTCCAGATACACACAGGGATATATCCCGGTGCCACAGTCGGATATGGTGTTTCTTTGCAAATCGGCGTTCATGACCACGGACCCGTTGCCGTAGGCGTCCCAGCCCAACTCTGAATATGTGTCCAGGTCAATACCGATATTCTGCATGTTGTCGAGGGTGTTGTCGTTGACGGCAGTATTTATGTTCAATGTGACGTCGCCGGCCCGCTTGGTGTATACGTATGAATCCACCGTGATACCGTTGGTGCCCTCGCGGACGGTGTTGTTGTTGCCGGTTATCTGCACGTTGCCGGAGATGTCGTCACCAGGCCAATAGCTCTCCAGACTACTGGAGAAGTACATGCCCTCGTTCCAGCCGCTGAGTGTGTTCCGTTCGGCGGTCGTCGTCGCGTCGAACGTCATCGAAGAACCCACGTCATTGCTTCCGAGATTGTGTATAGTACGGATGCCGAATCCGCTGCCGGCCAGCGCGGTGATCGTATTATACTTTAGGTTTTCTAGAAGAGTGACGGTGAACCGCCTATACCAGCCCTGGAAGTAATGATAGGAAGCAATGCCGATGTCCAGCACTTGGTTGGAATACACGGTGTTGTTGTTGATGTTTATGTTGTCGTTGTAATCCAATGGAGCGAAAGCCGGGGTTGCAAAGATTACATAATATATCCCTGCAAGGTTAGCGCTCTCCCCGTACATGTAGACAGAATTGAAGTTGATGTCATGCGTGCTGGTGACGTTCATGCGACTGGTATAACCAGCATTGTTAAACCTCTGCTGGAAGAATATGCCTGTGTTATCCTGACAATGACTCAGCCAACTCGCGTTGTTGTTGGTTATCCTTGTAGTCTCTGTGTAATCGAGGGAGCCGTCAGATGGAAGGATGTCATCGTAGACATATATTCCATAATCGAGACCTGTGCTGTTATCGTGATACACCGTTATCTTATTCTGGTCGATGCTCCTCGTCGTGGCGACAT
>JBFMEL010000013.1:0-27921 GCA_040753455.1 Thermoplasmatota archaeon | reverse complement strand
AGCATCATCCGCCATCACCTCGGATCCTCGATGCCCCCATCCCGGCAACGGAGTGTATAGCCTCGTCCTATAAATCTTTACCGTGACAATGCGCGTTGGTTTGCCTCGAGCACTTTCACCCCCCTCCTCCCTAAGCTTATATCTACTGATATATGCTCTCATGCAAAGGGCGCGCCGAGCTGCACAGGAGCCCTGAAAGAGGGAGCGCATGTCCCGCATCTTCAAGGACCTGGCGAAATTGGACTTCAACTACGTGCCGCAGAGCCTGCCGCATCGCGAGCAGGAGCTGCAGGCGCTCTCCAGCCTGTACTCCCACGCGCTGGGGAGCAGGTATCTGCCTCTGCGATCATGGTGCGGACAATGCCATGGCTGCGCAGCGCTTCTTCTCGCGGCTCGATCTGCACGACCTCAGCGGTCCACTAGCTCCGCTCTACCATCCACTTCCACCACGCGCTTCGCAAAACCGCTCTTGGTCACGCTCTCGTAGTCATGACCTGCATCCGGCGAATAAAATGCGATGAAGATCATGTTCTCGCTTCCGGTGTTGATCGTGCGGTGCGCAGTTCCCGGCGGGACATGAACGATGGAGCCCCTTCGCATCTGCGCGGTCTCCACAAGCCCTAAGCGGGACTGCAGGAGCACAAGCCCCTCCCCCCTCAGGCAGAGATATATCTCCCCGGCTTCCGGGCGCTTGTGGAAGTGCCCCTTGGTCATGAAGTACTCGTTCCCCACCTTTCCGGGCATGAGCACGGTCACCGCATACGTGATCTCCTTCGACATCTGCCCCTCTGGCTGCAGCACCCTGTACACCACTGTGCTCTCCTCCCCCTCTACCGCGTAGCAGCCCTTCATATCCCCCAGGGTGCGCACCATCTCCTTGACAGGAGGCGAGAGCTCCCCGGTGCTGAGGTCTATCCCGCGCACGAAGGCACCGATCTCCATCGATCACCAATAAACGGTGGTGGGATATATAGTTGAGCACGGTGTGATGCGAGGAAAGCGAAGTGTTAAATCTCCCAAGCCTCATACAGGTGCGATAGCATGTTGACCGAACTCACAGACCTCGTAGGCATGGAGGTATATACCCACACAGGGATCGCGCTTGGGAACGTGGACGACCTGATCATCGAGACAGAGGAGCGCGTGATAAGCCGCCTGTACATCTCCAACCCGAACCCGCTCCTGGTCGAGCGGTCTCAATCGATCGCCGTACCCTTCAGATGGATCGAAAGCGTCGGGGACGTCATCCTGCTGAAGCACTTTCCGAAGTTCGTGCCTGCGCTCGGACCGCCAAAAGAGCAGTTCCAGCTCAAGAAGGCTGCAAGGGAGATCGCCCACGCGACCGAGGAAAAGCTCGCGAAGGCAGAGAAGGCGCTCGCCGAAGAGCTGAAGGGCGTGGAGAGGAAGGTGGTGGACGAGCTCAAGGTAGCTGGGAAGAAGCTGGAGGACGCTATCAAGAAGGGCTAGCACAGCTGCGCACTCTCAGCCCCTGACAGTGACAAGGGTGGTATGGTTTTGAAAGCTCGCGCCACCGTCGAGCTGATCTTCGAGAGCGCGGAGGATGCCAGGACGATCGCATCCTCTCTGGAGGTGGACGACGGAGGATACATCACCACAGCGGTGAGAGGGTGCGCTGTGGTGGCGGTTGCAGAAGCCCAGGATCCGATGGAGCTCCTGCACACCCTGGACGATTATCTGGCATGCGCAACCACGGCAGATAGGATCATCACGCGATCCCGGCGCGCACCTTGACCGCCACACCGCGAGAGAGCGCTCCGATCTCCACGGGCGCTGGGATGAGCCTTCCCACACCTATCAGCCTGTCCTCCTCATCCACGATCAGGGTCTCGTCCCCGGGTCGAAGCTCAGGATCGCAGCCGAGCGCGAACCTGGCGAAGAGGCTCTTTCCCTCCCTCACGAACGGCGCAGCCTCGTTGGATGCGGTTGTCCTTAGCCTTGGCGGCTGGAACCTCCGATGCAGCACCCTTGCACCCTCTGATTTCAGAGTGAAGAAGCCGTCATGCGCCCGCATGGAGAGCACGTGCCCCCCGTTCAAATACACGTTCCGGATCATGCCGGTGCGCTTGGAGCGCACTATCCTCACTTCTCCGTCTGTGAGCGCGGCACCAGCCCCAGGACCGAACTGATAGTCAGCCACGGCACGCACTTTCGCCAGTCCCCGGTCTATACTCGCAGGAGATGCTCCTATCATCCTCAGCACCTCGAGGCTCTTCGCCCCATCCCAGAAGATGGCTGCCTTGTATGTCGAGGAGCGCGCCAGCGCTTTCATCTCCCTCTGGATGGCTGCCACGCTCTCCTCGTCCAGCTCCTTGGGGATGATCGACTGCGCGATAGGATAGACCTCGTCCAGCTCTATGGGCACGAGGGAGAAGTAGCACTCCACAGCCACCTGGACATCGGCGATAGACCGCAACCGCTCGACGAGCGCCGCATAGTGCCTTCCATAAGGCTTCTGACTTTCCGGCAGGATCACCAATGGTCTTTTATCCTGGTGCTGGGAGGTGCGCATCCTGAGGCGACCCAGAAAGCGCTGGACTGCGGGTCTGTACCTTGTCTCAGGTCCAGTGTAGAAGATCGCCCCTCTCCTGCTGAGCGGCTCGAACCCCTCCATGTACTGGACATGAATGCGCAGACGTCTCAGTGCCTCCAACAGCGCAGGATGCGCCCTTGCCCTCTCCTCCACCATCTCCCACAGATATCCTCCCCTGAGGGCTTCGCGCACCCTCCGCATCTCCCCTATGCTCACGTGGAGATTGTGCTCAGCCATCAGACGCTCCGAGGAGGCGATCTCGGTGGGTGTGTATGTGCTGCACACAGGACACCAACACGGCATCTCCTTCGTCTCAGCTACCCTGAGCGTGCCAGTGGAGGTGAGTATCCGCCCGTCTGCAGCATACTTAGCATAGGACGAGGAGTCGAAGAGGTCGCAGCCCAGCAGCACAGCTATGGGAAAGATCATCGGATGCCCAGCTCCGAAGAGATGGACGGGACGCGCAGGGTTCAGCCCCATCTTGGAGGCGAGGATCACATCCACCATCTCTGCGAACCTGTAGCCCTCCATGAGCGGCACCACCCCGCCTATCGGGTGGAGGTCAAAGTTCAAGGATGAGAGGCGCCTGGCACACTCTGTCCTGAGATCGAGAGATACCCCTCCCTGCACAGTGCCCGCCAGCAGCATCTCCCCCTTCCTGTCGCATGCTGCCGCGCCTCTAACAACAGTCTCGTCGATCGCCCACAGCAGCTCCGAGCGATCGGCATCAGGCTCAGTGAAGAGATCGAGGATGGTGCCTATGTCGCTGCCGATCTCGCGCTGGAAATTTAGGATCTCAGGTGCGCTCACCTCCACGTCACCATAGACATAGGACTGAAACGTGCCGGAATCTGTCATCACAGGTCCCTGGAACTCAAGCAGGGCATGGACGCCCTGTTCCAGTGCCTTCTCCCTGAGGGCAGGGGTGCGCCAGAGGATGTAGGAGTTCGTGATCACCGCAGATGCCTTGAACAGAGCAGCCATCTCCGCAGGGCGGATCAACGGTTTGTTCGGGTTGACCACGGGAAGGAGGCAGGGGGTCTCCATCGTCCCATGGGGGGTCTCCACTGTCCCGATGCGCGCCAGCCCGTCCCTTTCGTGAATCTCGAACACGGTGCCACATCATGGAGGGGGTATAAAAATGAGGCGTGAGGTCCAATGGTCTGGCCTCTTAAGCCTGTACAGCCGATTGCACATTCGAAGGGTTTATTAACATCGGACATATTTCAATCGCAGCGCTCGATTACTTGGAGAATGGGCAATGGCTCTTTTCGGAGGCAAGAAGGAAAAGAAGAGCAAGGCGATAGCGAAGATAGAGGAGATCATAGACGAGGCTGACAAGTGCCTGGGGCAGGGGGACTTCGACGCTGCAGCCAGAGAGTACAAGCGCGCCTACCGCTACCTCTCTTCCGAGGACGCGCTGTCCCAAGCCCCGAACGATGCGAGCGCCCTTTACACCAGGACAGGGCATGGGTTCTACGAGGTAGAGGAGAT
Source organism: Thermoplasmatota archaeon (assembly GCA_040753455.1). Lineage (GTDB taxonomy): Archaea > Thermoplasmatota > Thermoplasmata > SG8-5 > JACRNV01 > JBFMEL01. The sequence continues at coordinate 23,876 of JBFMEL010000013.1, read as the reverse complement.
AGACAGGGCGATAGCATGCTTCGATAAGGCGACCCAGTTCGACCCGAAGAATGTAGATGCATGGCTCAGCAAGGGGATCGCCCACATGAAGACCGGCGAGATGCTGACCTACGCAGTCCTCTGCTTCAACGAGGTCCTGAAGCTCAAGCCGAAGAGCGGAGAGGCGCTGGAGTACAAGGCAGAGGCACTGGCTCTCGATGACAGAAAGGACGAGGCGATCGAGGCATACAAGCAGCTGGTGGCTCTATTCCCGGACAACCCCAAGTACAACGAGAAGCTTGAAGAGCTCGCACCCGTGACCATAGAAACACTGGATGCCATCCTCGCGAAGGAGCCGAACAACACCGATGCCCTTGCCAAGAAGGCTGAGCTGCATCTGAAGGATGGAAAGAAGGAGGACGCTGTTGAGGATTATCTGAGACTGGGCAAGCTGACGCGCGATCCCGAATGGTACGAGAAGGTCCTGGAGCTGAAAGGGGACAGCCTGCGGGCTCTGAGCGGTCTCCTGGAGATGGACCCCCAGAACCTGAACTACATGATCCGACATGCGGAAATCCTCAGGGGGAAGGGGCGCACTGCCGATGCCATAGAGGTTTATTTCAGAATGGCTGAACTTGAGCCTGAGAACCCTGCCCACTACGAGAAAGTCCTGGAGCTCAATCCCCATAACTTAACAGCCATGGAGCGCATCCTTGCGCATCAGCCTGAGAACTCGGGGATAAGGGCAAAAAGGGCTGAGGAGCTGCTGGGGCAGGGCAGGCGCGAGGAGGCGCTCACCGAGTACGAGGAGCTGGCAAGGCGCGAGCCAGCCAATCCTCTGTGGAAGGAGAAGATCGTTGCACTGAAGCCCGACGAGCTGCCAGGGGTGGAGGCTGCACTATCACGCAAGCCAAAGGATCAGGCGCTGCTCCAGAAGAAGGCTGCACTGCTCGAAGCTAGGGGGGAAAAGGAGGAGGCGCTGAAGGTCTGGAGACTGCTCTACAACCTTGCCCCAAAGAAGCTCGAGTACATCGAGGCGCTCCTGCGATATACACCGAAGGACGCAAACCTCCTGACCGCCAAAGGGGACCTCGCGTACGAGCAGGGGGCATTCGAAAAGGCACTGGAAGCGTTCGACGAGCTCTCCGCCCTCACCCAGAACGATGAAAGCGTGTGGCACAACAAGGGCGCTGTGCTCTACCAGATGCAGCGCTACGAGGAGGCGATCGCATGCTTCGACCACCTCCTGAGCATCAACCCTGATGACACCCTTGCCTACCTGACAAAGGGCGTGGCGCTCTACAGGCTGAGGCGCTGGGACGATGCCATAAGCGCCTTGAACAACGTGGTGAAGAGGGAGATGAACGAGGCTGCTGCCTGGTACTACAAGGCGTGCGCCGAGGCGATGAAGGGTAACATGAAGCTGGTCATCCCGTTCCTCAAGCGCTCCATCGAACTCGACGAGGATTACAGGGAGAGAGCTAAGGAGGAAGAAGCCTTCAAGATGATGCAAGGGACAGAGGAGTTCCAAGCAGCTGTCGGATAGGGGGAGATACATGGACGACATATGGGTGGAGAAGTACAGACCGAGAACGCTGGACGATGTGATGGGCCAGGAAGAGGTGGTGCGCCGCCTGAAGGCTTACGCAGGGGAGAGGAGCATGCCTCATCTGCTGTTCGCTGGCCCAGCCGGCACCGGAAAGACCACGTGCGCCATCGCGCTGGCACACCAGGTCTTCGGAGAGTACTGGAGGAACAACTTCCACGAGCTGAATGCCTCGGACGAGCGCGGGATTGAGACAGTGAGGGTGAAGGTCAAGGACTTCGCAAGAACCGCCCCTTTTGGCAGGATGCCGTTCAAGATCATATTCCTGGACGAGGCTGATGCCCTGACCTCGGACGCGCAGAGCGCCCTGAGGCGCACGATGGAGCGCTACACCGTCACATGCAGATTCATTCTCTCCTGCAACTATTCCTCAAAGATCATTGACCCGATACAGTCCAGATGCGCGGTGTTCAGGTTCAGACCCCTGACCGACGAACAGGTGATCGGCTACCTGAAGAGGATCGCGAAGGCAGAGGGGCTGAAGATATCCGACAGCGCCTACCCAGTCCTTGCATACCATGCCAGGGGGGACCTGAGGAGGGCAACGAACTCCCTTCAGGTGGCGGCGGTGATGTCCACGACGATCAATGAGCAGGTAGTGTACAAAGCGACTGCGCTCGCCCACCCAGAGGAGATCAAACAGATGATCACCCTCGCACTGGAGGGGGATTTCTCAGGCGCTCGCCACATCCTTGACGATCTCCTCGTGGATCACGGCCTATCCGGACAGGATGTGCTGCACCAGATGCACCGCGAGCTCCTGGGTGAAGCAATAGATGATGAGGTGAAGGCTGAGGTGGCGGATCGCATCGGTGAGGTGGAGTTCCGGTTGATAGGGGGCGGGACAGACCGCATACAGCTGGACGCGCTCTTGGCATGGATGGCAGGCAGGCGGAAGAGGAAAACACTTTAAACAACCTGCCCATCACCCCGTGAGACAATGGCGCGATTCCCAGAAGCTGATGCACGGCTGCTGAACAAGAAGATATGCATGAAGTGCTATGCCAGAAACGCCCCCCGAGCTACGAGATGCCGCAGGTGCGGCTACCATGGCTTGAGACAAAAAGCCAGGGAGAGCAGGAAGAAGTAGATGGGGTCGCGTGGCGATTTCTGCCCAGCCCAGAGATACAAAGGACCGCACCAAAATGCTGATATATCTCACAAAACTTCGTACCAACTTTATTATATACAACGAACAAGATATTATGTGCGATGTGCAGGACGCAGTGGTTGCATGGGGTGGTATTTCAACTCATCATAGTCTCCATACTCGTGCTCCCTTCCGCTTTTACCACTGCCCAATCTGCACATGACACAAGGGAGGAGCTTGTTCTGAGGGTGGCGATGCAGGACGATGTAAAGACCCTGAACCCGCTGGTCGCAGGGGATGTGTGGACATGGAACGTGCTCGGGTGGCTCTATGACACTCCGATGTACAAGGACCTTGCAACTGTGCAATTGCTCCCGTATATCGCCAACGGCACAACAAATGCAACTGCAGAGAGCTATTTCAACTACGATGATCCGAGCAGTTTGCCGGCAGAAGAGCTTGCAAAGTCGCCAATCGGAAAGGTGTGCACGGTCTGGTACAACTTCACAAACGTGAGATGGCATGATGGGCATCCGATGGATATAGAAGATGTGATCTTCTCCTTCTATGTCGAGGCGCTGATGCCCGACTGGAGCTCGAGCATAGACTGCCTGAAGGACAAAGGAGGGCTGGCAGGGAGCAACTTCACGGAGAGCCGTTATCTATCCATCAGCAAGGTTTATGAGAGCGATGACAGGAAGGTGGCTGCGCTCAGGTTTTACCTCCAAGTCCCCTACTACAACTTTTTCAAGGAGGCGCTCGATACATTCCTTCTGCCGACGCACATCTGGGCGAGCACGATGGCTAGGCAGAAGAGCGACGCATGCAGGCCTTGGTATCCTGATCGTCACCCGCTGGAATGGGATCCCAGCGCTGCTACTGCCTGGGACATGAGGGACGCCAGCGGGAACTATGTGGTCGTGGGCAGTGGACCGTTCAAGTTCGATTACTGGCAGAAGGGAGAGAGGGCGAGGATACTCACATGGAGGGAGCACTTCTACCACCAGCAGCCCAAGATCGATGCGATAGTGTACCGCATCGTCCGAACAGCGGAGCAAGCCGTGCTCTCGCTGGAGAACGATGAGGTGGACTACATCGCCTGGTCTATACCGCCGATGTTTGTCCCTCAGCTGGAGGCGAACAAGAATATCTCGGTGGTACAGTCCGCGGAGCGAGGGTTCTTCTACATTGGGTACAACATGAGGCGCAAGAGCTTCGGGTATAACGAGACTGGAGTGGATACTGGAAAACCGTTGCGAAGGGCGATCGCACACTGCGTGGACAAGAAGCACATCGTGGAACGATTGCTTCAGAATTATGGCATCGCTGCCGATGGACCCATCAGCCCTACTGATACGGAATGGTACAACGATAGCCTGCCGCAGTATGAGTTTGATCCCGAGAAGGCGAAGCAGATACTGAGAGAGGCGGGATACCAAGAACCGAACTGGAGCGATCCAGCAACGCTGGGCACAGCCTCGAACTGCTGGAAGAACCCGGATGGATCCAAAATAGGCAGTGAATCTGATGGTGCGATTCATATCCTCACCACTCAGCAGGTAGAGTACAGGTGTCCTCCCAGGGATAATATGATCGCCAGGCAGCTCCAGGAGATCGGCATATACGCGGTGGCGAAGTACTACATGGACTTCGGCAGCATCATTGATCAGGTCGAAAAGTACGAGTTCGACATGTACATCTCGAGATGGAGGATCGACTCGGAGCCCATGGATTTCCTGTATGCGTTCTTCCATTCGAACGGGGGGCAGAACTACCCAGGATATCATAACTCCAGCTTTGACGAGGTCATAGACGCCGCGAGGGAGACCGCAGACCTGGAACTGAGGAAGAAGCTAGTGAAGGAAGCCACAGGGATCATAGTCATAGACCAGCCCTACCACGTGCTCTACTTCCGCACGAACATCGAGGCATACAGGGCAGACAACTTCGTGAACTGGACTGTCGGCTCAGCAGGCTCCATATTCTGCTGGTCTTCGATCCTGGGGATCAAGCCGCCGAGTGAGAAGTACCTGAGGGTGCAACTGATCACAGACACTGCAGTGGCTTCCAACGGCACCGCGGAGGTGGTCGTGACTGTGAGGGATCAAGACGGCTACGCAGTGGCAGGTGCAGATGTCATCATGAACGTGAACAACGGCACGCTTGAATCAGATGGTGAGATGGACAGGGAGGTCAGCGGGCAGACAGGCTCGAACGGGCAGTTCAAGGTCATCTTCCATGCGCCATATGTGCCACCGCCGCCGAAGTTCACCCTGAATTACTCAGTTAAACCATACCTTCAGGAAGGCACCGCACCTGCGGAAATATTAGAGGCGTTCGCGGAGCAGGGGCAGATACTGACCAACACCTCGCAGATAATGCAGATAAACGATGCGGAATGGATGATAACAGACGACCCATGGGAATATGAGATCAAGGATACTGGCACAAAGCTGGAGGTCGAGGAGACGCACCCGTACCGCGAGATATCGATAGTGGCGAGGGGATCGAAGGAAGACTATGACCCTATCAGCAGGGCGGTCTCGATCAAAGTGGTGAGCGAGGGACAGCACTTCATCACCATGCGCATAGAGCTCGCCATGGATGTGATCGAGGAGGGTGAGAACACGACCTTCACTGTCACAGTAAGGGATGGCTCTCTTCCTGACAGACCGCCTGTGTCTGACGCTAGTGTGATAGTAGAGACACACGTGGGCTTGGAGGTCACACCGTCCACCGTCACCACTGATCAGGATGGAAAAGCGACCTTCACGATAAAGGCGCCGTATGTAGGTAGAGATACGGTGTTCGAGTTCAAGATCTCGGTGGATAAGGAGGGCTTCCTGCCAGATTCCAAGTTCGTGCCGATCACGGTGAGGAACATGCCACCCCCACCACCCCCGCCACCACGATATGAGATTCTCAAGATCGCTGGGATCGTTGTACTGATATCGCTGCTGGCGCTCGCAGGCATTTATGGATACAGGCGCCGGAGGTAGCCTGATACACACCATCGTCCCATAGGCGCGACCGCACATGCCATAGTTACCAGCACCGAAGCAAGAGAGCTTTCATTCACAGCATGAAACGACGCTGGCTCAGTGTCTCCGAAATCTTTATATGTATTAGCAACATTATAGGTGTGCAGCAAAATTGCAGCGCAGCGAAATAGCTGCATAAACGTGATGAACGTGGCCCGAATATGTGTTGGAGGCATCGCGCGTGGCGAGGACTTCTTTAACTACGAGGAGACGCTTGCCGAGCTTGACAGAGGGAATTAGAGTGCGTCGTCCATGGAATCCGATGCGAGCAGACGAGGAAACCATCGTTAAGACATTTGTGGGACGAAATAACGTCCTTGAGCACATCTTGGAACGGTTGCGTGTTTCTCTCACCAGCAAGAGCACGAATCACATCTTGCTCACTGGTCCACGGGGCATCGGAAAAACCCATATGCTATTGATGGTGAAAGATAGGGTGCTTCGAGAGATGGAGGCACATTTTCTGGTTGCAATGTTCGATGAGGAAGAGCGCGGAATATGCTCTCTAGCTGACTTTTATGCACATGTCTTGGAAAGGTTAGGTCAGCATCCGGTCCCTGAGATGCGAAGGAAGGGTGAGAACGCTCTTCTCGATGCGTTGAGAGATATACACACTTGCCATAAAAAGAAAATACTGGTGTTGGTTGACAACATAAATCTCATTCTCACAAATTATCTTGCTGATGAAATGGAGCAGGGACGATTTCGAAACCTACTCATGAACGAAGACTTCATAGTCCTCGTAGCGACAGCTGCCGAGGATTACAAAGAGTTTAAAGAGTATCCTCGTCCTTTTTTCAGTTTTTTTGAGAACATTTCACTCGAAGATTTCTCTGACAAAGATTTTGAGGACTTTATAAATTGTTGGGCAACGATAGATGGCGATCATGAATTAAAGGAGAAGTTGAAGAGCGGTATGGTGAACGTGCGCGCTATAACCACATTATCTGGTGCCACACCGCGTATCGCGATGTTCTTATACGAGATCATAACCCACACGCGCTTAGAAAATGTCATTGCCGAGTTTGAGAACCTGCTAGAGCGGTTCACTACATTTTACAGGGACGGGGTTCTTCTCAGTCTTCCTCCACAAGAACAGATCATTCTCGATGGGTTCATGAAGAAGGGGGGTGCATCAACACCGTCTGATGTTTGGAAACTCCTGGTGGAAGAGGGAAAGGACATAAAACTGAACAATGTGACTGCCGCAGTCTCTAGGCTTCGTGACAAGAGGCTCCTACGGATCAGAGAGTTCAGCAGGCAGCCCCGCCGAAAGGAGACCGTATATGAAATTCGGGACAAACTTTTCGTGCTCTGGTATGAGATGCGATACAGCTTCCTCCACAGAGAGAAAAACAGATATGTTATAGAGTTCTTGACCGCGTGGTACGCGCACGCACCGAAGATGCTATTAGGAGAGGTAGAACTGGCACTGTTCAACAAAGGCGTTAGGCTTAGCAGAATGGAGCGCTACGAGGACGCGCTCGAAGCCTATGATAAGGCGCTCGACCTTAATAAGCAGAACATAACTATTACACTCAAAAAGGCAGATATTTTGCTTGAGATGAACCGTCCTGAGGAGGCGATTGGCGCACTGGCTGCAGGATTGCGCGTTGCAGATGACATAGCAGATGTTGCCGAAGCACTTTCTGAAGGTCTAAGAGGGTGGCTTGAGGCAAAGCGCTTCAAGTTCGCCCATGATGTTTGTATGCTAGCTGCCAAAATACATGGTGATGAGCTCGCCAAGAGGATTAAGCCTGCCGCGGTGGCTGCCAAAGCCTTAGCAACCGGTGATTACTCTGAGATCAAGAAGCTTGATGTAGCGACCTTCGAAACAGTGAAGAGAATCCTTGAAGTTGTGGGGCGATAGGTTCTCAGCGCTGGGCACATCGCCCACCAGCTATTCTGTTCAATCACATCCTGAACACGCCATACCTTGTATCTGGTATCGGCGCGTTGAGGGACGCTGATATCCCGAGCGCCAGCACGTTCCTTGTCTGGACAGGGTCTATCACGCCATCGTCCCATATGCGCGCTGTGCTGTAGTAGGGGCTGCCCTTGTGCTCGTACTCGGCAAGGATCGGCTCTGCGATCTCCTTCTCCTCCACCGGGGTGAGGGCGCGACCCTTGCGCCATAGTTGATCACGCTTCACAGTGAGCAGCACGTTCGCAGCCTGCTCCCCCCCCATCACGGATATCCTGGCGTTGGGCCACATCCAGAGCTGGCGCGGGCCATAGGCGCGACCGCACATGCCATAGTTTCCAGCACCAAATGAACCCCCGATGATCACCGTGAACTTCGGCACCGCGGCGTTGCTCACAGCCATCACCATCTTCGCGCCGTCCTTCGCTATGCCCCCGGATTCGTACTTTTTTCCAACCATGAAGCCAGTGATGTTCTGCAAGAAGACCAGTGGTGTCTTGCGCTGGCAGCAGACCTCGATGAAGTGCGCGCCCTTCAGGGCACTCTCTGAGAATAGAACTCCGTTGTTCGCCAGTATCCCCACAGGATAACCCATGATCCTCGCGAAGCCGCAGACCAGCGTCTCGCCATAGATGCGCTTGAACTCGTGAAACCTGCTGCCGTCTACTATCCTGGCGATGACCTCCCGCACATCGTAGGGTTTGCGCGGGTCCTTTGGAATGATCCCGTATATCTCCTCGATCGGGTATACCGGCTCTTCCGCGGGCGCGATCTCAATCTTCGTTCTCGCCGCGCGATTAAGATTCTCGATGATGTTTCGAGTGATATGGAGGGCATGCGGGTCATCCAGGGCGTAGTGGTCAGCCACTCCAGACTCCCTGCAGTGCACATCAGCGCCCCCCAGATCCTCGGCACTGACCTCCTCTCCCGTGGCAGCCTTGACCAGGGGCGGTCCACCCAAAAATATGGTGCCCGTGCCCTTGACGATCACCACCTCGTCCGACATGGCAGGCACATACGCCCCGCCCGCGGTGCAGGATCCCATCACAACAGCGATCTGCGGTATACCGAGGGCGGACATCCTTGCCTGGTTGTAGAATATCCGACCAAAATGTTCGCGGTCCGGGAAGACCTCGTCCTGCAGAGGGAGGAATGCGCCCCCAGAATCCACAAGATAGATGCACGGCAGATGGTTCTCCATCGCGATCTCCTGCGCGCGCAGATGCTTCTTCACGGTCATGGGATAGTATGTGCCGCCCTTCACAGTGGCATCGTTGGCGATGAGCATCACCTCGCGCCCGTGCACCAAGCCGATCCCTGTCACGATTCCAGCACATGGCGCCTCGTTGTCGTACATGTTGAACGCCCCGAGGGAGCTCAGCTCCATGAACGGAGACCCAGGGTCGAGCAGCGCATCTATCCGCTCCCTTGCCAGCAGCTTCCCGCGCTCCTTGTGCTGCTTAATTCGCTCATCCCCTCCCCCTTTCTTCGCCTCCGCAATCTTGGCGTTGAGGTCTGCCACCAGCCTCCTGTAATGCTCCGCGTTCTCCTTGACCTCCGCGCTGTTCGGGTCTATCTTGCTCTCGATCACGTCCATACCATCACCTTCCTATTCCTACACGAATGCCCTGCATCCTCAATCCGAAATCACCATGTTGCCCTTGTTGCCTTTGTTGAGGTGCCCCTCTGACAACTCTGAATACTTTGACAACTTTATCAACCTTTCTCCGCAAATCATAACATCACCGCAGTCCATCTAACTCCTCCTTCGCCTTCTCAGCCCGCATCATCATCCCCATGCGCTCGAACTCGGAGAGGGTTTTATCTCCCCTCGCTAGCCCATTAGAGATCATGGCCCAACTCCTCCATCTGTTCCTGGATGAAGCGCTCGATCTGCTCTTTTTTCGGTAGTTCGAGCTGGTAGCGAGAGACAAAGAGCCTGTTGTCCATTCCTGCCAAGGCATACTCGACAAGAGCATGGTCCTTTTGTGTGCAGAGCAATATTCCGATAGGCGGGCTGTCACCTTTCGCTATTACGTGTTGCTTGTACCAGCTCACATAGGTGTTAAGCTGGCCGATATTCTCATGGCTAAACTCGGATAGCTTGAGCTCCACCAGCACGTGGCACTTAAGTATCCTATGGTAGAGGACAAGGTCAATAAAGTGATATGACTCACCGATGAGGATTCGCTTTTGCCTCGCCTCGAAACAAAAACCTGTACCTAGCTCAAGGAGGAACTCCTGCAACTTGTCGAGCAGCTGGTTCTCCAGGGCAGATTCGCTCATCACCTCCTTGGACCTCAACCCCAAGAATTCAAAAACGTATGGATCACGGATAGCGAGGCCCGGCTCTGCTGTTTCTGCGGTTGAGCGCACTAGTTCAGCTAGTTTCTTCTTATCATTGGAAAGACCGGTACGTTCATAGTAAAGGCTGCCAATCTGACGCTTGAGCTCTCTGACCGACCAGTTGCCGCGTATGCACTCGATTTCGTAGAAGGTGCGCTTGAGCGGGTCATCTATCTCGATCAACTCGGCGAAGTGACTGAACGAAAGATTCCCGACAAGTCGTTCTGGGGAGATCGCGAATTCTGGGGATGATGGTTTCCCTGGGCTCACAGACACGAGAGATTCGGAGGACACCGCCTGCCAAATCGAATCGGGCAGAAACCCCTTTGGAGATTTGGCAGACACCGATTGCCAAATATGAGGATACATCAGATAGAACTGGCGATAGAGCCGTAGTGTGCGTGCAGCCATGCCTTTTAAGCCTACATTATTAAGTCGTTCAGATAATGTCTCGAGAAGATTGGCGCCATATTCAGCTCTATCTGACCCGTTCTGCTCGTACTCCCTGATGTAACAGCCAATTATCCAATTCCGCAATGTCAAGCTGATGTTGACTGCTTTTCTTGCATGAGCAGCCAGTAGTTCATGTACATCCCGTATGGAAACAACCAGGCTCTCAAAGGTAATATCAGTCCCCATACGCACACTCCACCAGCAACTTCTCAGTCTTTTCAATCCACAATTTCATCCCCATGCGCTCGAACTCTGCGAGGGATTTTTCCAGATATTCGCAGGCTTTGGTTGGTTCGCCTTTGGCTTTGAACAAAAGACCATATTCGTAGAACAGCCTGGCCAGCTCGTTTTTATTCCCCAGATCTTCGAGGATTGTCCTTGCTTTACTGAACTCCTCTTCTGCTTTGTCCCAGTCCTTCATCTCTCGATAGACCATCCCAAGAACGCGCCGGCTCATCCCCTCCTCAGATTTCGCGCCGATCTCGACAGCGATTCCAACTGCCTTCTCTGCATTCTCGAGAGCGGTCTGGTCTTTGCCCATTTCAAGATGCGTCTCGGCAAGGCCGCAAAGTGAGTGGACGATGCCCCGCTTGTCCCCTATCTTCTCGAACATCTCCAGGCTGCGACCATAGTACTCCAGCGCCTTCTCCAGCTCGCCCCTGTAAAGGTGCACGATGCCAATGTTGTTGAGCGCGGCGGCGATGCCGTATTTATCATCCACTTTTTCCATCACTGCCATGCTCTTCTCGTAGTATTGGAGGGCGTCGTCATACTCTCCCTTGCTCAAGTGGATGTTGCCCATCGCCCTGAGCGCGTTGCCGATGTCCTTCTGTTCTGCTCCTGTTTCTTCGAAGGTCTTCAGGGCGGTCTGGAAGAGGGACATAGCCTTGTCTAATTCGCCCTTTTTCCAGTATGGATATCCTTTGCTGAAGCATATCCTTCCATACTCCGCAGTCCTTCCTTCGCCGATCAGTTCTTTCGCCTCAGCCAGCACCTCCAGGGACTTGTCGAAGTCGCCTTTCTTCTCATAGGCATCGCCTGTTTTTCTCAGCGTCCTAGCTTTTGTTTCATTGTCGTCTGCCAAGCCCTTCGCGCTTTCGAGATTCGCTATTGCCTTGTCGTATTCACCACTGAGCGCTTGCACATCAGCGAGCTTCTCCAGAACATGGAGCTTTTCTTCACCCCTTATCGTTTCAAGGGCTTGCTGGTATAATCTTATAGCTTCCTCGTTCGCGTATCCATCCTTCGCCTTATCCCCTGCCTTTACCAGATATTCGCCTGCCCTTTCGTCCCCTGCCTCGTAGTAGTGATGTGCCAGTGCGCTTATGACTTCATCTAAACTGTCCTTGTGCAGTGCTGCGATCGTGTCCGCGATAAGCCTGTGGTACTCCTGCTTCAGCTCGTCGATGATGCCGTTGTACAATACCTCCCTGATCTTCGCGTGGTCGAACCTGTACTTTTTCTGGAAGGAGTGGATCAGCCTATGCGTCTTTTCTATCTCGCTCAGGTTCTCAAGTAGGTGTATTCTGTTGATACCCATAGCTTTGCCAACAATCTCGGATTGGAACTCTTCCCCCACGACGCTGGCATAGTCGAGTATCCTCCGCTGCTCCTTCATCAATCTGTCCAATCTGCGCTTGACGACATCATAGACCTTGGATGGTATGTCCAGCTTCTCGATCTGTTTCATTAGATGCCATGCGCCCTCGTCGTTCTGCGCTATGCTTCCCTCCTCGGCAAGGAGCTTCACGACCTCCAGCACGAAGAACGGCGTGCCCTCTGTGTCCTTGTGAACCCTCTCATAGAAGGCAGACCCGAAATCCGCCCTCCCCAGCGAGCTGTTGACCAGCGCCTCGGTGTTGCTCCTGCTCAGGCGCTTCAGCTCGATCCTCTCCAGTAAATCCTCCCTGCCCATGTTCTGCATCGCTGTCTCCAGTTGATGCGTTCTGCCGTCCCATGACTGCATGATGTCCTCGGGTCTGTATGTGCCAAGGATGAGCACCCTGTTTTTTCTCGTGTTCCTGGATAGGTAGTGCAGGAGGCTCAGTGTGGTCGGGTCTGCCCACTGCAGGTCGTCCAGGAAGAGCACAATCGGGCGCTCGATCGAAGCCCTCTGCATCCCAAGGAGCACGTTGTCGAACAGGTTCTCCTGCTTGAGCTTCGGGTCATCAACCAGGAACCTGCCGTCGTACTTGCCTGATCCGATGAGCCACGAGACCTTCGGCGCAAGGTCTGCGACCTCCGAGATCTCCCCCGACCATCCATCCAGCCTGTCCCCTACGGTCTCGAGCACGCGCCTCATGTCATCGACAAGGAACTCGCTCTGCGTCCCTTCGATCACGCATGTCAGGGAGACATTGCCCCTGGACTGAAGGAGGATCTGGTAGCGATCGTATCCGATGATGTTGATCCCCCGTCCCCCTTTCCCCATCATGGACAGGGAGTCATGCACAAAGTCCCCCACTGCCTTCATCATCGAGGTGAAGATGTCGGGATCCAGCCCGGATTCCTCGCGCTCCGCCTTGGCTGCAAGGATCCCAGCCTCGTTCATCAGGTACGCCGAGATCACCTTCGGCGGCGGCGCCCCGGCGATCAGATGGTGCATCCCGACCTCCCGGAACGCAGTCTTGAACGGGAACAGCGGCTCCAGGCTCTCCGCAAGGCACCAGCCCCGGATGATCTGCGCGCCATTGGCTTCCGCATTCTTGATGAGTTCCGAGACCAGGCGGGTCTTGCCGATGCCGGCTTCGCCAGATATGAATATCGTCGAACCTCGGGATTGGAGGGCGTTATTTAGGCGAGCTTTGAGCGCTGCTAGCTCGCTGTCCCGCCCTATGAGTTGTGGTTGTGAGATACTCTGCACATCTGTCATTGGTCTTCACCAACAAACTGCTCTATCTCGTCAATAATCCTCTTGACTATATCTAAACTCTCCTTGGCTTCTTGAGATGTGATCCCTCTTTTCTCGTTTCCCATTGAAATATTGCCGTAGAAATCGATGTTTCTGTACTCCCAAAGATCATCGATCCTGTCTCGGAATTTGCTAAGAAGTTCCTTTGCCCGTTTTCTTCTGCCGCCATGTGATTTTTGATCTATTCCATTCTTTATCTTTATTAATGAGACTATCCCTGATTCAAATGCCTGATAGGCTAGTCCTGCTACGCCGTGTAGATCTCCTAGCTCAAAAAGTCTCTCTGCAGACCTCAATAATTTTCTTGCTCGCTCGATGTCTATTCTAGCCATATCTTGTCTCCTAACCTCGATATTTCCCTGTGAAGTCTCTCGATCTCAACAGAAATATTAGGCCTTTCGATGATTTTCTTCTTTGGGATCGTGACCTTATGTTCTAAGATAGATCTAATCTCACCTAAAGAAACGTAAATAAGGTCTATAAAGTAATCCCTTGCTGGGCCTCTAACCTTTTGACTTCTTTTGAAGTAGTCTTCACACATCTTTAATCGATGGATTAGATATTTTTTATCGACGTGTCGGATGGAGCCTTTTGTATCGAAGAAATACTCGGAGCCGATAAGAGGAATACCATTTAACAACGAGTCCAGCACAACAAAGTCGGAGACATCCTTGAAATCCTCTGGGCTGTAAATGTGTACTTCAAATCTCCCCTCGGGAAACAATTTTTTTGCTGTATTTTTTACCATAGCAATGGTATTCTTGTCAGAACAAACCACACAAACGTCAATGTCACTTCTTTCTGTCCCAAGTCCCCAAACATGACTGCCAAAAAGGATCACTGTGTCCAATCTGTTCCGATCCAGCTCGGAAATAAACAGCTCTATAATGTTCTTCACTTTTGGAGAGATTTGCATAAGTCGCTCGCTGCAAAAGAGTTGGAACAATGGTTTGGCGAATGGTGAGGAGGTATTGATCCTGTAAACCTTCTTTTTCCTGTTTTTTACGGTTCTGAGCAAGTCAAGTGCTACCAGCCTAGATATCTGCGTATAAACGTTTGATCTAGAGGTTTTTATACTCTCCGCGATTTCTGTGATACCTAGCGATGTATGAAGATGCTCGAATAAACACCTGAGTACACGGATCGCTGTCTTCGACCCTAACACATCTATGGCGTACTTTTTTTCGAACATATGTTCGCTTTTTAGTACAGGTTTATTCATTTATATCGCGCCCCTAAGAATTGTGCAGAGGGTTAGTGCACAACGGATTCTGCCTCATTCTGATCACCCAATATCACAATGCTCACATGCATTCGCTGTATTTGTAATTTCTGCTATTTTCACGGTTCGCCTCACTACCATCACCTTTCTGCACCTCCCCGCCCGCATCTTCATCCCCATGCGCTCGGCGATCCCTCGAAGCCCTCTGTTATCAATCATTGCTCCCTTCCTTCCTCATGTCCACCAGGCGCGCGCCGATGTCCACCTGGCTGCCCTCCTTCAGATGCACCTTCTCCACCACACCCGTATAAGGCGCCTTGATCTGGTACTCCATCTTCATGGCTTCGATCACGAGCAGCACTTGGTTCCCCTCCACGTGATCCCCCGGGCGCACGTTCACCTTCACGACCTTGCCAGAGATCGGGGAGGTGATATCACCAGAGAGCCTCTCGTATCTCGAGGGAACGCCCAAGCGCTCCACTGACTTCAGCCTGTACACCCCTCCATCGTAAAAGACATGGACGATCTCCTTCTCCTTGGCTACGCAGCACTTGTGCGCCTTGCCGTTTATCATGAGGACGAGGAAGCCAGGCTTCACCTCCTTTGCCTTGACGAGGTACCTCTTGCCCTCGACCTCCGCCTCGTAGCCATCCTCCCGCTTGGTAAGGGTGACGGCATATCTGTTGTCCCCCACTTGATAGTAGATGCTCACCTACTCACCCATCCTCCAGCCCGTGAGGACCTTCCAGGGTGTGTGCTCTTCTGTCTTTGCCTCCGTGCCCTCCTGTGTGGAGATGAGGTTGAAGATCGCAGCAGCTATCAGCGCTTCTGATGGCGGTTCTACGGCTCCTCTCCAGCCGCCCATGTGCTCCTCGATGAATCTGGTCGTGGTCTCCCCTCTCCTGAACGCAGGATGGCGCACCACAGCCCTCAGGAACGGGATGTTGGTTGTAATACCGAGTGCTACGTAGTTCGAGAGCGCCCAGTCCATCTTTTGTAAGGCATCGTCTCTGCTCTCCGCATAGACTATCAGCTTCGCGAGCAAGGGATCGTAGTATGGTGTGATCACCTGCCCAGAGTCCACACCGCTGTCCAGGCGCACGTTGACCCCCGAGGGAGGATCGAGACGGTGCACCTTGCCGGTCGAAGGCATGAACCCATGCTCTGGATCTTCCGCATATATCCTGCACTCGATCGCGTGCCCGCGCTGGACAATATCCCTCTGCTCGAGGGTCAAGGGCTCATCAGCAGCGATCCTAATCTGCCACTTCACGATATCTGTTCCAGTGGTCGCCTCTGTGATCGCGTGCTCCACCTGGAGGCGGGTGTTCATCTCGAGGAAGTAGAACCGCCCCTCGGAGAACATGAACTCCACTGTGCCAGCGTTCACGTAGCCGGCAGCCCTGGCAGCCCTCACCGCAGCCTCGCCCATCGCGCTGCGCATCTCAGGTGTCAGCGCGACAGATGGCGTCTCCTCGATCACCTTCTGATGCCTGCGCTGGATCGAGCACTCTCTCTCGAAGAGGTGGATCGTCTTCCCATCCTTGTCTGCAAGGACCTGAAACTCGATGTGCCTCGTGTCCCTCAGGAACTTCTCGACGAAGACCCTCTCATCCCCAAAAGCGGATTTCGCCTCCCGCTGGGCAGAGATCAGGGCATCCGGGAGCTGGGAGGGCGAATGCACGATCCTCATCCCTTTCCCGCCACCTCCGCCGGCAGCCTTCACCAGCACAGGATAGCCGATCCCCTCACACCACTCAGCGATCTCCTCAGGGGCAGAACCGTAGAACCCAGGCACAGTGGGCACCTGCGCGCTCTCCATCGTCTTCTTTGCCGCGACCTTGTCCCCCATCTTGGCGATGACCTCTGCGGGTGGACCTATGAACACGATGCCGCTCTCTTCGCACCTTCGCGCGAACTCTGCGTTCTCCGAGAGGAACCCGTATCCCGGGTGGATCGCCTCAGCGCCGCTCTTCTCCGCGATGCCAAGGATCTTCTCGATGTTCAAGTAGCTCTCGGAGGGTGCCGGATCGCCCAGAGGATGCGCTTCATCAGCCATCTGCACATGCGGGGCACCGTCGTCCACCTCAGAGTAGATAGCTACCGTGGCTATCCCCATTTCCTGGCATGCCCTGATGATGCGTACCGCGATCTCCCCTCTGTTCGCCACCAGTATCTTCGAGAACATCAGTCCTTCCTCCACGGAGGTCTGCGCTTCTCCAAGAAGGCAGCGATCCCTGCCCTGCCCTCCTCAGAGCCCCGCACCCTTGCGATCACCTCAATGGTATGGTCTATCATCTCGTTGCCCAGGGGAGCAAGATCCCTGATCAGCGCCTTCACCTCCCTTACAGCTTCTGGACCAGAGGTGAGTATCTCCCCGAGCACGCGCTCGACCGCGCCATCCAGGTCTTGAGCTGGAACAACGATGTCCACCAGCCCAAACCTCTTTGCTTCCGCTGCATCGAACCGCTCGCCTGTGATGAAGAGGCGCCTTGCAGCCGCAGCTCCGATCCTCTCGACCACGTATGGGGCGATAGTGGCTGGAACGAGCCCGACCTTCACCTCGCTGAACGCGAACCTTGCATCCTCTGATGCAACCACGACATCGCTCGTAGCTATCAATCCCAGCGCGCCGCCGAGGGCAGCACCGCGCACCATGCATATCACGGGCTTGGGGCAGGAGCGTATGGAGGCGAACATCTCCGCCAACTGCCTGGCGTCGGCAGCATTCTCCTCCGTGGTGTAGGACGCAGCCCTCCTCATCCAGTTCAGGTCCGCACCAGCACAGAAGTCCTTGCCCGCTCCGCTGAGCACTATCGCTCTCACTCCCCCCTCCTTTCCCAACGAGAGGAACGCATCCCTCAGCAGCGATATCAGGCGCTCGTCGAAGGCGTTGCGCACCTCGGGTCTGACGATGGTAACGCGCGCTACCCCGCCCTCCACCTTTATCCAGAGGGGCTCGGCGGCTGCCATTGCCCCGCCATAAACATCATACGATAAATAGATTTCCGAAGTGCTCTTCGACAAATGCCGAAGTCGTGACCCCTGCACGTGGAGTGAACCCCCGGGGGGCTTATGGCAAAACCAGCGCGCTTGCGAACATACACTTATATACAAAGAATGTAAATGGTGCATCGATGCCCTCTGCTGACGAGGAGGTGATTTCAGCCGCAGACCTGGAGAAGTACGCCTACTGCCCACTGAGCTGGTGGCTGAGCCGCACCATGCCCGAGGATGATGATGATACCCTGAAAAAAGGCGAGCGCCTTCACGAAGCGCTGTCTGCAGAGATCGTCACCATACCACACAAGGAACAGAGAGCCAGGGAGGCAGAGTCCACAGTCTTCTGGTTTGCGATAGGTGCGAGCATCATAGGCGTCAGCGGCATAAGCTTCGTCCTAGCGCTGGGGCTGGATGCCAGCTGGATACTGACGGTGCTGGCGCTGATATGGCTCTTAGCCTCGACCTATTTCTTGTACAAAACCTCGACCGTTGCCACCCCAGAAGAGCGCTTCGTTGTCGAGCGTCTGGTTGCGGTCTTCGCAGTGGTGGCCATGCTCATCGCCCTGAACGCGGTCATGATACTGAGGGTGGATCGCCTGCTTGCCCAGGTGCTAGAGATATCCGCGCTGCTCTGGCTCATCGGGGCTTCAGCGTTCCTCCACAGGGCACTCACCCATGCAGCCGCTGCTGAGAGGCTGCGCGCAGCCCATCGCGTGGTCGGAAACGTCAGTTATGTGGATGCTGAGCCATCAGAACTCCTGGTCTCAAAGAGGTACGGCCTGAGCGGCAGACCTGACTACGTGGTGGAGATAGATGGGACGCCTGTGCCAGTGGAGGTCAAGACAGGCAGGGTACCCCGCGGTCCCCTGTTCTCCCACATAGTGCAGCTCGCAGCCTACTGCATGATCCTCGAGGACCTGAGGGGGGTGTGCCACAGCGGCATCATAAAGTATGGCACTGCGGAGCACGAGATCGAGATGGACGATGGGTTGAAGAAGCTGGTCCTCTCGAAAGCAGAGGAGATGAGGCGCGCATGGAAGAAAGGGGACGTGCACCGCAACCACAACAGACCCGGGAAGTGCGCTGCATGCTCCAGACGCAGCGTATGTCCCGAGCGCTTGGTGTGAGCACTCTGCATCATACGCACGTCAGACAATATAGCACCCACGGGGCAGATGCTGGTCTGGAACGACCTGTGGATGACAGGGGTTAATATATATTTGTCGGCACCGCAAGATTTATATATGGAGGCTCTATACCCCCTAATCGTCTGACAAACGTCGGACTCACGAGATGGGATGCGCTCTAACGAGGCATCATCATCTCGCAGCGTGAGGTGTTGCGATGTACCTCAAACAGATCGTGATGGAGAACTTCAAGACCTTTGGAAAGAAGGTAGAGCTGCCGCTGCTCCAGGGATACACCGCGGTCACTGGCCCCAACGGCTCTGGGAAATCGAACATATCCGATGCGATCCTGTTCACCCTGGGACCAAGGAGCGCGAAGGTCATACGGGCGGGCAAGCTTCCAGACCTCATCTTCAACGGGGGGGCGAGCAAGCGCCCTGCCTCAGAATGCAGGGTTTCTTTGGTCTTTGACAACAAGGACCGCATGCTGCCCATAGACGCAGAGGAAGTGGAGCTCACGCGGCACCTCAAGCTCTCGAAATCCCAGAGCACCGAGTACAGCTCCAGCTTTTACATCAACGGGCGGAAGGTCAACCTTTCTGACTTCGACGAGTTGCTCTCCCAAGCCAGGATCTCTGCGGACGGCTACAACTTTATCCAGCAGGGGGACGTGAACAGCCTCATACAGAAGGGTGCGGTCGAGCGCAGGAGGATCCTCGAGGACGTCGCAGGGATTACGAAGTTTGACGCTGACATCGCTAAAGCTGAGGGAGAGAGAAGGGTGGTGGAGGAGAACCTGGGGAAGGTGCAGATCATTCTGGACGAGATCGGCACCCAGGTCAAGCAGCTGGAGCACGACCGTGCAGATGCCCTAAAGTACAAGGAGTTCAAGGAAAGGCTCGACCTGGCGTCAGCCCAACTGCTCTACAAGAACCGTGAGACACTGGAACATCAGATCAATGGTCTCACGGAGCAGATAAAGAAGGGCGAGGCTGAGATCTCGAAAATGAACGAGGAAAAGGCGGCACTCAACAGTGACCTGGCAGCCGCCCAGGAGGAGGCGCACCGCATTCAAAATGAGCTCAATGCCCAGAGCACAGAGGAGGCAAAGGCGATCAGGGCAAAGGTAGATGGCTTGAGGGTAGAATGCGCCAGGGCAGAGGACGCCATCGTTACTGCCAAGGAAGATGCCAGAGCAGCCAGGGAGGAGATGGTGGAGCACAAGCGGCGGCTTGTCAATCTTCAAAAGGAGATGGAGAAGCACTCGGCAGAGCTGAAGAGGGCGGAAGAAGATCGCTCCCGAATCTCCCAGGCTCTGGAGGCTGCTGCCAAAGAGCAAAAGGAGTTAGAGGAGGATGCCGCAGGCTCGGACGAGGACGTGAGCAGG
The DNA here is from genome assembly GCA_040753455.1 of Thermoplasmatota archaeon. GTDB lineage: Archaea > Thermoplasmatota > Thermoplasmata > SG8-5 > JACRNV01 > JBFMEL01. The sequence goes on along the minus strand of JBFMEL010000013.1, from coordinate 3,787 downwards.
CTCCAGAGGTCTCTCCTCTCGCTGAAGAAGGCGCTCGACGAGAAGGGGGATGCGCTGCGCAGCGCCCTGGTGGAGATGGACAGATTCCGAGCAACGAGAGAGCACACGCTGCAGAGAGTAGCAGAGCTGGAGAACCAGCATAAAGATGCGGAATTTCAACTCAAGGACACAGACTGGCGCCTCAGGGAGTCACGCAAGGCTGTCAAAGCATCGAAAATAGAGATCAAGCAGCTCCAGGAGGCGTTCTATGCTGTGCGGGAGAGGGAGAAGAGCCTCTCAAAGGAGGCTGCGGAGCTCGAATCTGCTGTCCAGCGCCTGAGCAGGGAGTACGCCCAGTTGAAGGCAGAGTCTGAAGCTCAGGACTCTGTGAGACGCGGCTACGCAAGGGCTGTGGCAGTGATCCTGGAGGCAAGGGACAAGGGGACGGTAAAAGGGATCCATGGGACGATCGCGGAGCTCAGCAAGGCGAGCAAGGAGCATGAGACTGCGCTTTTCACAGCCGCAGGGGCAAGGATGCAGGCGATAGTGGTGGAGGACGATGCCTGTGGAGCGCAGTGCATACAACTCCTGCAGCGAAGGAAGGCGGGGCGCGCAGCATTCCTGCCGCTGAACAAGATGCTGGACGGCAGGCCCAGGGGCAAAGCGCTGATGGCGGTGAAGGAGTCCCTGGGGTTCGCCATAGACCTCATCGAGTTCGATGAGCGCTACAGGCCTGCCTTCTGGTATGTCTTTGGGGATACGATCATCGTCAATGACATGGACTGTGCGAGGAGACTGATGGGCGGCGTGCGCCTCGTGACCCTGGATGGGCAACTGATCGAGGCCAGCGGGGCGATGATCGGCGGCGAGGTCGAGACCTGTCTGATCAGGTTCGGCAGCACGGACACCGATAGGCTCGAGGAGGTTGGCAGGCGCCTGCGGGCAGCCACCGAGCACCTGGAAAAGGTCAGCACTAGCCTTCAGGAGGCAAGGGCAGAGCTGGCTGAGAGGGAGCGCGCCCTTAAAGACCGTGCCATGGAGACAGGGGGCAGTGGGGTGGAGATCGAAGCCCTAGAGAGGACGCTGGTGGATGCCAAAGCACACTGCTCCGCTCTCTCCAAGCAGGTGGAGAAGACGCACAAGGATCTGGCCGACCTCGATGCCCAGATATCGGAGCAGGAGACAGCGATCGCGGGTCTCAACCAAGAGATTGAAGGGCTGACTAAGGAGAGGGACAGGGTCAACCAGGAGATGATGCGCGCGACCCCCCAGGCTATCTCCAAGAGGCTGAGGGAGCTGCAATCTAAGATTGCCGGGCTGACCAAGGATCTGGCAGAGGCTGATGCAGTGTGCAACAAGCACACAGCCGACGTGAAGGTGTGCGAGGAGTTCTTGGCTGAGGCACAGTCAAGAATCTCTGCGCTCGAAGCCCGCATCCAGGGCTGCAGGGTGGCTGAGAAGCAGTGCAGCGAGCGATTCTCGGACCTGAAGAAGGATCTTGCAGCTGCTGAGAAGATGGAGGCAGGGATGACCTCTGCGCTGGACGAGCTCAGAGCAAGAGGGGATGCCTCATACAAGAGGACTGTGGACCTGGAGGCGAAGATCACCAACATCGTTCACAAGATCGAGTCGAAGCAGGACTTCCTCAGCAACCTGAGAATGAATCTTCAGAACGTTCAGGGAAGGGTGGCAGAGGCAGAGGAGGCGCTGAGCAGGGTGGAACTGAAGGAGAAGGAGCACCTCCCCAGCACGGCTGAGCTGAACAGCACGATCAGCGAGTGCGAGGCAGGGATGCGGCGCATGGGGGACGTGAACCTCAAAGCCTTGGAGGCGTACGACGAGCAGCAGAAGCGCTACAGCGAGCTCAAGCAGGAACTGCAGCGCCTGAAGGACGAGCGCAAGCGCCTGGTGGAGCTGGTGGAGGAGATCACCAGCAGGAAGCGTATCGGCTTGCTCACAGTCTTCGAGGGAGTGAACGAGTGCTTCAAGCGCGTGTACAGCGAGCTGTCAGAGGGTGGAGAGGCGGAGCTGATACTCGAGAACATGGAGAGCCCGTTCGACGGCGGGCTGCACATCAAAGCCCGACCCCCGGGGCAGAAGGTGCAGCGCATCGAGGCGCTCTCGGGCGGCGAGAAAGCCCTGGTCTCGATGGCGTTCATCTTCGCGATACAGGAGTACCTCCCCTCTCCATTCTACCTCCTGGACGAGGTAGACCAGAACCTGGACTCGATCAACGCGGGGCGCGTGGCGAGGATGATCCACCGCAACGCTCAGAACGCGCAGTTCATCCAGATCTCTTTGAGGCATGTGACGTTGAAGGAGGCACCGCACCGCATAGGGGTGACGAGGGCTTCAGATGGCTTATCACAGCTGGTGATGGACGTAGATATCAGTCAGGTGAAGGACACAACACCGACACCTGAGGGTGAGAAGCATCCTGGCGCTGCGAAAATGGATAGAGTGAGTGAACAAGCTACCAGCAGCATGGCTCCGAAACAGAGTGAGATGGGCTCAACTCCTCCTTCCGAGGAGGCAACAGCATAGGAGTTGGTGGTGATGGTAGGCGAATGGGACGCGACCTTGGAGCATCTTCTCTTCCACAAATCCCTTATCTCGGAGGATGGGAACGAGAGGATTGACGAATACATGCAGGTCGTGCGCTCGATGGAGCAGGGGATGCACGTGATCTCCAGCGATCCCGTCGAGAAGGCGATCCACATAGCGTTCCAGCTCGTTCAGGAGCATGGGTTCAACCCCTGGAACATCGACCTCTGTGAGTTCACGAAGCTCTACCTCAAGCGCCTGAGGAAGGAAGGCGAGGTGAACTTCATCATCGCTGGGCGCCTTGTCCTCATGGCATGGAGCATCCTGAGGATGCAGAGCACGGAGCTTCTCAGCGCTGCCGAGCCCCCTGCACCGGCAGAGATGCCGATGTGGGAGATGGGGGACGTTTACGCATCCCCGGAGGACCTGGACTACAGGGATGCTGTGCTGTGCTCAGCATCGCCACTCATATCGCCAGCAGTGCGCCACGACGCCCCCAGACCTGTGACGCTCATGGAATTGATCGAAGCCCTGGATGAAGCAAGGCAGGAGGTCGCCCTCCAAGAGACGATCAGGACGATGAGGGAGGCAAGGAAAGATGTCAAGCCTGCTACGATCTCAGACAAGGTCCACAAAGAGAACCTGCAGGAGGACATCAAGAACACTTGGGGGCGGATATGCATGTTCAACGGCTCGCCCATCCCACTGAGAGCCCTGTACACCACCGATCCCTGGGACCGCGCGGCTGTCTTCGTCTCCGTGCTCTTCCTTGCGAAGGAGGAGAGGATCAAGATATGGCAGGATTCCCTGCCTTACGGCGAGATATACGTGCAGAACCTGCACCCCGAGAAGGAAGAGGCACCTGTGCCCAAGGCGGCTGTGGAGGTGGAGGTGTAGGTTGGACCGCAAAGGGATGGTCGAGGCTGCGCTGTTCTCCGCAGGCAGACCTGTCAGCCTCAGCGAGATCGCCAGAGCCAGTGGTATGGAGGAGGGAGAGACCAGGAGGGTGCTGCGCGCCCTTCGAAAGGCATACAGGATGCGCGCTACCGCCCTGGAGATTGTAAAGCTGGGTGCTAAGTTCTCCCTGCAGCTCAAGGAGGAGTACCTGCCCCACACCGAACAGATCGCCCGAAAGGAGCTGGACAGGAACACGCTCAAGGTGGCGGCGCTCATCGCATACTACCAGCCGATGACGAAAAAGGACCTGGTGGAGATGGCAGGCCCCAAAGCCTGGGAGCATGCCGAGCTCCTCCAGAAGGCAGGG
>JBFMEL010000012.1:0-28221 GCA_040753455.1 Thermoplasmatota archaeon | reverse complement strand
CCTACAAGGCTACTACTTCATTCTCTTCATTGCCCTACACTTGTATAGCCAGGCTCTTGATCACTTGCGTCGGAGGGACCTCCTCAAGCATTACAGCGTCCACGATGTCTTGTGGGGCCTCTCTAAGCTCTACATCGTTGCTGTAGATGGGCAGGACATCGTCAGCGAGGTGACCAAGTCAACGCGGCGGCTGATCGACGAGCTAGAAATACCTATTACGCAAAATTTGGGAAGTTAGAGTCTGACCGAAACACTTTTCGTATGACATCACATACAAGAAAAACAGCCAGCATCTACGAAAATCACTGTGTGCGAGCCTTGTGCCAGGGAAAAAAACGCTACTTCAACCTGATGGTCTCGAGGTTCATGGGGGCGCGCGTCTCCAGTCCGAAGCGCTTGTGGAGGCTGCTGGCGAGGTCCGAGCACTTGTGCTCCTCGCCATGACCCACGATAATCCTTTCTGGCTTGGGGTCTAGAGTGTCTATGTAGCTCATCAGCTGCATTCTGTCCGAGTGTCCAGAGAAGCCATCGCAGGTCTCGATATTCATCTTCACATCGATCGTTATTCCGTTGCCGCGCTCGGTGAGGGTAATGCTCTTCCAGCCGCGCTGTATCTTGCGGCCTATGGTGCCTTCTGCCTGGTAGCCCACGAAGACCAGCGCGCTGGCAGGATCGTCCGCCCATGCCTTGAAGTATTCCATCACCGGCCCGCCGTTCATCATCCCTGCGGTGGCAAGGACGATGCAGGGGGCGGGATCGTTAGCTATGGTTTGCCTCATCTCCTGGCTGTCCACCCTCTTGAATATCTTCGAGAGGAAGGGGTTCTCGCCCATCTGGAAGATCTGCGTTCTCAGGGAACTGTTGAGGTACTCAGGATATGCGGTGTGGATCGCCGTCGCCTCGAAGATCATGCCGTCGAGATATACAGGGACATCGGGCAGCTGCTCCGCCCTCATGAGGTCCTCCAGCACCAGCATCACCTCCTGGGACCTGCCCACTGCGAAGACCGGGACCAACGCCCTTCCACCCTTCTCCAGCGCGCGTGATATGATCTCCCTCAACTGCGCAGAAGCCTCGTGCCTGCTGGGCTGCACATCATGGTATCCCCCGTATGTGGCTTCCATGATCAGTGTTTCCAGTCTTGGGAACTTGTTGACCGCCGGATTGAACAACCAGGTCTTCTCGTACTTCATATCCCCGGTCAGCGCAACGTTATAGAACCCGTCTCCTATGTGAAAGTGACATATCGCAGAGCCCAGGATGTGCCCTGCATTGTGAAACGTGAGCCGCACATCCGGCGCGATGTCCGTGGTCTCCCCATACTTCAGCGGGATGCAGTGCTTGACCACATCCCTCACCTGTGCAGACTCGTACGGGACCTTCTTCGCCTCTCCGAAGGAGACCCTGATGAAGTCCAAGAGCAGGAGGGACATCAGGTCGCGCGTGGGGGGGGTGCAGTACACAGGTCCATCGTAACCGTATTTGAAGAGCGCAGGCACGAGACCCACATGATCCAGGTGTGCATGTGTCACCACCACCGCATCCAAGGTGTTGAGCGGCATCACCTCTGGCACGCTGAGGTATGGGGTCTCGCCCTCGGCGGAGGGCATCGTGCCGCAGTCGACCAGTATCTTGCTCTCGCGGGTCATCAGCAGGGTGGCGCTCCTGCCCACCTCCCTGTATGCCCCGAGTGTGGATACTCGCACCCATTCATCGGCATAGATGCGCTCCCTGGCGAGCCTATGACCTGCCTTCTTCAAGAATTCTGCGCGCTCGTCCTGCATCTTGCGCAGGTAGCTGCGTATCTCTGTCACTGTCTTCGAGGGTATGGGAGGAGCGCGTACGACCTTTGGCACCCAGCCGATCCGCTTCTTCAGCTCGTTCAGGATCGCGCCGTGCCTTCCGATCACATGCCCGGGATGAAGAGCCTCGATCGTGACCTCCCCTGTCTCGTGCTCGAAGTAGATCTCCTGCACCTCCGCCTCTGATGGTATGAGGCTCTTGATCTCTGCCTCAGCCACATCGACGGGACAGAGGAGCGCCTCGTCGGGTCTGATAGCCACCCGTCTCCGGAGTCCTTGCGCCAGCTGTCTGACGATGTCGCTGTCGGAAGCGAACTCTACCAGGCTCTTCGTGTAGAAGACGATGATGGGCCCTTCGAGTTCGATCCTCGATATCTCGACGCTGTCAGGAACGACCTTCCTAACGACCTCTCTTGCCTCGTTCAGGACGCTTTCTACGCTCATGTGAATTCGCCTGCGGAACCTGATGTGTCAGGGATCAGTTCAGTTTCATCTTCGATATCCGTTTCTGGATCTCTTCCTGGGAGAGCTCGATGAACCCGTCCTTTGTGATGGTTGCAATATCTATTCCATCGCCAGAGGCGGCATCGCGCTTCATCGCTGCGTGCAGTCCCCGGATTGCCAGGTTAGCACCCTCGATGGTGCTGAGCCCCTCCGAGAAATGGTCCTCCAGCACCCCATAGACATACGGAGAGCCTGAGCCTGTCGTCGCGTACAGATCTGGGATCGCACCCCCTGCAGCGTCGATGGAATAGACATGGGCGCCCTCCTCATCCACGCCCCCTAACAAGAGCTGGACCCAGTACGGGAAGTACTTCGTGCCGTTCAGGATGTTGGATATGAGCGTGGCTGATGCGCGTATGGTCATCGGTGCTCCCCTTTTGAGCTTGTAGAGCTCGACCTCTGCCATCAGGTACCTGGCTAGGATCTGCGCATCCCCAACGAGCCCAGCAACCGTGAGCCCCATCATCTCGTCGATCCTGAATAGCTTCTTCGTTGTCTTGTGCGCGATCAACGTGCCCATCGTCGCCCTGCGCTCGGTACCCAGCACGACGCCGTCCTTGCAGACTATACCGACGGTGGTTGTTCCCTTCTTGAACTCTTCTGGGATGTCGTTCTTCATAGTGATGCACCCTCCAAAAGCGCACCATGGGCAGTGAGATGTGCGGTAATCTCTTTGCACTGCCCGTAGACGAGCTCCTTATCAGCGATGCAGTATTTAATCTTTCCCCTTGTCACCTAAACGTCAGATTTGCTTCACTGGATCCCCCAGCGGCAGAGAGTGCCCTGCACTGCCAAAAGTTAAAATACCAATCTGAGCTTGGGTGCTTTAATGAGGCTCTTTGGCTCGTCGGGCATCAGAGGGGTCTTCGGGTCCGAGATCACACCCGAACTGGCGCTGAGGATCGGAAGGGCAGTGGGAAGTATGATGCGATCGGTGGTCGTGGGATGGGACCCGCGCATGACGAGCAGCGTGCTGGTGCATGCCGCGTCCGCAGGGATGCTGGCTGCCGGCGCCGATCTTTACTCGGCTGGAATGGTCCCTACGCCGACCCTTGCCAGGGCTGCTAGGAGGTTCGAGGCTGGGCTTATGGTGACGGCATCGCACAACCCGCCAGAGTTCAACGGCGTGAAGCTCTGGAACCCGGATGGAATGGCATTCGACACCGCGCAGATGCTCGAGGTGGAGCGTCTCATCGAGACCGGGGATTTCAAGAACGCAGAGTGGAACGAGGTGCGCGGGGTAGAGGTGCTCAGCGGGGTGGTGGAGGAGCACATTCGAGCAGTGGTGGCAGGGGTGGGGGAGGTGGGTTGTAACATCGTGGTGGATTGCGGTAACGGCGCCGCTTCTGTGATATCCCCATACCTCTTCAGAGAGATGGGGTGCAGCGTGACCGCGCTCAACGCGCATCCTGACGGGAGGTTCCCAGGGAGGGGCTCGGAGCCGCTGGAGGGACGGTTAGAGCACCTGCGCCAAAGCGTTCTGGCGCTCGATGCTCATCTGGGGATAGCGCATGATGGAGACGGTGACAGGGTCGTGGCATTCGACGAGCAGGGGGGGTTCATGGATGGGGATCTCCTCCTTCCGATCCTGGCGATGCACGAGGATGCTGAGACTGTGGTTGTGCCCTTGGATGCCTCGATGGGGATAGAGAGGGTGCTGAGAGGAAAGAAGGTGGTGCGCTCGCGTGTGGGGGACGTGTACGTGGCTGAGGAGATGAAGAGGGCAGGTGCGGAGTTCGGCGGCGAGCCTTCGGGCACCTTCATCTTCGCGGCCCAGGGTTATTGCCCTGACGGGATATATGCAGCGGCGCGGCTCTGCGAGATTGCAGCGCGCACCCCTCTCTCAGAGCTGGCAGCCCGTGTGCCCAGGTATCACCTGCTCAGAGGCAGAATTCCATGCCCGCAGGAGAGGCGAGAGAGGGCGATGGCGGCTATCGAGATGCAGATTCCAAAGTTGGGACCTGAGGAGGTGAGCAGAATGGACGGCCTGAGGCTGGACTTCGGGGATGCCTGGTGTCTCCTTCGCCCCTCGGGCACAGAGCCCAAGATCAAGATATACGTGGAGGCTGAGGAGCGCCGGACGGCTGAGAAGCTTTACTCAGAGATGCGGAGGCTCGTAGAGGAGGCTGTGAGATGAGGGGATACATCTTGGCTGCAGGGGAGGGCACGAGGATGAGACCGCTCACTGCCAACACCCCGAAACCGCTGCTGCCTGTGGCTGGAAAGCCGTTTATCGAGCATGCGCTCGATGCCCTGAGAGCGAACGATATAGAGAGGGTGGCGATCCTTATAGGCTGGCAGGGACGGGCTGTGAAGGAGTATCTAGGGGATGGCTCGCGCTTCGGGATTGAAATTGAGTACTTGGAGCAGGCGGAGCGAAAGGGGACTGCCCACGCAGTCGGAAAAGCTGTGGATATCTTCAAGGATCCTTTCCTCTGTCTAAACGGGGATGTGATCACCTCGCGGGAGACTGTTGCAGGTGTGATTCAGCGGTATAGGGAGACGAAGAAGAGCGTGATGAGCCTTACTAGGGTACCAGATCCGCACAGATACGGCGTGGTGATGGTGGAAAATGGTATGGTGAAGGAGGTGCACGAGAAACCCCAGTCACCGAAGAGCGACCTCATCAATGCAGGTGTGTACCTCTTCACCCCACAGGTGTTCGATGCTATCGAAGACACTGGGACATCGCTCCGGGGCGAATACGAGCTCACTGATTCCATCGAGATCCTCAGCATGGAGGAGGGGGTCTGTGCATACATCTCCACGGAAGAGTGGATCGACGTGGGCAGACCTTGGGACCTCCTGCGCGCCAATGCGATCCTCATGCAGAAGATCGAGCCGCGGATCGATGGGGAGGTGCAGGCGGGCGCCACGCTCGATGGCAGGGTGAGGATCGGAGAGGGTACTGTGGTGAGGAGCGGTGCGTACATCATCGGGCCTGGGATCATAGGGAAGGGCTGCGAGATCGGCCCCAACTGCTACATCAGACCTTGTACATATATCGCTGACTGGGCTAAGGTGGGACATGCCTGCGAAGTGAAGAACTCGATCATCATGGAGGGTAGCCATGTACCGCACCACAACTATCTGGGGGACAGTATCATCGGCAGGCGGTGCAACCTTGGCGCGGGCACGAAGGTTGCCAACCTGCGGCTGGACGGGCGAAACATCATGGTGACCATCAAGGGTGGACGGATCGACACTGGACTGAGAAAGCTGGGCGCGATCATCGGGGACGATGTGGAGACCGGCATCAATGTTTCGATCAACGTGGGTGCCATTATCTCAGAGGGATGCCACATCGGTCCTGGGGCAGTGGTCGGTGGGTACCTGGACCCGGGGACGAGGGTGTCATAGAGATGTCCCGAGTGCTCGATGGGATTGTCTGGCTGAGGAAGAGGCTGTCGCATGCCTCCAGGCAGACATGGTTCCTCCTGACACTAATCGCCATCATCGCGATCGCGGTCAGGTCTGTGCCTGCCTGGACATATGCGGGCTGGGGCTACGACCTCGGGATATACTATGGGCTCACGAACAACTTCATAAACACCGGGCAGGTGTTCTCAAACTACACTGGTTGGGGGGATTCCTACCAGTACTTCCCTGTGCTGTACTTCGTGACCGCCGTGCCCCACTTCCTGACAGGCGCGGATCCGCTATGGCTCATGACCAAGGTCGCGCCTATCTTCGGTGGGCTGTCGGTGATCTTCCTGTTTTTCATAGCACGCAACATAGGGTTCGGCAGACGCTCCTCGCTCCTGGCAGCGCTGCTCCTATCCGTGAACGCCATCCACATATATCAGACGAGCCACGCCGCTCCGCTCACGATGGGGCACTTCTTCCTCTTGGCAACGCTCTACTTTTTCACCAAGGAGAGATGGAGCGCTCGAGACTGGGTGCTGCTCTGCGCCTCCACCATGCTCCTGATCGGCTCGCATCACCTCACCACGTACATGCTGCTCATATCGCTGCCCTTCATGATCTCCCTCTCCGAGAGGAAGAGGTACAGGAGGGATCTGACCTACCTCGCGTTCGCCGCTGGAGCCACCTTCACCTACTGGGAGGTGGTTGCGATCACGATGCCCCAGTTCATCCAGAGTGCTACCGGGCTCTCATGGGAATACATCATCCCGCGCCTGGTGGTACCCGCATATGCAGGGCTGGTGCTGGTGCTGCTGGCACTGCGGCACCCGATCGGGGAGAGGTTCCTGCGGTGGCTCAAGGAGCCGGTCAGCATACACACGGACTGGGCAAAGTTCCTCGTTTCCCTGGGTGCGATGTCCGCGATCATACTGACCCTCTATTTCATCAATCATCCTGCGATCATTCTCAAGCCTAGCCCTCTCCTCATAGTATGCGCGCTGCCCATGTTCGCGCTCCTCAGCTTTGCGGCATCAGGGCTCTGGCAGGTCGCAGCAAAGAAGCATGGAGGGCTGATCATAGGCTGGTTGGTGGCAATCCTGTTCTCGCTCGGCTACGCGCTCCTCGCGGGCAGCACGATTCTCCTTCCCGAGCGGCATCTAGAATACCTGATGATACCCCTTTCACTGTGTGCATCGCTCGGGCTCGTGAGGCTCATCTATCCCCTCCTCAAAGAGCAACTGATAGTGAGGACCGCCAGCACCGAGCGCTTCACCCTGAGGGGTGCGAGGGACTACTGGAGAACATACATCACCCTGACAGCTATGGAGGATCGGGTGGCACTGTTGAACACCCCATCCCGCAACGCCCAAAAGAGGGTGGAGTGCGAAGTGCTGCACGAGAAGCGCAAGATCAATCCAAAGAAGCTTCTGCCAACCCTGGTGATCTTCGTGCTCATAGGGAGCGCCCTGTCAGCATACCAGGCTCTGCCTGAGATAGGGCACAGGGAGGATATATCGCCGGAGGCGTTCGAGGCGATAGACTGGCTGGCGCACAACGCCACGAAAAACCTCTCCATCGCAACAGACCATAGGCTGGGCACGTTCCTTTATGCAGAGGGGCTCAACACGACCTACGAGCGCGCCTGGGGGATATGGAACGCCACGCGGTGGCAGGAGTGCTGGGATGCGCTCAACAGTTCCGATGACCATCGGGTGGGCTACGTGCTCGTGGACGATGTGATGCGAGAGCATGGCGTGGACTTCGTGCCGATCCTCAGTGTGGCTAAGATATCCAACGAGACCTACGCCATGTTCCAGCAGCAGCCCTTCGAGCGCATCGTGAGTTTCGAGAGCGACGACAGTGGTTCTTGGGCAGAGATATACGGTGTGAACTGGACGTACATTGATGAATCGCTCCCATCGGGGTAATGCCTCATCGTTCCTCTGCTGTGTGCTATGACCCTCTATCCAGCAGGCAGCACAGCGCTTGGCACAGACGATCTGGCTCATGGTTCATACCACATGACGCAGTCCTCAAAAGGTTATTATACGATATGCGCCATCAGCCATCTGCAGGAGTGGGCCTATGAAGCCTCGCATCAAGACCTTCATAAGGGGGCTGGACGAGCAACTGGAGGGCGGCATTCCAGAGAAGCACGTAGTCCTCATCACAGGGAAGCCAGGCACCATGAAGTCCTCTGTGGCGTTCAACATCCTCTACCACAACGCCAACAGGGAGGACGTCACAGGGGTTTACGTGACGCTGGAGCAGGGGCGCGAGAGCCTCTTGGCGAACATGGAGGGTCTGGGGATGAGCATGGGCGGTCTGGAGCGCGAGATCTCTGTCCTCGACCTTGGAATGATAAGGAAGAAGCTGACGCAGCTCACGAACCAGACATGGATGGAAGTCTTCCAGATGTATCTCAAGAACCTGAAAAAGAACATGAACATCAGGCTGGTGGTGATAGACTCCCTCCCAGTACTGGAGGTGATGGCAAGGTTCGCCAACCCGAGAGAGGACCTCTTCAGGTTCTTCGAGTGGCTGCGCGATCTCGACGTCACCACGCTGCTCATCACCGAGATGGAGCAGGGCTCGGAGAATTTCTGCAAGCATGGGGAGGACTTCTTAGCCGATGGCATATTCCACCTGGACCTCAAGCGCGAGGGGAACGTCGTGAACCTCTTTCTCAGTGTGGTCAAGATGAGGGAGACAGGGCACAAGCGCGGCTACTATCCATTGATCTTCGACAGGAACGGCTTCGAGATCGTCAGCGACTAGGATCTGGTGGCGTTTAGGTATAGTTCCCCTTGGTCCACCTCCTTGGAGGAATAGGGAACTCTGCGGCGCCTGTGATGGACGCGCGGATCGAAAGGCTATGCCAGCTCGAATAAGACCTGCTTCGTATCAGTATCTGCTTGGCACGTGGTCTTGACGAGCGCGACCGGGTACGTCGGAACAGTCTCACGACCTTAACTGGGTTGCAGATTCCATGCTGATGAATAAGATTTAGGTCAGAATATCCTTGGGCCGATCAGCATCCAGAGGATCAAAAACAGCACGAGAAAGGAGGATGCTGAGACTGCTTTGTCCACGAGCGCCTCCCTGCGCGCTTTGGCGCATCCGAGCCTGAGCAGCAGTGCATCCAGCCAATCCCTGAACAGGTAGCCGCCGTCCATGGGCACTGCGGGGAGCACGTTCGTGAGCCCGACCATCAGGTTCAGCCAGAACGCCCAGTAGCAGGCGTTTGCCAGCACCCAGAAGGTATCGGATGGCAGTGCGCTCAACGGCCCGCTGACCTCGTAGAACGCTGTGTACGGATGCTGGATCGGCGAGAGTCCGTAGAGCGGAAGGAGGGAATAAGATATTACCCGATACGGCACTTCCTCGAGAGACCTGGCGCTTCCGAGCGGGTGATAGATCTCTGTGGAGGTGGAGGTTGATTTCACACCCAGGTATGGCTTCCCCCTATCCTTCTCTTCATGTGTGTATGCATCCTTCTCGGCAAGCACCAAGGTGAGATTGTGCTCCTTACCCCCGTGATACACGGTGAGGTTGACCTCTTGGTTCGGATGTGCTCCTGCCAGCGCATCGCTGAATTCCCTGTAGTTCTTGGTCTCGGTGCCGTTGAAGGATGTGATGATCATTCCTGGGGACAGGATGCCGTCTGCTGGTGTGCCCTCGATCACCTCCACGACCCCCACGCCCGCCCGTGCAGAATGCACAGAGCCCATGAAGACCAGAGAAAACAGGAGTGCACAGACCAGCGCCGCGAGCAGGTTCGCAGCAGGTCCAGCAGCGTATATCCTCATGCGGGGCTTTCGGGCTGCGCTTTTGAGCTCATCCTCATCAGGCTCGACGAACGCGCCGATCGGCACCACCCAGAGGACCAGCCCCACCGCCCTGACCTTCAGCCTGGAAGCCATGATCAGAACCCCATGGGCGAGCTCGTGCACCATGACGGCGATCACCAGCCCGAATATCCCATACCAGAGGGGGATGAACGGGTTGATCCCAGGGAGCCCGAGGATCATCTGCGGGGTGGGCTCGCGCCCCTCGGGCACTTCGAAGACCAGCAGAGACTGCCACAGCAGCAGGCACGTGATCACGCACGCCCCGAGCAGGCAGATCCCCATGGAGATGTTGCCGTATGCTCTCCAGGCACGTGTGTGTCCGGCAATCCTGGCGAGGATGCCCCGCCCCCTACTAGTCTTCCACAGCAGGAATGGCCCCCAGTGCGAGAGGCCGAAGCGCTCCATCCGCTCTGCCTTTGGGTACTTGTAAAACAGAGCATACAGGAGTGCAAGGAACACGGCGATGATCGCCCCTGCGAGGATCGCGCCCTCCAGATCATTCATCGTCGTGTGATTGAGGCGTGGCATATTAAGGTAGCGGGGTGCTATCCATTGGACATCACGAGCCTGCAAACCGAGGGATGGAGCGCGTGTAGCGCGAGCTGATCTTTGTGAGGGATGAGCACCTGCTCGTGCAGGGTTCGCCAGCGCCTGAATATATTTCAGGAAAGGTTTATATCACCCACCCCTATTAGCGCCCGAGGGACAACGATGCAAGCAGGACAGATGGCTTACGACAGGGCGATCACGGTCTTCTCCCCGGATGGAAGGCTGTTTCAGGTGGAGTACGCGCGGGTCGCCGTGGGCAGGGGCACCACCACGGTCGGCATCAAGTTCAAGGACGGAGTGGTGCTATTGGCTGACAAACGGGTCGGGAGCAAGCTCGTCGAGTCTAGGTCGATAGAGAAGATATTCCAGATCGACGAACATATCGGCTGCGCCACCTCGGGGCTCGTTGCCGATGCCCGCGTACTGGTGGACTATGCAAGGGTGGTCGCGCAGATCAACAAGGTCACCTACAGCGAGAAGATATTCGTGGAAAACCTGGTGAAGCGCATATGTGACTACAAGCAGAACTACACGCAGTACGGGGGCGTGCGCCCGTTCGGCACCGCGCTCCTCGTCGCCGGCATAGACTCCAACGGGATACATCTCTACGAGACAGACCCCAGCGGCGCCCTGCTCGGCTACAAGGCGGGGAGCATCGGCTCCGGGCGCACGGCTGTGATGGAAGAGCTAGAGGCGAAATACGAGGATGATGCGAACTTCGAGAAGGCTCTGAAGCTCGGTATCGACGCGCTCAAAAAGGCGACTGAGGACAGGCTCGACGAAAAGGCGATCGAAGTAGGAGTGATCAGGAAAGGAGAGCACTTCAGGCGCCTGGGCTCAGAAGAGATCACGGGATACATAAACAGCAGATAGGGACTGGATAAATGTCGAGAGAGATTATAAGGAAGGAGCGAACAGACAGCGTCTTCGATGAGAGAGTGATCGCGCACTACGAGCATGGTGGTCACAAGTTCGAGATCATCATAGCCCCTGAGGCGATCGAGTCGCTGCGCCAGGGGAAGGAGATCGACATCCTCGCCGAGATGGCATCGGATATGGTCTTCAAGGATGCGAAGAAGGGCGACAAAGCCTCTGAGGAGGTAATGAAGGAGGTCTTCGGCACTGTGAGCGTGCGGGAGGTGGCGCGCGAGATCGCCCTGAAGGGGAAGGTGCAGCTGACGACCGAGCAGAGGCGCAAGATGCGGGAGAGCATGCGGCTGCAGATTATTGCGCATATAGCCCGCAACGCGATGAACCCGCAGACGCGGGCTCCGCATCCCCCGGCAAGGATCGAGGCTGCGATGGAGGAGGCGGGTGTTAACGTGGACCCCTTTAGACCCCTGGAGGCGCAGGTGAACGATGTGCTGACAGCCATACGCCCCCTCATCCCGATCAGCTTTGAGAAGGTGAAGATCGCGATCAAGCTCTCGGGCGAGGACTACGGGCGCACCTACGGGGAGATAAAGAGCTTCGGCAGAGTGCTGCAGGAGGAGTGGCAGCGCGACGGCTCCTGGATCGGGGTGGTGGAGATCCCTGCGGGTGTGCAGGGGGACCTCCTATCGAAGCTGAACGAGCGCACCAAGGGGAACGTCGAGACAAAGATGCTGAGGTAGCTCCGAACTATGAACTGGATGTGATCTGATGGCTGAAAAAGAAAGGATTGTGGTTGTGCCCGGAGAAGAGATCGGGGAGCCTGGCCTCAAGGCAGGCACAGGCGCCTACAGGAAGGATGAAAAGATATTCGCTGCCCAGCTCGGCATCAGGGATGTGAGGGCAGGCTACGTGAACGTGGTGCCGTTGGCAGGCAAGTACATCCCAAGAACCGGTGATTCTGTGATCGGGGTGGTGATCGAGATCGGCCCCTCGAACTGGCTGGTGGAGATCAACTCGCCCTACCCCGCACCCCTGCACGTGAGCGAGGTGCCTTGGAACGTGGAATTTGGCGACACACAGCGATACTTGAACGTGGGCGATGCGATCCTGGCAAAGGTCTTGATGGTTGATGAGACCAAGCGCGTGCAGGTGACGATGAAGGACCATGGGCTCCGCAAGCTTACCGGGGGTCAGATCGTGGAGATTACACACTCCAAGGTTCCAAGGGTGATTGGAAAGGGAGGGTCGATGATCGCCATGCTGAAGGAGGGCACGAAGTGCCGCATCTTCGTGGGACAGAACGGCAGGATATGGATAGATGGCGATCTGGACAACATCCTCCTGGCAATGCGGGCGATACGAAAGATCGAGGAGGCTGCGCAGCAGTACGGCTTGACAGAGGAGGTCAAGGCGATGCTCCAGCTCGGCGAGAGGAGGTGAGAGATTGGAAGGAACGGTCAGGTTGATAGACGAGAGCGGTCGCAGGCTCGACGGCAGAAGGGTGGATGAGCTGCGTCCGATAAAGATAGAGGCAGGGGTGCTGAAGAACGCCGATGGCTCGGCATACGTTGAATGGGGCAAGAACAAGGTTCTTGCTGCGGTCTATGGACCGAGGGAGGCGCATCCCAGGCACATGCAGGACCCCACGAAGGCGCTCGTGCAGGTAATATATAACATGGTGCCGTTTTCCGTGGAGGAGAGGGTGCGCCCAGGTCCCGGCAGAAGGTCGATCGAGATATCCAAAGTGACGGGCGAGGCATTGGAGCACGTGATCTTCACGGAGCAGTTCCCCAGGGCAACGATCGACGTGTATATCGAGATCCTTCAGGCGAACGCAGGCACGAGGTGCGCTGGGATCACGGCAGCCTCTGTGGCAATAGCAGACGCGGGGGTCCCTATGATGGACCTCGTCCCTGCATGTGCGGCAGGAAAAGCGGACGGGCAGGTCATCCTGGACCTCGCAAAGGAAGAGGATAACGTGGGACAGGCAGATGTCCCGCTCGCCATAGTGCCCAAGACCAGGGAGATCGTGCTCCTACAGATGGATGGTCATCTCACAGCAGAGGAGTTCGAGCGCGCGGTGGAGATGGCGATGAGCGCCTGCATGAGGATACACGATCTTCAGAAGGATGCCCTGAAGCGCAGGTATGCGGTCAAGGCAAAGGAGGCTGCCGAGGAGGTGATGCAATGAGCGATGTGGTCTGCGAGATCGTGCGCGACCAGATCTTCAAGCTCGCAGCACGCGGGATGCGGGGCGATGGTCGAGCCTTTGACGAGATGAGAGCGCTTCATATAGAGACAGGCGTGATCGAGAACGCAGAGGGCTCTGCCAGAGTTCGTCTTGGGGATACTGATGTCATCGTAGGGATCAAGGTGGATATCGGCACCCCCTTCAAAGATCGCCCCGACGATGGCGTCCTGATGACCGGCGCGGAGCTCAGACCCGTGGCACACGCGGAATTCGAAACAGGACCGCCGAGGGAAGGCGCCATCGAGCTCGCAAGGGTGGTGGACCGCGGCATCAGAGAGAGCGGGATGATAGACCTGCAGAAGCTGTGCATTACGCCAGGGGAGGAGGTCTTCATGGTCTTCGTGGACATCCAGCCTCTCGATCACTACGGCAACCTCTTCGATGCCTCGAGCATCGCTGCGGTGGCGGCGCTGCGCACAGCCACTGTGCCCGCGACAAGGTTCGGGCAGCCCGCGGACTTCCCGATGCCTGTGCACACCACGCCCATCTCGACCACGTTTGCGAAGCTCGGCAAGCACGTGTTCGTTGACCCGGAGCTGAAAGAGGAGGAGGTCGCCAATGCCCGCCTGAGCATAGTGACCGACGAGCACGGGGATATCAGGGCGATGCAGAAAGGCTTGTGCGGCTCCTTCACCTTCGCAGAGATCAAGGAGTGCATATCCCTTGCGCAGCGCCATGGCGCGCGCGTAAGGGAGAAGATGGAGTGATTATATGCGCACGAAGAAGGTCGGGATCGCGGGAAAGTACGGCGCGCGATACGGCGTGCGGGTCAGGCGCAGGCTCGGCGAGATCGAGACAGAGAGGGCGAGGTTGCGCCAGTGCCCCAGGTGCGAGCACACATCTGTGAAACGCGTAGCGAGCGCGATCTGGCAGTGCCGCAAGTGCGGGCACAGGTATGCCGCGGGCGCATATGTCCCGAAGGTCAGACCGTTCAGGAGGGAAGCCCTGGAAGAGGAGGGGGCGAAAGATGAACTATAAGTGCGCAAGGTGCAAGACGAGGATCAGGGACATCAACACCGTGGGGATACAGTGCACGGTCTGCGGCTCCAAGGTCTTCTACAGAGAGCGGGCTAACGTGAAGAAGAGCATAAAGGCGAGGTGAGACCGCAGTGCGGTTCAATCCCCTCTTCCCACCATCACCATTCTGTCCAGCGGCATCCTTGCCTTCTCGATGATCTCCAGGGGAAGCACGATCCTGTCCTCGAGGGTCTCCAGCGCCTTCAGCACCAACGCCAGCGTGGTCTTCTTCATGTTTGGGCACACCGCCCCGGGCACGGCATGGAACACCTTCCCAGGGATCTCCTTTCTCAGCCTGTATGTGTGCTCCCTCTCCGTGCCTATGATGAAGTCTGTGGCAGCCGATGACCGGCAGTAATGAATCATACCTTCCGTGGATGCCACGTGATCCGCCATCTCGATGACCTCCGGGATGCACTCAGGATGCACCACCACCTCCGCGCTCGTGTGCTGGCTTTTCAGCTCCTCGAGATCCTCCGGGGTGATGCGGTTCTGGTGTGTGGGACAGTATCCCGGCCAAAGAATGATCTCCTTCTCTCTCACCTGGCGCTGGATGTACAAACCGAGATTGGTGTCTGGGGTGAAGATTATCTTTTCACTGGGGATGGCATTCACCACCTTCACGGCGTTGGAGGAGGTGCAGCACCAGTCGGATTCTGTCTTCACCTCTGCGCTTGTGTTCACATACGAGACCACAGGGACCCCCGGATGCTCATCCTTCAGCCTTCTTAGACCCGCTGCTGTGATCATCGCTGCCATGGGACATTTCGCCTCCCTGGTCGGCATCACCACCGCCTTCCCTGGGTTGAGGATGAGCGCGCTCTCTGCCATGAAGTCCACACCGCAGAAGACTATCACCTCCGCATCTGTCTTCGAGGCTGTCATTGCCAGCCCTAAGGAATCCCCCACATGATCTGCGATCTCCTGCACCTCAGGGCGCTGGTAGTTGTGCGCCAGGATGATCGCCCTGCGCCCCCTCTTGAGCTCGGCTATGTGCCCTGCCAGCGCCCCGTTCATTGTGCCTGGAATAATGGGAGCAAGTATAAAGGTTGCGCCTTCGCGGTGCTGTGTGGTATGGTCCATGAGCCGGATCGTTTGCACACAGCTCTGTGCATCTTGCCTGCAGGATAGAGGTCATGCCCACAGCACTTCACGGGCGTCATGTCTTTATACAGCATCCGCAATCACAAGCTGGGTCGTGCAGTGCATTGGACGGCACAGGGTTCATCAGGACGGTGCAGGAGAGGCTGTACCCCATCAGCCCCGTCGCAAAGAACATCATCGAGAGGCAGCTCACAGAGATGGGGATATCCCAGGAGTTCATGACCCCCAAGCAGGCAGAGATGCTGATCAGGCGGGTGAGCGAGGCGCTCTCCCTCTTCATAGGTCCTGGAGGGGCAGAGCACGCGAGGCAGCTCATGCTGAGGGAGCTGAGAAGATGTGCCCCGGACTACTTCATGAGCATCGGGCTGTAGGTGCGAGGATGTGCGAAGGATCTGAGATCCCGACTGGTGCGCTCATGGGCGACCGTATCGTGATCGAGGACCAGAGGGTGGCGAGCCAGATATACAACAAAGGTTACTTCGGCAGCATCCTGCCAGGGGGAGGGTTGAGCCTCAACCTCATCGAAGCCACGTATCTCGCGAGCAGCGGCAGGATACAGATACTGAGGAGTGGAAAAAGGCTCGCACTAGAGCGTATCGTGAGGGCTGCCACGCGCGCCCATCCACAGTTCGAGATCAAGTTCCTCGTGTACAGGGACATGAAGCAGCGCGGCTACGTGGTGAAGGACGGGGTGCCGCCTGTGGACTTTCGGGTGCTGCCGAGGGGTGGTGCTCCAGGCAAGGCTCCTTCCAAGTTCTGGGTGGTGGCTGTCTCTGAACGCAGTGTCTTCGATGTGGAGCAGCTGCTCTCGCTCACAAAGGATGTGGCGAGGGTGAGGAAGGTCCTGCTCTTGGCGGTCGTGGACGAGGAGGGTGACCTCACCTATTACAACGTGAAGGAGGTGAGACCCCAGGGACGCTTGAGGGAGGGCAAAGTCTCAGGGATCCAAGGGCTACTGATGGAGGACAGGGTGCTGGTGCTCGATGCGGCTCATGCAGAGGCGCTCTATTCGATAGGGTTCTATGGTAAGCCGCTGAACGGCGCCCTGCAGATCTCGCTCCTGGAGAGCATATATCTTGCGGAGAGGGGGGTCATCCGCATCAAGGATGCTAGAAATGGGCGGGCGGTCTCCCTCAAGCGCTTGCTCAGCCATGCAGCCAAGATACAGCCCGACTTCGAGCTGAGGCTGAAGATATATAAGGACCTGAGAGCCAAGGGTATCCTGGTGAAGACTGGGTTCAAATATGGTTCTCACTTCAGGGCGTATGAGGGTGATCCGGACAGGACACACGCGCGCTACCTGATCCACTCTGTGCCCGAAGATTACAAGAGCATGTGGGCGGAGATCAGCCGCGCCGTGCGCCTGGCACATGGAGTGAAGAAGGAGATCCTCCTCGCGCGCCCGAAGGAAAAGGGTGCGGAATACGTGAAACTAGGAAGGATGCGCCCCTAGCCGCCGTACTTCTTCCTCAGCATCTGGTAGGTCTGCTCTGAGATCCGCCCTTCTGCGAACCGCTTGTCCAGTTGTCGCAGCAGCTCGTCGTTCTGGCTGGACTGAGGGATCGGGCGCTCCTCTGGCGTGATCTTATCCGAATGCCCGGGTGCTGAGGTGGAGGGAGGCGCCCATGATCGATCCTGCGCGCTCGGAGCCTTCCTGCGCCTGTGCCTTGCAGCGAGCAATCCTATGACGAGAAGCACGACCGCGAAGATCAATGGTATCCACCAGAACTCGGTTATCCATCCATCCCCCTGATCACTTCCGCTCTGGGCAGTGACGACGACCACTGCGGTATCCGTGTCCCAGTTCCCAGCAGCGTCGCTCACATTCAGCGTGACCCTGTATATGCCTGCCTTCTGAAATCTGAAGCTGGGGGTTGTGCCATAGAGCCTAGCCTCCACACCTTCGTACACGAACGACCATGTATAATTCACGATCCCAACGTTGTCCTTAGAATCTCGAGCATCGAAGCTCACGAGAGCGCCCACCGCTGCCTCCTCGTCACCGAGCGCAACAGCAACAGGGAGATCATTGTCCAATACCTCAACAGTTCTAGTGCTCGTGGAATTCCAGTTATTACCTTCATCCGCAACCGCGAGCTTGTATTGTAGAGGGGCAACGGTGTGCGGTATCGCGATTTGGATAGAGTAAACACTGCTCGCTCCAGGAGTCATCGTGACGTTTATCACATCGCCTGTCCCGAGCCAGTAAATCAACCAAACCTCATCGACGCCGATGTTGTCGCTCCCCGACGCACGGATTGTGAGCTCGTCCCCAGTGGTCGGCATATCATCTGTAAGGTCCGCGACCCTAGGGATGATGCTGTCCCTTACGTTTACGTCGATGGTAGGGGTATTGTTCCAGTTATTGGAGGTGTCGTTCACCGCTATAATGTAGTGCAGTGCCTGCGCGTTTATAGGTGTGGGGATTGCGCAGTTGTATGTACCGCTGCCTGCATGGCTCATCGTGACGTTCGTCATCTCCGTGGGCCCTGTAGTGGTCTCGAAGTAGTAAATGAGGTGAACATTCCTTGGATTGATGTTATCCAATACATCCGCGGCGATAGTGAAGTATGACCCAGTGGAGGGCATGGCACCATCCGCTATGGTGACACCAGGGGGGTCGTTGTCCTTGACCGTCCTGCTCCCCAGAGGGGTTTCTGCCCAGTTCCCCCAGAAGTCCCTCACGCCGATCGAGTATGTGAGCTGCAGCGCGTTGATAGGAACTGAGAGCGCCCAGTTGTAGTTATCGCTGCCAATGGAGGTCATCGTGACATTGGTATAGGGGGTTAAACCAACTGGTGTTTGAAATTGATACCTGAGGCATACGCCCCCCACCGCTACGTTGTCGCTCGCCAGCGCTGTGACCGTGAACGAATCGCCTGTCGTGGGCGTTCCGCTGGTGATGTCCTGCGCGGTCGGCACTATGGGATCCTTGATCGCCAAGCTCTTGAGTCCTGTTTCGTTCCATGATGTGGAGTCCGCGGCGGAGATATTGTAGTAAAGTTGGATTGCGTTGTCAGGAACTGACAGAGTGCGGAAGTAATCGTTACCAACGGCATTCATCCCAACGCTCACATAGGTCGTAAGCCCCACAGGGGTGGAGAAATAGTAATAAAGGCGTACCTGACCTACAACGATGTTGTCTGTGACCGTCGCATTGATAGTGAACGTCACTCCTATCTCTGGGGTTCCAGCAGTGGTGTCGAGAATCTCAGGACAGATGCCGTCCGCAACCCCGAGGTTGTTCGCTCCTGTTTCATTCCAGTTGTCTGAGGTATCGCTGGCAGAGATGTTGTAATAGAACACCAGGGCATTTAGGGGCACAGACACGGGATAGGTGTAATTTCCGCTGCCCAGGTAGTTCATAACCACGTCCTGCGGTGTCGTGCTGCCTGTGGTGGTATCGAAATAATAGTACAGGTATGTCTCAGAGACGCCGACGTTGTCCCTCACCCATGCATTCACAGCAAAGTTAGCTCCAGTGATGGGTGTCCCGGCAGTGGTGTCCACGACCTCGGGCGGCATATCCATGGTTGGCAAACTGATGGTGCCTGAGTCATTCCTGTTGTCATTGCTATCGTTAGCCGATATGTTGTAGTACAAGATGAGGGCATCGGCTGGAATAGTTATAGTGCAGTTGTAATCCCCACCGCCGAGCGGGTTCATCTGGGCATTCTGAATTGGTGTGTCGCCGGTCGTGGTGGTGAAATAATAATACAGGAGCGCATCTGATACCTCAATGTTGTCTATAACGCGCGCCATGATCTCAAAGCTGCAGTTTATAAGAGGGGATGCAGTGCTGAGGTCGTATATCTCTGGAGGGATGTCTATCGCATCCAACGTCAATACCCCGGTCTCGTTCCAGTTGTCAGAGGTATCGACCCCTGAGATATTATAATAGAGAACTTGAGCGTTTATGGGGACTAATACCAGATACTCATAAGCCCCCCCTCCTAAATCGTTCATTGGAACAGTCTGGGCTGTGGTGTTTCCAGTCGTGGTGTTGAAGTAATACCACAATCTAACCTCGCTCACTGCTATGTTGTCCGCGATATATGCAGTGAGGGTAAAGGTGGTGTTTACCACAGGGCTGCCAACGGTCGCATCGGTGACGGATGGACGAAGGATGTCCATCACTCCAACCACAATCTCCCCGGTCTTGTTCCAGTTGCCCGAGGTATCGTTGGCAGAGATGTTGTAGTGCAGCGCTAACCCGTTCACCGGCACAACAACCGTGTAATTGTACAACCCGCCGCCAATATCGCTCATAGCAGTGTACTGCGGGCTCGTCGGACCGCTCACAGTATCGAAATAGGAGTAGAGATACACACCCTTGATGCCAATGTTGTCGGTCACCGCTGCCACAATGTCGAACGATGCGCCGGTGGCGGGGGTGCCCGCAGTCATGTCCACAACACCCGGTAAATCGTCATCCACCACGACCAAGAGCACCTCCCCGGTCTCGTTCCAGTTGTCGGATGTATCGTTGGCGGAGATGTTGTAATGGAGAACGAGCCCGTCAATAGGGCAATCTACAGTCCAGTTGTACAATCCACCCCCCTGATAGGTCATGCTCACGTTCTGCACCGAGGTGTTTCCACTCATGGTCTCGAAGTAATACCAGAGGCGCACGTCTCCCATAGCCACGTTGTCGCTCACTTCTGCCCTGATCTCGAACGGGTCGCCAGTGGATGGGAGGGCACTCGTTGTATCGGTAATACCTGGAGGAGGGTCTATAGCACTCAAATTATATTCACCAGTTTCTACCCAGTGGTTGGAGGTGTCGTTGGCAGAGATATTGTAATACAGCACCAATCCGTTAGATGGCACAGACACCGTGCGCTCGTAGTTCCCGCTCCCCATATCAATCATGCTCACGTTCAGGGGGCTGGTCTGACCCGTGGTTGTATTGAAGAAATAATAGACCCATACACCATAGACCCCTATATTATCCATCACTATGGCTGTAATCGTGAAGCTCGCGTTGACCGGCGGGCTGCCAGCCGTCGTGTCTGTGATCGAAGGCAGCAGTGTATCCACAACGCTTATGACTATATCCCCTGTGTCATTCCAGTTGTTCGCAGCATCCTTAGCAGAGATGTTGTAGTGCAAAGACAGGGCATTGTCCGGGACGCTGATAGTGTAGTTGTAGTTCCCACCACCTTGGTCGTTCATGCTCTTGTTCTGAGCGGGCGTAAACCCTCCTGTGGTATTGAAATAGTAAGAGATATTTACCCCAGATACAGCGACGTTGTCCGTTACAGATGCGACGATATCGACCGCCTCGCTTGTGTTAACGACGCTGGGCGGCGTGTGGGAGATCTCCGGGGCGGTTCCATCATATATCGCGATCGCATGAGGATTGAGGTATGCATCCCCAGCAGGATGTGAGGAGTTATATGTCCCATCGGTGGCGTTTATGTAATAGTAGGCTGTGCCCACCGCCACCTGTGGAGGGATGTCCGCGCTCCAATCCCCGTTTGTGTTGTCGCCAGAGATGAGTGCCATCGGTACGCTGGTGTATGACCCAGCTCCAACATCCTTGTAGCAGAGCGTGACCGCGTTCACTCCACCAGGATCAGTGACATTGACCGTGATGTTTATCACACTTCCAAGTGGGGCGGAGGTCACAGCAGTATGGTTGATCAAAGGGGTCTTGCCATCCCATGTCCAGTTCACGCCCCACTCATGTAAAATGGGGGTGGCGCTTCCGTTCCCTGAAAAGTTCGCCAAAAGCTTGATCGAAGGATAGAGCGCTCTATCTATGCCTGAGATGTTGACGTCTGTGCTGGAGATATCCGTATAACCAGGAATGGGTGTCCCTGTTGAGCCGTTGAGAATTGACACCGTGATGTTGTTCTCAGCGCTGGGCTCGGTCTTGGTGATGTTCAGGCTGCTCCACATTTGTCCGCTGGGAAGCTCGATCGCCGTGGAGGTGAGGTTGCCGAAGTTCTCTATTGTTTCTACCTTTTTCAATGAAGTTATGAAGAGCTCGTCTGCCCAGTCATAACTAGCTTGATCTGTGAAGGAGTGGATTTCCGTTGGTAGCGTTGTGCTCTCCCCTATTATGACGACCGCCCCTCCAGCAGCATGATTCCATTGAGATGGATCTTGTGTTCGCAACCTCGGTGTAGAATCTATCTGGGTCTCTGCAGTGACGTTCTTATCTACAAATGTGTTGTAATATGTCCCTTCTGGGTATTCTAAGTCATAATACCCATTAGCTGCCCTGCCTCTTAACCAAGCTTTCACAACAGTGCTACTTTGCCCAGGCACGGTAGTAAAATCAAAATGAACCCATGAGTTACTACCAGCAATAGCGGTTCCATAATCGTTCGTAACTGCCTGAAGCATATATCCATTTGTGGCGAGCAGAATAGATGCAAACGTGCTTCTCTGTGTAACCGCCCCGGCGCTGTAGGTATATATATAATTAAGGGTCTCGTCAAGAACATAGGCTGGGCTTGGGCCACCACTTCCATACGTGAAGCCGGATACTCGTGTGGTTGACGTGCTCATTTTATAGGTGTAATAGGCTATATCTTCCATGAACAAATTCTGGTTGTTGGGGGCCGCAAAGTCATCGGAGAACGCTATCACCACCTCGGAGGACGAGACATAGACCGAGTGATTCGCAAAGATTATGCTCGTTTGTTTTGTGAAACTCAAGTGTCTGTTTACTTGATGTAGGTAGACCTTCGTACCGTCGAATGTGGGCATCCCACAAGTGGTTGTGTTATCTGTATATGGGATCCCGTCGGTTGTTAATTGCGTCTTCAGGGCGTCTAAATCTATGCTCTGATTCGCCACGTCAATGAAATAGACTGTAGCCCAGGAAGGCATGACACTATCTGGTGCGCTCTCGCTCAGCTTTACATCACCACCCTCAACGGTTAAATTCTTCATAAACTCGATCTTGGTGGTATCCTCAAAGGTATCGTTCCAAGAACCTGGGCTCAGTGTTTGTACCTGGGGCGCTGAGGCTTCTGCGCTATCCCATGGTTGGAGGGGGGTGATGATTGAGAGACAAAACAAAAAGATCACCACTTTGCTCGTAGCTGAGGCGCCTAGCCACCTATTTCCTGGATAAGAGTGCCTTGCAACCGATCCCACCCCTTTCTCAGGATGAGCGTTGTCGCGGTCAAATGCGCATGTGTGCCCCATAGCTCGCCTACCTATCTGCTTATAACGATACCCCTATATATTCTTTGGGGGGCTTTTGCAGAAGGATGTGCCCCCTATCCGACATGGTTTCGGGATGGTGGTGCTTAGGGGCTGTATCAGCTTACTTCTTCGACAGATATTCCTCTTCCGAGATCTCTCCCCTCAGCAGTTTTAGGTCGTAATACAAGTCTTCTGAGATATCCCCCCTGATGAGGAGCGAATCTGGCTCCTCGATGCCATGCTTTCTTCTCTGCCTTCCTGTTAGAACGACGCTGACCGCCGTCACGAGGGATATTAAGAGGACGGCATACCCCACCATCTGTATCCAATCGATGGTGTATGGCAGCCCTGGGCTCTTTGTAGAGGTGTCTGCTAACTTTGACTCTTCCCCCTGAGTGCCCAAGGGTTCCTCCATAGGCTCAAGTCTCGCGGAATCGTCCACATCATTGCTCTCCTCCATTGGCGAGAGGCTGTCCCCACTTCCATCTCCCTCACAACCGTCCTCTTCACCGTCGTCCTCTGCCACAACAGTGATAGGGGGTGTTGGCCCTGCGACTATAACCTCACCAGTCAACGAATCTATCCCGGTTGCCCACGCCCCATCGTTGAGGCTGTACGTTCCTGGGGAGGTGAACTCCTGGTGCCCGGCAGGGTTGGTAGTCGTGGCGATGCAAAGGGTGAGTAGAGCCTCCTCCTGTGGGCCGAGCGAGCCCACATACCACGTCAGGGAAGTAGAGCCCATCTGACCGTGCCCGTTCTGCACATATGCAAAAGTGCCATGAGTGATTGTATGGTTGATCAGCTCAAGTTCAGCAGGCAGCACATCGTAAACATACACATCTGTAGCGAACGAGCCGCCTTCGTTGATGACTGTGATCTCCAATGTCCAGCCATAACAGGTGTGTGTCTCAACCACGTCAGGGCCGTTGATCTTCTCTTTTGTAATAGACAGGCTTGCCCTTGTAGGTTGCTCAGTGATGGATGCCATGGATGTGTCCACGGCACTCGTACCATCATCATCCACCACCCTCAGCGTCACGGTGTACGTGCCAGGCTCTGAGTAAGCATAAGAGACGACGCACCCGGTGCCTATTGACCCATCGCCAAAGTCCCACTCGTAGCTAATGATGATGCCATCTGAATCGTAGCTACATGATCCATCGAACGTTATCTCTTCCAAGACGAGAGCGATCTTGTCATCCCCCGCGTCCGGCACCGGTGCTCTGTTAAGAACAGTGATCACACACGTATCGATTGCGCTTGCCCCATCATCATCGAATACAGTGAGTGTCGCTGTGTATGTTCCATCGTCGGGATATGCGTGGGAGATCACAGCCCCCGTCCCTATCGAATTGTCACCGAAGTCCCATTCATATGATGCGATCGCGCCGTCCGGATCGTAGCTTCCAGATGCATCAAACTGGATCTCGGTGTTGGTCTCAGTAGTGCGGTCTGGCCCGGCATCCGCAACAGGCGGCTGGTTAGGTTGTTGTTCCGTATCAGTTGAGAATCCGAGTACGATTTCACTTTCTAGATCCCCTAGGCATGTATGGGTTGTGATATCGCCCCCTAAGGCATTAAACCTAGATTCTGCATCTCCATCCATCCCTAAGGTATAGGAGATGATCATCGAGGCATAAATGCCATCTGGATAGCCCGGTACTCCATCCAATCTCACAGCTGCGATGTTGTGTCCTACACCTCCTGCCGTTGTTGGGCGATAGCAGTTTATAGTGAGGTATGTCCCATCTGAGGTAATGGTATAGTGCTCGTCTGCGAGTGTATCAAATGTAGCCCCGGTCGTCGTCAATGTTGAGACATCAAACGTATAAATCAGCCAGTCTGTGGTGCGCTCATAAATAGTCACACTCGTCCCATTAGACACAGGTACATTCGTATTGGGGGGAGTCCCGGGATCTATGTCTGTGGAGAATCCTAGCACAATTTCGCTTTCAAGGTCCCCAAGAAGTGTATGGGTTGTGATGTCATTCCCTAAGGCATTAAACCTAGATTCTGCATCTCCATCCATCCCTAAGGTATAGGAGATGATCATCGAGGCATAAATGCCATCTGGATAGCCCGGTACTCCATCCAATCTCACAGCTGCGATGTTGTGTCCTACACCTCCTGCCGTTGTTGGGCGATAGCAGTTTATAGTGAGGTATGTCCCATCTGAGGTAATGGTATAGTGCTCGTCTGCGAGTGTATCAAATGTAGCCCCGGTCGTCGTCAATGTTGAGACATCAAACGTATAAATCAGCCAGTCTGTGGTGCGCTCATAAATAGTCACACTCGTCCCGTTAGAAACAGGTATGTTGGAAATGGTTGGAGTGTTCTCCCCTTTATTTTGAGCCTGGGTTATATCTCCTTGGACAAATCCGATCAACAAGAGTAGCGCCACTGTCCAAACTATCCCCTTACATATCCCTCGCATCGTAGGTGCCTCCTTCCTTTTGATCTCTCCTATGGTTTTCCGCCGGTTTTCCATCCGTCTCTTGCCCAACCCGTCCCGGGGTATGCCAACTGTCATCGCCAACCTATATGGGATTCGCATAAAATAAACCTTTTTAGAAAATAAAAATAGAAAACTTCCAAGAAACATTGGAATAATGCAAAAGAAAATTTGAAATATCCTTTCTCTTATCTGCTTTGCGATGCATGCAAAGAGCGTAGCGATATTGGGGCTTCTGTCCTCACCGACATGCGACAAGGTTCTAGCTTGCCTTCGTGCCGGGCTTGATCATCCGGAGGAGATCTCCAAGAAGCTCGGAGTGGTGCGCCAGACTGTGGACTGGCATCTATTAAGGCTAAGTGCCCTAGGGATCGTCGAGAGGGTCGCGGTATCTTCACTGAGCGGCAGGCCCAGAGTGATTTACAAGCTGTCGCCAGAAGGAAAAGAGATGACCGAGGCGCTCGATAGCGCGCTGACTACACACCTCCAGAAGGTGCAGCAGCGGTTCGAGAGGCAGGAGCATGAGCTGGACGTGATGCTAGCAAACGGGGAGATCACGGAAGAGGTGTACAACGAGCGGATGCACAGACTGAGTAGGGAAAGGGAGATAGTAGGGGACAAATAGCCCTACAGCTGCACCACTATCCCCAATCGCTCTGTGAGCTCCTTGTACCTGTTCCTGATCGTGACCTCTGTGACCCCTGCTACGTCCGCGACCTCGCGCTGGGTCCTCCGCTGGTTGGACAGGATCGATGCGATGTAGATCGATGCCGCTGCGACCCCCGTGGGTCCTCTGCCCGAAGTCAGCTCCTTCTCTGCAGCGTCCTTCAGCAGGTCCATGGCCCTCGTCTGCACCTCGCCGCTCAGCTTCAGCTCGCTGCAGAACCGCGAGATGTAATCCTCGGGGCGCGTGGGCATGAGCTTCAGCTTCAGCTCGCGCGTCATGAAGCGGTACGTGCGCCCGATCTCCTTGCGCCCAACCCTGCTCGCGTTCGCGATTTCATCTAGGGTTCTGGGCACATTGCACTGCCTGCACGCACCGTATAAGCTGGCGGCAACCACTCCCTCTATGCTGCGCCCCCTGATGAGGTTCTTGTTCACAGCCTTGCGATAGATCATGGCAGCGGTCTCGCGCACGTTCCTCGGCAGCCCCATGCTCGATGCCATGCGGTCCAGCTCGCCTAGGGCAAAGGCTAAGTTGCGCTCTGTGGCATTCGAAACTCTAATCCTCCGCTGCCACTTCCTCAGCCTGTACAGCTGCGCCCTGTTCCTTGTCGGGATGCTCTTGCCATACGAATCCTTGTTCTTCCATCCGATCTCGGTGGACAGCCCTTTGTCATGGATCGTGTAGGTCATCGGCGCGCCTGTGCGCGCGCGCTTCTCGCCCTGGTCAGAGTCGAACGCCCTCCACTCGGGGCCTTGGTCGATGAAGTGTTCGTCCAGCACGAGTCCGCAGTCCTCGCAGACAAGCTCCCCTCTGCTGTAATCCCTCACCAGATGCGTCCCTTCGCATTCAGGGCATACCATTATCTCGTCCGTCTTTTCCTTCTTTTTTGCCATATCCACTCACCTCTTCCTTGAGGCACGACCCGCAGACCCCTCCGCACTGTCATCCACAAAGGCTTCCGCGCCCATCAGCGCTAGGCTCTGCCTCCGAGCAGGTAAGATCGCAACGAACGGCGCGCTTACGGGACCGAACACCCTGATGATCCTGCCCAGCACCCTGCCACGGGAGTCGTAGCCAAAACACCCCTCATCAGGTGCAAACCTAGCCCTGACTATGAGGTGCCCGTTGTGGGCGATCGTCGCCACCGTACCTATGGGCTTCATCTGCGGATATCTCCTTTATCTACTTTGGGGAGGAAGCCTAAAGCGGATTTTGTATTTAAAATTTACGCATGATTTATGTAACGCCTCTGGAAACAGATGGAAATCATCAAATATCGGGTCTGCCAGACTGTTCCCGATACCTTGAGATCGTTGCGGCTTGAGGCGCAACGCTTATCAGCGCGCTCTCCTTCCCCTCGACGAGGTGTAAGATGTACGAGGTCAGGTTCCATGGCCGAGGTGGGCAGGGCGCGGTCATGGCTGCACAGGCGCTCGCGGACGCTGCCTTTCACGAGGGAAACTATGCAGTGGCGTTCCCGTATTTCGGTGCTGAGCGCAGAGGCGCACCAGTGCTCGCGTTCACGCGTGTGGACGCCAAGAAGATCTACAGGAAGACCCAGATCTATGAGCCAAATTATGTCGTGGTGCTGGACGATAAGCTCACTGGGATCATAGATGTCGCCGATGGGCTGAAGGAGGGGGGGATGGGGATCGTCAACT
Organism: Thermoplasmatota archaeon; assembly: GCA_040753455.1. Lineage (GTDB taxonomy): Archaea > Thermoplasmatota > Thermoplasmata > SG8-5 > JACRNV01 > JBFMEL01. The sequence continues at coordinate 960 of JBFMEL010000012.1, read as the reverse complement.
CCCCTCTCCCCCCAGGAGAGATCGCGCTCAGCAAGGAGGTGGCAGTGGGGGTGGTGGATGCCACTGGCATTGCCATAGAGGTCCTGGGGCAGCCTGTCACCAACAGCGCGATACTGGGTGCGTTTGCAAAAGCCACAGGCGAACTGAAGATGGAGTCCGTAGCAAGAGGGATCATGGATATCTTCCAGCCGAGGATCGGACAGCGGGCTGCCGAGCTGAACGCAGAGGCGGCATGGAGAGCCTACGAGCGCACATCTGTGGGCAGGTGCAAGGGCACGATGACCTATGAGGAGAGGAGACTCTGGCTCCCCACATACAAGGAGCTGCCCCCTGGTCTCGCCACTCGCCCTCAGAAGACAGACGCGGGGCTGATCGGCCCAGGGAGCTTCGTGGAGAACAAGACAGGCAGCTGGCGGACCTTCACCCCGGTCTACGACAGGGAGAAGTGCGTCATGTGCCGCCTCTGCTGGTTCTTCTGTCCCGATGGGGCGATTAAGGACATGGGGACGCACATGGAGTGGGACATGGACTATTGCAAGGGCTGCGGGATATGCGCCGCCGAATGCCCTGCAGGCGCCATAAAGATGGAGAGGTGAGGACGATGAAACGGATGGTCACTGGGAACTACGCCGCTGCCTATGCTGCGATGCTGGCAAGGGCGGACCTCATCGCCGCCTACCCGATCACCCCACAGACCTTCATCGTGGAGCATCTTTCGGAGTTCGTCAACGATGGATTGCTAGAAGCGGAATTCATGCGCGTGGAGAGCGAGCACAGCGCGATGAGCGCCTGCGTCGCTGCCTCTGCCACTGGGGTCAGAACGTTCACCGCCACATCTTCCCAAGGCTTAGCGCTGATGCACGAGGTGCTGTTCGTCGCCTCCGGACTGCGCCTGCCGATCGTGATGCCTGTGGTGAATCGGACCGTAGCGGCGCCGATCGGCATATGGGCGGAGCACAA
>JBFMEL010000011.1:0-29388 GCA_040753455.1 Thermoplasmatota archaeon | reverse complement strand
AGAAGGTAGGGCGGGGACCGCCCGAACTCACGCCTGTGGACATTCTAGCCTCTACATCCGAACATCTCGGATGCAAGCCGGAGTGGAAGAAGCAGGACGCCAGCCCGTTCACGGGCTGGTAGTTCACGATCTTTCAAGCATCCACAACTTCATATCCACAACGGTGCATCACCCACCTATGGAACGCGCGATCGTCCTGTGTGAAGGAAAGTTCGGCACGACGACGGGCAAGACCGCCAGCGGGCTGGTGCGGCGCTCCGAACGATACAGAATCGTGGGCGTGGTGGACAGCACCAAGGCAGGCATGGACGCAGGCGAAGTGCTCGACGGCGTTCCCAGGGGGATACCGATCTTTCGAGATGTATCCGAAGCGCTGCGGCACACGAGCCCTGACTGGCTCATCATCGGCGTGGCGACGGTCGGTGGGATGCTGCCGCAGGAATTCAGGCAGATGGTGAAGGCAGCGCTAGAGCAGGGGGTGGGTGTGATCTCTGGGCTCCACGAGTTCCTCTCCGAGGACGAGGAGTTCGCTGCGCTGGCAGAGCGCACAGGTGCCCGGATCCTAGACATCAGGCGCGAGCCCCCTTTGGAGCAGATGCACAGCTTCGGGGACAAGGCAAGGCATCTCGATGCGCTTCGGATCCCGGTCCTGGGCACGGACAGCGCGATCGGCAAGCGCACCACTGCGGTGGAGCTGGTGCATGCCCTCATCGCTGCTGGTGTGAAAGCGGTCTTCGTGGCTACAGGGCAGACAGGGCTGCTGCAGGGCGCGAGGTACGGTGTGCCCCTGGACGCCATCCAGGGGGACTACATGGTGGGGGAGCTGGAACACGCGATCGCTCAGGCGTATGAGAACGAGCAACCTGAGGTCATAGTGGTGGAGGGGCAGGGGAGCATCTCACATCCTGCATATGTCTGCGGCAGCAGGGCTATACTCTCTGCCTCTGCGCCCTCTGGTGTGGTGCTTCAACACGCACCGGGGCGCACGATACGCAACTATCACCCAGAACTGAGGCTGCCGATGCCATCCATGGAGACAGAGATGCGCCTCATAGAGGCGTTCTCCGGCGCGAGGGTGATCGCGCTCACTATTAACCACGAAGGGCTGTCCAGGGCAGAGGTGGAGACCATCGTCAAGGAATGGGAATCCAAATACAGCATGCCTGCCTGCGATCCGCTCTGGGATGGATGCGAGAGGATTGTAGATGTGCTCAAAGGGATGATGGGCGGAAAGACCAAGCCCGAAACCAATGGGCAGCATACTTAGATCCACACTGGCGCTATAAATATATTAAATATAGATGCTCCACCAGGTACATCACCCCCAGGGGCACGACCTGCATGAGGAAGTCGTCGTCCACCACCCTGCTCTTCGGATATTCCGAGGCGAGCGCTGCTGCGCTCCCGATCAGGGGCAGGGGAAGGAGGTAGAATATCTCGCACAGATTGAGAAGGGCGAACGCGCACGCGCATATCATGGAATAGAGGAGGAAGGGCAGCCCCGGGTATAAGGATGAAGAGCGCTTTCTGAGCACGCCTATGAGCGGGTCCGTCCATCCTATTCCGAAGACCACTGGGACCACGAGGTGCATGGGAAAGCACAGGAAGGCGATGGTGAGCCCCATCCCTGCCCATGCATAAGCGGAGATGCGCTTGGCTTCGTAGTCCCTTAGACCAAGGAACGTAATCCCTTTGGCATAGCGTGCGGCTTCGATCATCAACACGCCTGCGAGCACGATGAGGAGGAGCTGCTCCCTGCTCACGCCGAGCCCCCACATATCCCCGGGCATCGCGTAATAGACCAGGAAGACGGGCGCACAGAGATGGAACGCGCGCCTGAACAGCTCGCCCTTGCTCATGCTGGGAAAGGAAGGGCTCGAGCGAGAAAAAGGTTTGCGCCCTTCAAACCTAAGAGGAGAGAGGCGCTGCTCCCCTATCTCCATGAAGGGCGCTCGGTCTCAGAGGAAATATGAGATCCCCGCAGTCACCAATATGCCCACCATCAAGGCGCGCGCTGCCCCAGCCAGAAAATTAGTGAGCACGAACCACCTCGTCTGGAACACAGTGCCATCCCTGTTGAGGAAGGAGAAGAGGTAGAGGGGGACAGTGTCGGTCATCCCTGGGATCATCAGGAGGATGTACAGCCCTATGTAGCCCAGCTTGGAGACAAGGCGCGATGCTCTCTCCATCAGCCACTGGAACCACCTCCACCTCAACCAGCGCCTGATGTCGTCCTCCACCTTCACGCCCAGCACGAAGACCCCCCAGCCGCCGAGCGCCTTGCCGAACCCTATCACCGCAGCGAGCAGTAGGTAGCTGGGATATACCCCCATGTCAAAGAGGGTGAAGTCATGGGCGACCAGACCCAGCAGCCCCAGCTCAACGGGTATGGGCAGGATGATCGCAGCCAGCACGCAGAAGATGAAGAAGAACACCAGGAACGTCACTGGGTTACCGGCTATGCTTGCCAGCCACTCCATCCAGCCCTCAAGCATCGCCGATCCCCTCGATCTTCGATCCCTTGCTGTGAGAGGAGAGCAGGCAGACCCTGCTGTCCTCCTTCTCGTCCACCACTTCAAACCCGGTGCGCTTCGCCAGCTCTCTGGAGAACGCCCTGACCTCGGCATGGGAGGGCATATTACCGAGGGTCATCCGCTCCCTGGAATAGCCCACGAACACGTACCCCTTCGGCTCTATGAAATCAGGCTCTGCAGTCATATCGAGGCGCGCGTAGGCATCCTCGTGCCCCATGTTCCAGCCCCTCACCAGCGTGTGCCTGATCACCCTCCGCGTGCTCAGGGAGGGCAGGAGCGCCAGGGAGCTCTGAAGGCGCTCCCAGCCCTTCTCTATCACCGGGACGCACAGCCTCTTGTAAATCGCTTCGTTGGGTGCCGCCACTGTGACGTAGAGCTGTGTGGGGAGCGGTTCCAAGCGCTCGAGGGTTTCAGGGCACGTGCCGTTCGTCACCAAGAATGTGGTCATCCCTCTCCTATGGCATTCCTCGATTAGAGCACCGAGGTGCTCGTACAGCATGGGCTCGCCTGACAAAGAGATCGCCACGTGCCTGGGCTTCCATGCCTCTTCCCATAGGGCGGGCGGGCATCGCGGGTCCCCCTTGTATCCTGTGATCAGCTTTCGATGTGCGGCGATCATCCCATCGAGTATCTCTTTTGGATCATCTGGATCTGTTATGGCTCGCTCAGACCGCCCCTGGTACCGCCAGCAGAAGAGGCAGGTCTGCGTGCAGTGGTTCAGGGAGGGGGTCATCTGCAGGCAGCGGTGGCTTCTTATCCCATAGAAATCTTCCTTGTAGCAGCAGCGCCCCCTGAGCAGCCTTTCGCCCAGCCAATGGCACAGTTTCACGCCCGAATGGCGCCCCACGACCCTGTACCCTTGCCTCTCCAGGATGGTTCTCAGGCTCTCATCGATGGGCATCCCAGCATCACCTATCAGTGCTCCATGTGAGGACCCAGATGCCCGATACCACGGGTAGCCTCCCTTGCAGTCTCGAGGACCTGGGCGACCTTTTCTGCAGTCGCCTTGTTACCCAGGAGATACTTCACCTCACCTTCGTCCAGAGAGAGGGAGCGCACCAGACCGGATTGGAGATCCGGATCCTCGCGGAAGAGGCAGGAGAAATGCCTCAGATCATCTGCGGTGACCCGCGATGCCGATGCATGTGTGTATCTTGCCAGCTTGCTGGACAAGCGCCTCCTCGTGGCCCTCATCGCACTGCTCCTCGACATCTTGACCAGCCACAGCGGAAACCTGTATTTGGTTTCTGACGAGACAGCGCCCTTGGCTGAGATAGCCACACCGCCGGTCATCATGCTGATAGCGTAAGACCAGAGGGAGTAAGCCTTCAGCATCTCTGCACGCCCGAGATGCAGGTCTGCCCTGGCGAGCATTTCATACCCCAACGCGAGGTCCCAGGGGTCGCGGATCCCCAGGCGCATGTTCTCCTCGATCCACAGGAGCGCATCCCCTAGTGGGCCATCGAAGTTGAGGAAAGCGTTCCTTGCTCTGTCATAGTCCCGCACAGAGAAGATGGTGCCCACCAAGTCCAGTGAGGCGAGTTGCGTGTCCCTGTATCCCAGTGCTTCGAGGTCCTTCTCTGTGAGAGGTGCGGTCCTTCCCTCGCCCAGGGACTGAAGGTCGTTTATGGCGGAGCGCACGTCCCCCCTAACTCTCATGGCAAGGAGCGAGAGGATCTCCCCGCTAACTTCGAGCCCCTCGGCGGCTGCGATCTTCGCCAGCAGCAGAGCGATCTCCCGCTCGCTCAGTGGGTAAAAATCTATCCTCTCGCACGCAGATACCACTGCGCTGGACTTCTGCTTCAGTTTCTGAAGGTCGTTCACGATGAGGATGACGGGTTGTCTTGTCTCTTCCAACATACGGCCTATCTCCCTCATCCCGCCGGCATCCTCTCTGCCGAAGACGTTGTCCGCCTCATCCAGGATGATCAGCTTCAGCGCCCCTTCCTTAGATGATTTGAACTCACCCTCTGAGGAGAAGGTCTCGCTGAGCGCGCCTCTCAGCGCGATCCTCCTTATCGCATCTGCGGTGCGTTGGTCTGATGCATTGAGCTCCACCACACCCCAACCGCTCTCCCTGGCGAGTGCATGGGCTGCAGAGGTCTTTCCGATACCAGGAGGGCCATTGAGAATGAGCCCCCTTCCCTTACAGCTTCTCTTCCACCCCTCCCCCCATCTCTTGAGATCGGCGATCGCGTCCGCGTTCCCCATGATGTCCTCTAGGGACTGCGGTCTGTGCTTCTCGGCCCAGTCTAACCTCATTGCAGGACATAAGCTCGTGAAAAGGTAAAAGGGTTTGCCTGCTCGTGCCTTGCGGTATGAGCCATGAGCCAGATCGTTTGTACCAAGCTCTCTGCATCTTGCCTGCCGGAGAGAACAGTCATGCCACACAGCAGCTCATGAGCAGTCTTTATATATGGGTTAGGCTTTTAGGGAGACCCCACCAGAAACGGCTGGAGGCATTGATTGCCAGAGGGTGATAGGCAAAAGGCAGATGACAAGGAAGCCGCGGACTTCAAGTATATAGTGAGGCTCAGCGCCACAGACCTGGACGGCAAGAAACCGGCTGTGGTCGCCCTCACGAAGATAAAGGGGGTCGGTCCAAGGATAGCGGAGGTGATCGTGAACCGCATCGGCTTTCCGAGAAACGAGAAGATAGGCAGGATGAGCGACGAGCAGGTCGAGATGGCAGAGCAGCTCATCGATGCCCTTACCGAACAGATCCCAGACTGGATGACCAACCGTCAGCGGGACTTTGACACCGGGGAGAGCATTCACATCTTAGGGGCTGAGCTGGACCTCTACCGCAGGGAGGACATCAATCGGATGAAGATGATCAGATGCTACAGGGGGATCAGGCACGAGCAGGGACAGAAGGTCAGAGGGCAGAGAACCCGCTCCAACGGACGCACAGGGCTGACACTGGGCGTCATCCGCAAGGGGGGCAAGCCCTCTGCGCCCTCAGAGTAAGGACGGTTGAGCAATGGGAGACCCGAAGTTCTGCAGGAGGAAATACGAGAGGCCCCAGCACCCTTGGGAGGGGGAGCGCATAAAGAGGGAGAACGAGCTGTTGAAGAAGTTCGGGCTCAAGAACAAGAAGGAGCTCTGGAAGGGAGAGTCGATGCTGCGGAGCTTCCGCGCAAGGGCAAGGATGCTCCAGGCAAAGGTAAGGCTTGGGGAGCTGCAGGCAACGAAGGAGATGAAGGAGATGATCGACAGGCTCATGAGGTTCGGCATGCTCAACCCAGGGCAATCGACGCTCGACGATGTGCTGGCACTGGACATAGAAACAGTGCTCTCCAGAAGGCTCCAGACCATCGCCTATCTTAAGGGGCTCAGCTACTCGCCGAAGCAGGCAAGGCAGTTCATCGTCCATGGGCACATCTCTGTGAAGGACAGGAAAGTGACGATCCCTGGCTACCTTGTGAAGAAGGAAGAGGAGGATCATATCACATACAGTCCAAGGTCCCCCATAGCACACGACCTGCATCCAGCCCGTCCAAAGGAGGACACGCTGCAGATAGAACAAGCACCTGACGCTAAGGGCGGTGAGTAGGATGGGAAAGGCAGGGATCGCGCACATCTTCGCATCCTACAACAACATCATCATCACTGTCACAGATTCCACAGGGGCTGAGACGATCACTAAGTGCTCTGGTGGTATGGTGGTGAAAGCCCAGAAGGACCAGGGGTCCCCATACGCTGCCATGAAGGCTGCAGAGCACGTGGCTGAGTCTGTGAAGGAGAAAGGGTTTGACCAGATCGTTGTCAAGGTCCGCGCACCCGGAGGGAACAAGGAGACCTCGCCTGGACCAGGTGCACAGGCAGCCATTCGCGCCCTCGCCAGGGCAGGGCTGAGGATCTCCCGCATAGAGGATGTGACCCCATTACCACATGACGGCACGAAAAAGAAGGGCGGAAGGCGCGGACGACGCGTTTAGAGGATGGATATGAAGATCGAGGATGTGGAGACAGACGGTCAGGCTCTGCGGCTCGTTATATCTGGTGTGGATGTCTCCTTCGTGAATTCCATCCGTCGTGCGCTCATCGCGGACGTTCCAAAGATGGCGATCGAACACGTGGAGATACATATGGGCTCGATCAGCGACGAGGATGGGAAGTCATACGAGAGCACCAATCCCCTGTTCGACGAGATATTGGCACATCGCTTGGGGCTGGTGCCGCTGCCCACAGACCTCAGCCTCTACAAGTTCAGAAGCGAGTGCGACTGCGGCGGCGAGGGATGCCCTACCTGCACGATCATGTACTCCTTGAACAAGAAGGGACCATGCACCGTCTACTCGGGGGACATGGAGCCGTTGGGGGACGCGAAACTGGCGCCAGTAGATAAGCTCATCCCTCTCACAAACCTCACCAAGGACGAGGCGATCCTTATCTATGCGACCGCGGAGCTGGGGAGAGGCAGGGAACACGCGAAATGGCAGGGGGTGCAAGGCGCGAGTTACCAGCACTATCCCAACGTGAAGATATCGCACTCAAAATGTGACAATGATGGGCACTGCATAGACCACTGCCCCAAAGGGGTATTCGCCAGAGACAAGGACGGAAAGGTCCACGTAGCGAGGATGGAGGAATGCATCCTCTGCAATGCATGCATCGAGAGCTGCGCTCGCGACGCGATCAGCGTGAAAGGAGAGGACAATAAGTTCATCTTCAGGTTCGAGACGGACGGCTCCCTCTCGCCCGCCGCCGCTCTTCTCTACGCCCTCAAATATCTGGAGGAGGAGGCAGAGAGGCTGCGCGAGTCCGTTGGCGAGATGGAGGAGTAAAGGCTATATCCGAGTCGTGTGTTAGGAGACTCACAGCGCGGGGGTAGCTAAGCCTGGTCAAATATGCCTGCAGGCGCAGAACGACGCCAGATGCGGGCACAGGCTACCGGCGCCAGATTGAGGGTCTGGTCCTTAGTGGTCCCAGGGTTCGAATCCCTGCCCCCGCATACTTTCTGCATCCAACTACTTCGCTGAGATACGCCGCATCCACATTGCTTATTGATTGCTTGGGATGCGGCTGGATAGGCGACAGGACGGTTATGCATCTACATGTCGCCTATCCCTGCCCCCTGGGCTAGAGCTGGGTACGTGGGGATGCGACTGGACCGAAGGTGAGGAAACAATCTCAAAGCGATAACTCACCGAGGTAAAGTCGCATCTGGCTCGCAGTGCCAAGCATGCAAAAGATGCGACTGGACCGAAGACAAGGAAACAATCTCAGAACATCTTCTTGTCGAGGCAAGGACGCATCTGTTTCATAACACGAAGGATGCGGAAGATGCAACCGTGTAGGCGACAGGACGGTTATGCATCTACATGTCGCCTATCCCTGCCCCCTGTGCTAGAGATGGGATGCGGGCTCGGCACTTACACTCCCAGCGCCTTCCTGACGATGGGCCCGTAGACGTGCTCCTTGAGCATCTTCATCTCCGAGAGGGAAAACATCAGGCGCTTCGGCTCCCTCACGAAGATGTCCTCCTCCTTGTAGATCTCCGAGAAGCTGTTGATGCAACGGCGGTACGTCTCGAAGTCTTCGTACGCAGTCAGCGCCACAACGTCGTCGCCGCCGACTGCGAAGAAGATGGGGGGTTTGACTCTCATGAGCTCGTCCAGTATCTTCCACCTCTGCCTCGCCAGTATCCTCAGGTTGAGCTTTGCGTGGTCGAAGACGAGCATCTTGAACCCGAGCATCGCTAGGTTCGGGACAACCACGGTCTTGAGCAGACCCTCGCCCTCGAACCTTTCCCTCAGCTTCGTAGCGGTGCGCTGGGAGACCGAGGCAACCCTAGATACTTCGGTGTCGGTCATCCCCGGGTTCTCCACGAGGGTGCGGTACACGCGCTTCCCCGCCGAGGTGAGCGGCACGCTCCCGGCGCATGTGGGGTAGCCGAGCGCGCCCCCCCCGCCAGCGATGCCAAAGCTCTGGCTCAGCAACGGCTCGTAGTCAAAGAACACGGGTATCCGCGATATCTCGAAGGGAAACGTCAGGAAGGTAATCCCACCCTCGTCGAAGAAACTCTGCGCCGTGTAGAGCTCCTCTATCTCGGCGACGTTGCGCTTCGCGTCCGTGAGGTTCATCGAGAGCTGCAGGGAGAGCGCCTGGGTGTACTCGCTCCCTGCCCAGAATACCTCCTTGTGATCCCTGACCAGCTTGCTGCCAGTGATGAGCCGCAGGTTCATCGGGACAGTCGCCTTGTAATAAAAATAGGTCACGACCAGCATCTCCCCGCCGATGCCCCGGAGACACGGCATCCTTACCCTCGCGTAGTAGCCCCGCTTCGCCAGCCTGCGCCTGATGGCGCTCACGGTCGACAGCTTCAGGCCGGAGAAGCTAGAAAGCTCCCTGTCCGTGCCGCTCGGAGCCCTAACGAGGGAGTACATAACCAGCTTCTCTCTCGGTGAGAGGTCCTTCGCCATGCGAACTCGAATGGCGCCGGGGGATAAAATATTTTTGTCCTATTAGTAAGAAGATAGGATAAATAAGTATTAAAATTTCATGTTTTAATAAATTTTAGGTTGTTATTTTGTTATAACAGTAACATTTAAATATTGTATCTCTGATCACGGTTTAGTGCCTCGACGAGTTCGGGGCATCGGTAAGTGAGAACATGAAGGCAATGGCAATAGCGGTAACAGCGGTCTTCGCAATGGCGATCCTGGTAGCCAGCCTGGCGGCGGCGGGCAACGCGGTGGGCATCGCCACAGACAAGCCGATATACGCCCAGGGCGAGAGCGTCATCATCACGGTCACGAACCACGACCGTGACCCCATAGCCCTGAGCGGGTACTGGGTCGAGAACGAGAAGGGCGAGTGTGTTTACTCCCCGCCCACGCTCGCGTACATGATAGTCCTACCGCCGAGAGGAAGCTACACCTATATCTGGGAGCAGAACAACGACGAGGGCGAAGAGGTCGCTCCCGGAACCTACATGATCTGCATCGATGATGCCAGCACGAAGATCACGATCCGCGGGGACGCGGACGTGTACGTCTCCACAGACAAGCCGAGGTACGCTTCTGGGGAGAACGTCCTCATCACTATCGTGAACAAGGGCGACGGCGCCGTCCTCTTGACCGGGTACTGGGTCGAGGACTCGGACGGAATCCAGGTGTATGCACCACCCATGCTCATGTACGCGCAGTACCTGAGCCCAGGGGAAAGCGTGGTGTACACGTGGGATCAGACAGGCGAAGACGGCCTGAAGGTCGCCCCCGGCACATACACAGTCCACATCCCGCAGGACAGCATCCAGATCAGGATAAACGCGCCTCAGCACGGCCACCCCAGGGCAGTCGTAAAGGAGAAATCGTCTCCATCTCTATCGCCTTAGTGGGGGATGTGGACGGGCTCTGGCATCTGAGACGATCAAGCGCTGGAACCAGTTCCTCGAAAGGGCTACGGGCTTCACAGCGAAGGAACGCAAGGCGCGCCTCACAAAAAGGAGATAAACACCGCTGGTGGGTCGATTAATATATATTTGTTCAACGAAAGTAAGATAAATAAGGTGTGTGATAGGGGGCGGACCGCAGGCATGTAGACGCTATATGCGTCTTGCCGAGGACCGAGCCCCACACCCACAGGGCAGAGGGGCATGAAGCAATAGAGAACGGAGGCGTTGAAAATGGCTGAGAAGCCGCACATGAACCTTGTGTTCATCGGTCATGTCGACCATGGCAAGTCCACGATAGTCGGCAGACTGCTGCTGGACACAGGGCACATCGAAGAACATCTGATAGAGAAGTACAGAAAGGAAGCAGAGAGCAAGGGGAAGGCGACGTTCGAGTTCGCTTGGGTCATGGACAGGCTCAAGGAAGAGCGCGAGAGGGGGATCACGATCGATGTCGCTCATAGGGAGTTCTACACGGACAAGTACTATTTCACGATTATAGATGCCCCAGGGCACAGGGACTTCGTCAAGAACATGATCACAGGCACGAGCCAGGCAGATGCTGCTGTGCTCGCTGTCTCCACCCCTGACGGCGTGATGGCGCAGACGAAGGAGCATGTCTTCCTCGCGAAGACCCTAGGCGTCAACCAGCTGATCGTGGCAATGAACAAGATCGATGCCACAAAACCCGAGTACGACGAGAAGCGCTACGAGGAGGTGAAGGGAGAGGTTATAAGGCTGCTGAAGTCTGTGGGTTATAAGGACGAGCAGTACGTGATCTTACCTACGAGCGGTCTGAAGGGCGACAACGTGGTCAAGAGGTCCGCCAACCTCGGATGGTGGAAGGGCGAGACCCTCATCACTGCTCTGGACAAGCTGCAGATGCCCTCAAAACCAACAGACCGCCCACTGCGCATCCCTGTGCAGGATGTATACAGCATCACCGGGATAGGGACTGTGCCCGTGGGGCGCGTGGAGACGGGCGTGCTCCATCCTGATACGAAGGTGATCTTCATGCCTGCGAACAAGATCGGGGAAGTGAAGAGCATCGAGATGCACCATCAGGCGATCCCGAAGGCTGAGCCCGGGGATAACGTGGGCTTCAACGTGCGCGGGATCGCCAAGAACGAGATCAGAAGGGGGGACGTGGTCGGCCCGATGGACAGCCCACCCACAGTCGCCAAGGCGTTCACAGCCCAGATCATGGTGCTGAACCATCCGAGCGTGATCACGGTCGGCTACACCCCGGTCTTCCACTGCCACACCGCCCAGGTCGCGTGCACGTTCGTCGAGCTGCAGAAGAAACTCGACCCGAGGACAGGAGCGGTGAAGGAAGAGAACCCTCAGATGCTGAAGACAGGGGATGCAGCCGTGGTCAAGGTCCAGCCCACGAGGCCGATGGTCATCGAGCCCTTCAAGGACTTCCCGGAGCTCGGCAGGTTCGCGATCAGGGACATGGGTCAGACCGTTGCCGCGGGGATGTGCATCGCCGTAGAGAAGAAAGAGTTGTGAGGCTGTGGCACAGAAGGCACGGATATCGCTCAGCGGCACAGACCCCAAGCAGGTGGACAACGTCTGCACGCAGATCAAGCAGATCTCCAAGCGGACAGGCGTAAATATGAGCGGCCCAGTGCCCCTGCCGACGAAGCGCATGGTGGTGCCGTGCAGAAAGAGCCCCGACGGCGAGGGCTCGGAGACCTGGGACCGCTGGGAGATGCGCGTGCACAAGCGCCTGATAGAGCTCGATGCAGATGAGCGCGCGCTGCGCCAGCTCATGCGCATTCAAGTGCCCGATGGGGTCTATATCGAGATCATCCTGCGCTCCTAGCGCTGCTGGCGCTTCACAGCGTCGTCGAGCGCTCTGCCCAGCTTCCTGGCGGGCTTCTTCCGAATGAGATGGGTGAGCCTGCGCTTCAGATCCTCTGCTCGTGCTTCCTCCCCGCTCTCCACCAGCACTGCGGTGGCTATCTCCAGCACCTCTATATCATCCTCACCCAGGGCAAGGGCGCGCTCCAGCGCGAATGCCTTCTTCCTACTGTTCATCCTGTGATGCGCGAGCGCCAGCAGCGCCCATGTCCCAGCGTTCATGGGGGAGAGGCCGAGCGCTGCCTCTGCCTCTATCTTCGCTTTCTTCCACTCCCCCATCTCGAGCAGGGCTCTGGCACGGCCTGTTCTCGCCTCGGCGCATGCCGCAGAGAGAGCCAAGGCTCTGTCAAAGGCTTCGAGGGCATGAGACCATGCGCCTGCAGCCAGGCACAGCTCCCCGAGCCTGACCGCGCGCTCTATGCTATCCACTTTAATGGTGGTTAGGAGTGCTATGGCTTCATCCCTCTGCCCAAGGGCTAGAAGCGCCTCTGCCTTCACCAGTGGATCAGGGTCTTTCATGCGTCCGCAGAACCGCAGGGCATCCCCGTACTCCATGGCTCTCAGGGCAGCCTCTGCAGCAGCCTTGAGGATCTCCTGGTTTGCGATGCCGCGCGCATCGAGGTCTCTCGCAGCACCTATCGCCTCCTCAGGTCTCCCCATTTTCAGGAGGAGCTCCATCTTGAGCTTGTAAAGCGATGCCTCCTCTGCCCGGGATGCAGCAGCGCTGTCGACGCACAGCATCGCCTCGCGGTAATGCTTCAGGGCATCGAGGAACTCCGCGCGCAGCAGCTCCACCTTGGGGGTAGCACCGCCAGCGAGCAGCAGGTCGATCGCCCTCAGCGCCTCCGCCCTGGAGTTCGCAGCCTCTATGTGGTTTCCTGCCCTATCGAACATCTCCCCGCGCATGATCCACGCCTCCACGAACACCGGGTTGAGCAGCAGGGCGTTGTTCAGCGCGTCTATCGCCTCGTCGGGTCTGCCGAGCCAGCCCAGGAGCTCTGCCTTGGCGAGCCATGTGTGGTCGTAGTTCGGGTTGAGCTCCAGGGACTGCGTGATCAGCTCCAAGCCCTCGTCGAACTCCCCCATCCGTCCCAAATCATGCCCCTTTGCATAGAGGGCATAGTCGAAGTCAGGGCGGATCTCCAGGGAACGGGTGTGATAGGGGAGCGCCTCCTCGTGCCTCCTCATCTTATCGAGGGCGTTGCCGATGTTGTTCCAGGCGATCTCGTAGTCAGGCATCACCTCTATCGCCTTCTCGAAGTAGGGTATGCTCTCCTTCCATCGGTCCAGGTTGTAGTGGGCGTTACCCATGTTGTTCCAGACGACTTCGTCATTGGGATCCAGTGCCAGTGCACGCTCGTAGCACTCGACCGCTCCCTTCAGATCCCCCATGCCGTGCAGCGTGTATCCCTTGTTGTACCAGGCATGCTTGTAGCCCGGATCAAGCTCCAGCGCCCGGCCGTAGCACTCGATCGCTCGTGCGTGTATCCCAGCCATGAAATAGGTGAACCCCATGTTGTTCCACGTCTCCGCGTTCTTGGGATCGAGGCGCAGCGCCTGCTCGAAGGAATGCAGCGCATCCTCGTATCTCTCGAGCGAATACATGAGCAGCCCGCGCTCGTTCCAAGCCTCTGCGCTCTCCGCTGATATCTCCAGCGCTGCCTCCACCGCCTCCAGCGCCTCCTCAGCGTCCCCGAGGCTCTCCATCAGGCGCGCTTTTCGTATCCAGTGCTCCGCCTCCTCGGGCTCTGCATCGATCATGGCATTGAGGAGATCCACAGCCTCCTTCTCCCTCCCCAAGATGGCGAGGAGCATCGCCTTGTCATACACTGGAGCATGATAATCAGGATCGATCTCCAGCGCTCGATCGTAGGCATCTATGGCATCCTCGGTGCGCCCCAGGAAAGCGAGGCAGTTCCCTCTGTTGTACCAAGCCAGCGCGTACTCAGCGTCCAGCTGTATGGCTGCATCGTAATGAGCCAGTGCTTCCTCGTGCCGTTCCAGTGCATCCAGCGCCACCCCTAGGTTGTTGTGCGCCACCGCATGGTGCGGGTTTCGGGACAGCACCTCCTCGTAACACTCGATCGCCTTCTCGTGCATGCCACAGTCGCAGAGCACGTTCCCCCTGAGGATCCCCTCGTCCTCCCCCGAAACCTCCTCAGCGATCGCCACCCCTCCTCATCTGCCTCTCCACCACCTTCGCAGCAGCGGCAAGGAACGCCTCCTCCGTGCCCGCAGGGATCGTGGCACCCGCCGCAATGCGATGCCCACCTCCCCCTCCACCCACAGCCCCGGATGCGATGCGCGCGACCTCCGAGAGGTCCAGACCCATCTGCACTAACTGCCTCGATGCACGGCAGGAGACCTTCACCCCGTCCTCTGCGTTGGCAAAAGCGAAGAGGGGCGCGGAGCGCTCAGCCAGTCCTGAGTTCAGTGCCATCCCTGCCACCGTGCCCACCACGGTCTCTGATATGCTCTCCCCGGCATGGAAGTACTGTATCCCGTTCCTGTGGATGATCCCGATGCTCCTCACCACCTGCAGGTACTCCACCAGGTTGCGCTTGTGCCCTTCCTGCAGGGAAAGTCCTGCCTTGTATGCCGCAGCCCTGTTCCCTCTCGCGATCTCCAGCCCTATATGCGCTTTGTCGTACCTCCCGCAGGAATTGAGGAGCGTGGCAAACTCCTTAGCCTCGTGCAGCGGCGTGCCTTCTTCCTCCATAGGTAAGAGATAGACCTCCCTCTCTATCTCATCCTCGAACCCATGGGCGCGCAGGTGCTCCCTGAGCCGCGTGAGGAGCGATGCCCTTTCCCCTTTCGTGAGGTCGATCCATCTCCGCCAGTCTGTGCCATCCCTGAGCCTTATCCCAGTGTCCGTGAGGAACTGAATGCACGCCTCCTCGTCCCCTGCCAGATCTGGCAGCGTGGGTTCAGAGGCATACTGCAGCATCTTGTGCACCGGGCGGCTCTCGCGCCCGAAGAAGCCGATCTCCCTCACGAGCTCGATCACCCCTGCCCTCACTCCCTCCTCCAGAATCGTGCGGTTGGTCCCCGCGAGACCCCTTCCCCCGCGGTCCTGCAGATCGCCCACCGCTCCCACCACAGCCAAATGCGCCATGCGCGCAGCCCCAGGCTCGATCTCCTTAGCTATGAGATGCACAGCACCTGCGCCCGAGAGGTCTGTGCCGCCATCCCTCCCCTCCAAATGCGGGTTGACATGCGGGATATCACAATCCATCACCTCGGCGAGGGCGAGGAGATCACCCCTCACACGCGCTGGTGGTTCGTATGGTATGTGGTGGTCTGCGATCACAGCCCTGAGCCCTTTCATCTCGGCGAGGGCTCCGCTGCCCAGGTCGGTGAACCATATCAATCTGCCTTTCTCTCCCCTGAGCTTCTCAAGCACAGCAGCATCGAGCTTCTTCAGATAGCGTATCTCGTAGGGCTTCTCCACCCGGTCTAGAATAAGGGAGGCGAGTGCCGCAGCACATATCCCATCCGCATCGATGTGCGTCACCACGAGCACCTCCTCGGCACTGGATATCTCCTCTGCAGCCCGCACTGCCTGCTCCGTCAGCACCGACATCGCTCCTGTATCGAGGCTGAGGGGCATAAAGGTTGTTGATGAGAAAGCACTTCGCAATTGTGAGGCAAATATATAAGCGCAGTGCGATTGTCCTGCTCACCCCACTTGCGGGATACTAATTCCTACTCTAGTCCAACTTTGCTGTCCTGCCCTCAATGAGGTGCCAATACACCGAGAGCGCAGCATCTATAGTGGGATGCCAACCTGCTGGATAGCGCAGAGCCAGCACATATCCAGCACGACGCAAAGTATTATAAATTATGATATTATAAGGGAGAGAGGCAATGAGTTTAGGCATCAAGGTGAGATCAATGAGGACGAGCGCAAAGGTGCTTGCACTGGTATGCGTGGGCTAGGTGATGTTGATGCCTAAGTCTAATCAAGGCGAGAGGAGGTGACGGAACTCTTGGACTCACGACCCCCTTATGATATCATATTAAAAAACCACAGCAGAACAAATCCTACTCCATGGATTATATATGTTGATGAAAATTCACCACATAAAGGAAACTAATTAGAGGGTTGATAGAATGAGAAAGATAATTACAATCTCGCTGGGTATGATACTTGTCCTCTCTGTGGTCCTTATTATGACAGATCATGAGAACTCAAGAGCATCTCAAGGTAGCCCTGTTACCTCAGCATATACTCCGCATGCCCCCATCTACATCGAGGGGGACGCGAACTTCACCCCTGCGAACGGGGTGACAGGGGGCTCTGGAACACCCGCAGACCCCTATATCATTGAGGGGTGGGAAATTAATGCAAGCGAATCCACTGGCATTACAGTCTATAATACCAACGCGCACCTTGTTATAAAAGATTGTTACATCCATAATTGTTCTCAGAGTCTTGATTTTTTTAATGCGAAAAACAGTACGGTGATCAACTGCACCTTTTCTAATAATATGTATTGGGCGATGTTTAAGTTTTATTCAGATAATACCACTCTCGTAAACAACACGATATCTGAACAGATATCTTTCTTTGTCTGCGATAATATTTGTCTGATAAATAACTCGATCAACGCAAGCGACAGCGTTTTAGAAGTGTTTGGCTGCGAAAATGTTGTTATTAAGGAGAATTTTTTCTCATCAGAGTCTAAGGGTGGAATCAAGATTTATAGTATTTTTGTAACTCTGTGGAACAACACCTTTATTAATTCCGGCATTGAGTATTTCAATGATTACTCCCTTGGAACCGCGGAAATCCCGATGAATAACACAATTAATGGAAAGCCAATCCATTTCTATAGGGATATACATTGGCAAGTATTCGATAACATTAGTGCTGGACAGATCATACTCAGCAAGTCTAATTTTAATGAGATAAAAAACATGAATTTTGTCAACACATCTGTGGGTATAATTATCTCATGGTCTGTTGGTAATCGCATTTACAATGTCACGTGTAGTGATTGCCGAAATGGTATATCTATTGAGTCATCTAAGGAAATCACTATAGAAGAATGTAGAACCACAGAAAATACCGGCTACGGTATTCAGATTCAGAAGGGGGCGAGTATGAGTGACAATATATCTATTGAGAACTGCATGTGTTCTAATAATTCTGGCGCGGGTATCTGCATATCTGGAAACGATATTGTATTATCCAATTGCATGGTTGAGAATAACTCAATTGCGGAGATGTATCCCATTGCGGGGCTGTATATTTCTGGGTATAACTGCACGGTGTTCAACTGTACCATAAAGAAAAATAGTGGTGATGGAATTAACATAGCTGGTTCGAATCATAACATCACTGGATGCAACATAAGTCATAACCAACTAAATGGCATTTATTTATACGGTACTGGGGGAAACAATACATTGACGATGAATAACGTCTCAAATAATAAAGATGGGATTCGGCTCGACGCATCAACCAATTGGAATCTGATATCAGATACAGATATTACCGGTAACATGTTCTATGGGTTGTATCTTGAGGATACAAACAATAACACCGTGAGCAACTGTAATATTACAAACAATTTTGTGGGGGTGTATGTCTTATCTTCCGTGGATAATGTTGTAACTATGAACTCCGTAAAGGATTGTAAATTTGGAATTAAACTACACACCTCTCTGGATAATATCGTCAAGTTAAACAATATTAGTAACTGTAGTTTTTATCTCGGATTTGCAGATTACATACACCTCGCCATGCAGGATGTCTACCAGAACGATCCGAACTGGGCGAACTACTCATCGTTCGAGGAGCAGCTTGCCATCGGGCAGTTGGGCAGTGAGCCCCTATACACGAAACAGGTGGATGTTGCGAAGGCTACCAAGTTCTATGTCCACGTGATGGGCGCTGCGGATGCGCCCGACCTTGATCTTGGCATTTTCCTCGATGGCAAGGACGGAAACCCTGTGGATGGCATCACGCAGACTGGAGAATGTATTGCCGTGTGCGCAGACTGGGATGCAGACGAGGAGGTCACGATCGACTTCCCTGAGGATGGCGCATATCTCATCAGGGTCTTCGGGTTCGATGTCACGGGCAGCCCAGGGCACTTCGATATGGATGTAGAGATATCGGCAGAGAACAGTACCGGGATACTGTGCATCAACTCCTCCCTCTCGACGATTATCGAGAACAGGGTAGAGGGATGCAACGTGGGGATACACACGGATGCCCTCTCTGTCGGACACCGCATCTACCATAACAATTTCATCGCCAATGGCATCCATGCGATTGAGGAGGGGAGCAACAGCTGGGACAACGGTTTCCCGTCCGGCGGGAACCACTGGGACAACTGGACAGCGCCAGACAGCAATAGGGACGGATTTGTTGACTACCCCCTCGTGATAGGAAATGGAAACCAGGACAACTACCCGTTTGCAGAGATGTGGGAAATCGACGACTCGATGCCGATCGCGGACGCGGGCGATGATCAGATCATCGATCAAGGAGATACCTTGATGTTCAATGGATCGGGATCTGTGGACAACGTTGGGATTGTGAACTATTCCTGGGAGCTCTTTTACGGTGATGCAGTGCGGGTAATGTATGGAATGTTTGCAAACTTCACTTTTTACAGCGTTGGCAACGTTTCAGTCAACCTCACGGTGAGGGACGCAGCAGGGTTGGAATCTCTGGGTCAGATGTGGGTCAATGTGCGCGAGGTACCAGACCCCGAAGCCGCGGCGGGGGAGGATCAAAATGTGGACCAGGGAGACATCGTCATCCTCAACGGCTCCGAGTCGAGCGGCAGCCTGCCGCTCTCCAACTACACCTGGGTCTTTACCTATAACGACACGGCACACATGCTCTACGGTGCAGTGGCGGAATTCGCCTTTTATACGGTGGGCAACTACTCAGTGAACCTCACGGTGAGGGATGTGTCCGGAGACAGCGGGACAGACCAGATGTGGGTTCACGTGAGGGACATCACACCTCCGGTGGCAGAGGCGGGGACAGGGCAGATAATAGGTCAGGGTGAGGTGGCGACCCTAAACGGTTCCGTTTCAATAGACAATGTGAGGGTAGTGAACTACACATGGTCTTTCATATACAACGGCACATCCTACACCCTTTACGGAGAAGTGGTCACCTTTCCCTTCTACACAGTGGGAAACTACTCCATAGACCTGGTGGTGAGGGATGGTGCAGATAACTCAGATTCGGATATGACATGGGTGCACGTGAAGGATACGATTGCCCCCGTGGTTGTGTCTGTCTTTCCGTTCGGTGATAACGTTCCTGCAGATACAGAGATCAGAATAACGTTCAGCGAGCAGATGAGCCCCTCTCCTGTGGAAGAAGCGATTACTATCTCCCCAGGTGTTGAGATATCGAGCTTTGTGTGGACAGACAACAACAGGACACTGAGGATCATCATGAGCGCGAAGATGTCTTATCACACCACGTACACCGTGACCATCGGCGAGGGGGCGAAGGACGTTTCTGGCAAGGGTTTCACTGAGCCGTATCTCTGGAACTTCACTACTGAGGATGCTCCATCCCCGCCACCCTTTGACTGTGTCTATTATACGGCTATCCTGGGGCTTGGGATAGGGATCGCATGCGCGATAGTGTACCTTTGGCTCAGGAGAAAGCGCTCAACCCATCCTTCCAATTAATATCCAAAGAGGCAGCGCTCATCTGATCTCTTGCGCTCTCAGCACTAGGTTCTTTGCAGCCTTGACCTCGTCCAAGCGCCCCACGGCTGTGTTGTGCGGTGCGCTCCTCACGATCTCTGTCCCCTCTTCAATAATCTCCAGCATCGCATCGGCGAATTTGTCCAACGAGGCTTTTGTCTCGCTCTCGGTGGGCTCGATCATCATGGCTTCGTCCACTATGAGGGGAAAGTAGATGGTCGGGGCATGGAACCCGTAGTCCAGAAGGCGCTTCGCCAGGTCCATGGTCCTCAGTCCTTTCTTCTTCATACCTGCCCCGGAGAGCACGAACTCGTGCTTTCTCAGCTCCCTGAACGGCATTTCATAGGCACTCGCGAGCTTAGCGCAGAGGTAGTTGGAGTTGAGCACTGCGCGCTCTGCTGCTTTCTTCAGCCCATCGGAGCCTAGGAGCAGGATATATGCATAAGCCCGCAGGAGCACTGTGAGATTGCCGTAGAAGCTGCGCACCTTTCCGATGCTGTGAGGACGATCGTAGTCGAGCCTGTAGACCCCATCCCGGTGTGCGATCCTCGGTACCGGCAGGTACTGTTCGAGCGCAGCCTTCACACCTACAGGCCCAGCGCCTGGACCCCCACCTCCATGCGGCGTGGCGAAGGTCTTGTGCAGATTATAGTGCACGATGTCGAACCCCATGGCACCAGGGGACGTGCGCCCCATGATCGCGTTCATGTTCGCCCCGTCGTAGTAGAGCAGTGCTCCAGCGTCATGAACGATCCCTGCGATATCCAGCACTTTGTCTTCGAATATGCCAAGGGTATTTGGGTTCGTGAGCATGAACGCCGCGGTGCACTCTGATACCGCAGATTCCAGGGCTTGTATGTCCACGCATCCGTTCTTCGAAGGGATCTCGACCACGTCATACCCAGCCATCGCAGCGCTCGCAGGGTTTGTGCCGTGTGCCGTGTCCGGGAGCACGACCTCCGTGCGCTCCTCTCCCTTTTCTTTATAATAAGCGCGCGCGATCAGCAGCCCGGTGTACTCGCCTTGGGCACCCGCCGCAGGCTGCAGCGTCACTGCATCCATGCCGCCGATGGCGCACAGCAGTGCCTCGAGCTCATGCATGACTCGAAGCACGCCCTGTGCGGTCTCCTCGGGCTGCAGGGGATGCATCCCTTCCACACCCCGATCTGCAGCGAGCTCCTCGCACACCTTGGGATTGTACTTCATCGTGCACGAGCCCAGTGGATAGATGCCGTTCTCCACCCCATAGTTCATCTGGGAGAGGTTCGTGAAGTGCCGCACCACCTCCTGTTCCGTGAGGTTCGGGATGCGGGGCTGCGCTGAGCGCAGCATCTCCGGAGGCAGGTATGCGACCTTATCCAGTGGTGCAGAGGGAGCTTCGCCCATCTCGGTGATCAGCGGCTCGTCATACCGCGCTTGCCTATATCCCATTTCCCGCACTCCTCAGTGCATGAAGCAACGCCCTTCTCTTCTCGGGGCTGCTGCGCTCCGTGCAGGAGACCAGTAGCCACTGTTCAGAGAGGGAACTCAGGGGCACGCCAGCATATACGTTATGGCGCAGGGCAGCTCTCACGAGATCCTGCGCGTTGATAGGGCTCTGGATCATGAACTCGTTGAAGAAAGGGCCCGAGAACAGCGGCACTTTATAGCCTTCCAGCGCTCTCAATTCTTCGGCAAGGAGGTGAGCGCTTTCCATGGACGCCATGGCGACCTTCCTCAAGCCGTCGCTGCCCATCAGCGAGATGTATGCTGCGGCTTGGAGCGCGGAGAGCGCATGGTTCGTGCAGATGTTGCTCGTAGCCTTATGCCTGCGAATGTGCTGCTCCCTGGTCTGCAGTACCAGGCAGAAACCGCGCCTGCCCTCCACATCAGAGGTGAGCCCCACGATCCTACCAGGCATCTTTCTCACATATTCCTTCCTGCATGCAAAGAGCCCGAGGGTGGGTCCGCCGAAGTTCATCCCTATGCCGAGGGGCTGCCCTTCTCCTACCACGATGTCTGCGCCGTACTCGGAGGGGGGTTTGAGCAGTGCAAGAGTTACAGGGTTTACGCCGACCACCAGGAGAGCGGTGCCGAGACGCTCCTTGAGCCCCCTCATGTCCTCCAGAACGCCAAAGAGGTTTGGGGTCTCGATGTACAGCCCGGCAGTGTCGTCGGTGATCTGGAGATCATCGAGCGCCCCTCGCCCGCTGGACCGCTCCCATGGGTATTCTCTGATCTTTATCCCAGCGGCGTCGCAGTAGTTTCTGAGCACGTCCTTTCTTTCCCACCACATCCCCCGGGGAACGATGAACTCGTGCCTTCCCGTGACCCTGCATGCCATGAGTGCAGCCTCTGCTATCGCAGTGGCACAGTCATACATCGAGCTGTTCACTGCCTCCATCCCAGTCAGCTCGGAGATGAGGCTCTGGAACTCGAAGAGCGCCTGGAGCATGCCCTGGCTTATCTCGGGCTGATATGGGGTGTAGGAGGTCAGGAACTCTGACCTCGACACGATGGCTCTGACAGCAGCAGGCACGTAGTGGTCGTATATCCCAGCCCCTAGAAAGGATGCAACGCTCGATGCGGCTGTGTCCTTGGAAAGGATCTCCCTCACCAGAGGGAGCAGTTCCATCTCAGGGATGCCAGGCGGGATGTCAAGCCCATCGATCATCACCTCCTTCGGGATGTCAGTGAAGAGCGCATCTATGTCCTCGCATCCCAGATACCTCAGCATTTCTTCATCGTCTCGATCCATGAAGACCGTCATGGAATGCAGCATGCTCCATAAGGATTTCGGGAAGGTTTGGACCTGAATCCTGCAGTGCTAAACCGGTGTGCATCCATGTCAGGGATCCTCTAAGGTTGGAGCCCAGGAGCTCAGACTCAGAATCTTTAAATCACATGCAGACATCCGAGAGGCTATGACCACCTATGGCCCTTGGATATTCCTAAGAGACGAGGTCGTGGAGGGTGGGCTGGTCGTCGAGGACGGAAAGATAGCGGAGGTGCTCGACACCCCTCCCGGGGCTGTGGACGTGCATGGGCTGGTGCTGCCTCTGATGGCGAACCCGCACACGCATCTGGGTGATGCGTTTATCAGGGATGTGCCCCCGGGCACGATCGAGGAGATCGTAGCCCCTCCGCACGGCTTCAAGTTCAGGATGTTGGCTCGCGCCTCGCGCGCGGAGATCCTAACAGGGATGAAGCATGCCCTGGAAAGGATGGCATCGCAGGGCACAGCCCTCCTCGCAGACTTCAGGGAGGGTGGCCTGGACGGGATCGCACTCCTCAAGGAGGCTCTCCGGCCCTTAGAGATAAGTGGGCTCGTGCTTGGCAGACCCAGCAGCCTCATCTTCGATGAGATTGAGCTCACTAAGATACTATCGGCTGCAGACGGGATAGGGCTCTCCAGCATCAGTGAATGGGGATGGAACGATATCGCAGCGATCGCGGAGATGACCCACAGGACTGGAAAGCTCTTTGCGCTCCACGTGAGCGAGGGGCGCAGGGAGACTATCGAGGACGTGCTATCATTGAGACCGAGCTTCGTGATCCATATGGTTCATGCCACCGAGGGCGATATTCGAGGATGCGCTGACGCCGGCGTGCCCATAGTCGTCTGTCCGAGGAGCAACCGCTTCTTCGGCATGCGCCCCTCGATCGAACAGATGCTTGCAAACGATGCCTTGGTCGCATTGGGCACGGACAACGCGATGCTCTCCACCCCTCTCCTGTGGGATGAGATGCGCTTCGTTGCCTCCGAGTTCCCTGCGCTTTCCTTGGAGGATGTGCTGAGGCTAGGGATAGCCAATCCTTGGAAAGTTTTAAATCAAGAAGGCAGGATAGGGTGGATGACGGGTATGCGCGCGGCATTCCTCTTTGTACCCCAGGGGGAAATGATAGGGCTCGATGCACTGCGCAGCTCTCCCGCGCTGATCACCCCCACCACCGAGGGATAAAAATGAAGGTCAAGGAGATCATGACCCAGGACCCGATCGTGGCACACGTGCCAGGGAGCAGGAGAGAGGCGCTCAGGCTCCTGATCACGCACAACAAGACAGGTCTGCCCGTAGTCAACAAGAAGGACGGCACGTACGTGGGGATCGTCACGAGACAGATGATCAATGCCAAGCCAGGGGAGGATCAGACTGCGCTGCTGCTTTCCAAGGACTACCCTGTGCTCAGTCCTGGCGCTTCCTTGGAGAGGGCAGCAAGCCTCATGATCGAGAGAGGGGTGCACCACCTGGCGGTGCTGGAGAAGGGGCACTTGGTCGGGATCCTCACACCCGCAGACTTCCTCCAAGCGATAGAGGAGATGAGCCTGAAAACCCCGGTGGAGGAGTACGCGGGCACACCCTGTGTCCCGGTCTATGAGGGCACTCCACTGCCAGCAGTGGCTGCGATCCTCAACATCGCAGGGGTGAGCGCCCTGCCTGTGATAGATGCCTCTGGGCACCTGAGCGGTATAGTGACAGACAGGGACATATTCAACCTCACCTTCATCAACGGCAAGGTGCAGATGGCTGAGCTCGGGCTGGGCGAGGAGGAGAACCCATGGACATGGGAGGGTATCAGGAACGTGCTGAGGCTCTATTATGAGGTCAAGCACATCGAGCTGCCAAAGGTGCCTGTGAAGAAGGTGATGACGCGGCACCCTGTGACCGCGTTCCGCAGGACACCGGTCAGCAAGGTGGCACGGACCATGAGGATTAACGATTTCGGCCAGATCCCACTGCTGGACACCAAGGACCGCCTGATCGCCATGGTCTATCAGATGGATATCCTAAAAGCGCTGGAAAAGTGATCCTGATGGACGATAAATCTAGAGGCCTATGAAATGGACGAGAGCAGTCTTTTAGCGCTTGCGAAGAGGAGGGGATTCTTCTACCCTGCCTTCGAGATATACGGAGGTGCGGCAGGCTTCTACGAGTACGGGCCCCTCGGCACAGCCCTGAAGAGGAACATCGCGGAGCGCTGGCGATCCCTTTACGTCTTGGGTGAAGGGTTCGCTGAGATCGATTCGCCCACTCTCACGCCCGAGGAGATATTCGTGGCATCCGGGCATGCGGGGGAGTTCACGGACTTCTCCGTGGAATGCAGGGAGTGCGGTGAGGCGTTCAGGGCGGACCACCTGCTCAGCGATGGCACCATGGCATGGGCAAAAGACGCACATCCTTCTGCAGGGCGACCACAGCCCGGGATGGAAGAGCTCTCCGACATCTTGAAAAAGCATGGGATCAAGTGCCCCTCGTGCGGCGGGGAGCTCTCGCCCCCAAGGACTGTCAACCTGATGTTCAGCACGACGATAGGCTCTGCAGGCAGGACAAGGATCGGCTATCTCAGACCCGAGACCGCGCAGGCAATGTTCTTCTCGTTCTCCAACCTCCAGAGATACGTCAGGGAGCGCATGCCGTTCGGCGTGGTGCAGGTCGGCAGGGGATACAGGAACGAGATCTCACCCAGGCAGGGGCTGCTGCGCCTGAGGGAGTTCAACATGATGGAGGCAGAGGTCTTCGTGCATCCGGAGCACAAGGACTGGGCGAGGTTTCCAGAGATGGAAGGTGATATCCTCCACCTCGTGCCCCATGAGGGTGAGGGGGCAGGGCTGAGCGCGCGGGAGGCTGTGGACAGTGGGATCATCGCCCATGAGGCACTTGCCTACTTCCTCTGCCTGACTAGACGCTTTCTCCTGAATGTGGGGATAGATGATGCACGTCTGAGGTTCAGACAGCACATGCCCACAGAGATGGCACACTATGCACGCGACTGCTGGGACGCCGAGGCACTCCTCTCCCAGGGATGGATCGAGCTCGTGGGGATAGCAGATAGAGGTTCATACGACCTAGAGCAGCACATCAAGCATTCAGGGGCGCAGCTCACGGTCTTCGAGCGCTTCCCAGAGCCGCAGATCGTCGAGAGGGAGGTGATCGCACCCATACACCCGCGCCTGGGTCCGATCTTTAAGAGGAGGGCAAAGGAGATCGCCGAGGCGCTGGGCACCGCAGACCCTTCCCTCATCGCCGATGATGGCTCCCTCACCCTGCATCTCAAGGAGGAAAGGGTGGTGGTGCCGCAGGAGTGCTTCGAGAGGAAGAGGGTGAAGGAGTATCTCTCTGGCAGACGTATCGTGCCGCATGTGATCGAGCCCTCATATGGGTTGGACCGCATCCTCTACGCAGTGATGGAGCACAGCTACCATGAGGATGGAGAGTACGCAGTCCTGCGCCTGCAGCCGATCGTTGCACCGATTAAGTTCGGGGTTTTTCCCCTCCTGCCGAGGGATGGGCTCGCTGGCATAGCCACGGAGATAGATAGAGCACTGCGTGCCGCGGGGCATGCCACATTCTACGATGACGCCGGCTCGATCGGCAGGCGCTATGCGAGGATGGACGAGGTCGGCACACCGTTCTCCATCACTGTGGACCATCAGAGCCTGGAGGATGGCACAGTCACCGTGCGCGATCGTGATACAAGAGCGCAGGCGCGCGTTGCAGCTTCCGAGCTTCCTTGCCTCGCACAGGATCTCATCATGTCCGGGGTACGAATATCCGAACTTGCGCGAAAGACCCAAGGTGGATAAACCTAGTACTGCGTTCCCTGTAGGGGAGGAAAAAATAGCCTCACCAGGATTCATGAGAACCTATACTCAAAGAGGGTGTTTGCGCATGAAGAGAGGTCTTATGTCTTTACATCACACAGTTCCCGATTGAGGGAGAAAGGCATGCGGTTATAACGACCTTCGAGGTGGAGAAGGGGGCCATCTGTGCCAAGGCTTAGAAAGGTCTCCGGTGAAGCCAAACTTCGTATAGCCCGAAGCCGGCCGTTAGGCGACATTTTGCTTGGCGCACACGAATATATATCCTTGTAATAAAGTATTTAAGGGTCGGACATATACTGCCCGTTGAGGTGAGCGCTTGACGATTTATCGACTCTCCGTGGTAATCGAGAAAGACGCGGACGGATACTTCGCCTTCTGCCCAGAACTTCAGGGGTGTTATACACAGGGGGATAACTACGAAGAGGTTTTGGCAAACATTAGGGATGCTATTCGGCTTCACATAGAGGATAGGTTGGAAAGCAAGGAAGCGATTCCTACAGCGGAGACGATCAGCCTGACCTCTTTGGAAGTAGCGGTATGAGCGAAAAACTCCCCCGCATAACCTCTGACAAGGCAATCAAGGCATTGGAAAAAACAGGTTTTGTTTGTGTCCGCCAGAGCGGGAGCCATATGATTTACAAAAACGCAGAGGGAAAGAGGATAACTCTACCATATCATTCAAAGAAAATTCTCCATCCTAAGATCCTAAAGAGCATCCTTAGAGACGCAGACTTGACGATCGAGAAACTCAAAGAGTTGACGAGGTGATGTGATGACGACGTCAAGCAAAACGCTTCGCCACTATAGTGGCTCGCCCTTTAGGTCGCCTAACACGCGGCTATCTGGCTTCGGGGGTTGCACCCCCTCCGCCCAAATTCCTCGCTTCGCTTGGAACTTCAGATACGCTCGGCCGTTAGGCGAAATGCCCAAGCCCGCTTTGATGGTAAAATTAAAATAAAGATAAGCCATGGTGACTGTATGAAAGGCAAAAACACTCTCACGGAAATAACAGCTATCCTTAAGAAACATGAAAAGGAACTGAGTAGGAGGTACGGCATCAAAAGGATTGGGATATTTGGCTCTTATATACGAAACGAAGCTAGAGTGGGGAGCGACTTGGATATTCTCATTGAATTTGAGCAAGAGGCAGATATAGGGCTTTTAAAATTTGTAGAGATAGAGAACCACCTGAGCGACCTTCTTGGTATTAAGGTGGATCTAGTGGAAAAATCTGCATTAAAACCACGGATAGGAAAGCAAATATTGAAAGAGGTTGTTTACGCATGAAGAGAGAGTTCAGAGATTACATTCAAGATGTCATCGACGCTACGAGCAAAAGTATGAAATTTGTTGAGGGTATGGAATATGAAGATTTTATTCAGGATGATAAAACTGTATTTGCTGTGATAAGAGCTATAGAGGTCATTGGTGAAGCAGTCAAAAATATTCCTGATGATGTAAAGGAGAAGTATCCCGAAATTCCTTGGAGAGATATGACAGGGATGAGAAATAAGCTCATTCATGCTTATTTCGGTGCTGACATAAAAAGGGTATGGAAGACCACAAGAGAGGAAATACCTCCATTAAAACCCGTATTTGAGAAAATGCTTAAGGACTTGAAAAAATGAGATTCACATTATTTGGGGGGCTGGGGCACTCTCCGGCACTCCGTGCCTCGCCTTCGCTTACGCTCAGCTCGCCTAACACGCGGCTATCTGGCTTCGGGGGTTGTACCCCCTCCGCCCAAATTCCCATTCGGGGAACTTCAGATCAGCTCGGCCGTTATATGACATTGGGCTCGGCGGCTTATGATTGAGTTTTTTAAGTTAAAGTTCTTTAAGTGTAGCACGAAAAATAAAAAAAAAGTATTACGGAGATAAAACATGCACCATAAGTTCGTAATGTTCCCATTTACTGCAATAGTTGGCCAAGACCTGATGAAAAAAGCATTGTTAATTAATGCTATAGACCCGAGTATCGGTGGTGTTCTAATTAAAGGAGATAAAGGTACTGGAAAATCTACTGCTGTGCGTGCATTAGCGGATCTGTTACCCAAAATAAGGGTTGTTAAAGGTTGTCCTTTCAACTGTCATCCCGGCAATTTAAGACTTATGTGCAAATCTTGTCAGGAACGATACAAAAAGGATGGAAATCTACCATGGGTTGAAAGGAAGATGGAAATTATTGATATGCCTTTATCTGCAACAGAAGATATGGTAGTTGGAACAATTGACATCAAACGAGCACTCAAAGAAGGTATAAAGGCATTGGAGCCAGGCATTTTAGCGAGAGCCAACAGAAATATACTCTACATTGATGAAGTAAATTTACTTGACGACCATCTTGTCAATATCCTTCTGGACTCTGCTGCTATGTGGGTTAATATTGTGGAAAGGGAAGGAATCTCTCTTTACCACCCAGCACGCTTTATCCTCGTTGGTACCATGAATCCAGAAGAAGGTAACATGAGACCTCAGATATTGGATCGCTTCGGGCTATGTGTGGAAGTAAATGCGTTATCTTCAAAAGAGGATAGGCTCAAAGTGATGGAATACCGCAGGATGTTTGATTCTGATCCATGGAAATTTGAGGAACAATTCAACGATGAGCAGGAAACATTGAGGAAACGCATAGTTAACACCCAGGCAAATCTTCAACAGGTCAAGATAACCCAGGATATGATTGAGAAGATTGTTGAAATAACGACATCTCTTGGTATTAAAACGCACCGCGCCGATATAGTGACAGAGAAGGCTGCAAAAGCAATTGCCGGATTAAGCGGAAGAAATTATGTAACTGAAGATGACATAAAAGAAGCTGCCATACTAGCGCTTTCTCATAGAACGCGTCAGAAACCTTTTGAAAAGGGAGCAACAATCCAAGGAGAAATGATAGAAACCATTCTACAGGCAAAGAGGAAAAACGAAGTATTTGACTTTGAGAAAGACGCCGAGATAAAAAAAGACATATTGAAACTTAAATCAACCGACTCTGTGCAGGGAGGGGACTTTCCAAAAATAGAGGGCGAAAGAGGGTTATATGTTAAAGCGAGGGAAAACAAAAATCCCCAAAGCGTGGCAATCGATGCGACTTTAAGGAAAACGATTAAAGAAACCGGGAAGTTGGAAGTTCTACCAGAGCATCTTATGGAGAAGGTGAGGATTAGCAGAGGTGAGGCACTTTACATTATTTTGCTTGATTCCTCTTCATCGATGAGAATGGAGAAAAAGATAAGGTTTGCCAAGTCTCTCGCGTGGCTCTTGCTCAAGCAATCCTATGAAAAGAAAAGCGCAGTTGCTCTCTTGGCATTTAGAGGTGAT
>JBFMEL010000010.1:9092-29465 GCA_040753455.1 Thermoplasmatota archaeon | reverse complement strand
GAGTATCCCGGTAAGGAGAGCCCCATTCTGTGAGCCAACCTGGATCTGCAGCTTCAATAAGGACCGTTGCTACGTGGTGAGTATTTGTTAGAATGCCATCAGGTATCGCTACTGACCAACTAAATGTGTAAGAATCTCCACTATCAATAACTTTTGGTGTGTCGTCGTTTGTGTACATCACACCTTCAGGTTGCCAGTCAAATCCGAGCCAAATCTCATCAATACGCATAGGCTTTGAGCCAGTATTTGTAAGATCGAGTGAAAATGTATATGTAGCTCCAGGGTAAATTGTTGTGGGATAATTAAGTGCGCCATCAACCGACCATGCTTTGACTGGAACGGAAGACAACATCAACACTCCCGCCAGTAACATCGTCCCTACAACTACTCCTCTCCAACCTCTCCTTAGATGACTCTTTGCACTTCCTTTGCTCCCTTCGGTTTCGGACATGAAGCATCACCTCAGTGTCTCCAGCCCACATAACACCAACCCCATATCAAGGTTTCGTTGTTCCTTTGTTTCGTAGGATTATTTTAAACCTGAAGTATTTATTCGGGGAAAGCATGACAGAGCTTGGTCATGCGAAGGTCAGTGGCAAACTCCAGATAACGATCCCCAAGAAGGTGCAGGAGGAGCTTGGAGGCGTTGAGAACGGACAGTACATCCTCTTCTACAAGGATGGCAAGAAAATTTACATCTGCAAGGGGAAGGTAAATCCCAACGAGTAATAGGGGCTTCTTGTGGTTCTCATGGGGATGCCACGTAGGGTCTATCGGTGGTTTCTGCTCCCTGTTTTGGGCCAATGCTCTGCGAACTGTAGAGTACAACGCGCCTAATGCTTTCGCTGTAGCCTTGTATGAGCATGTGTCTCCATAGAGGCTCTTTGTCTGCTCAAGGTCGGGATCCTTATCCTGCCTCCCACCGAGTTTGGTCCTCATATTTCTCGGTTTGAATGGCGAATATGCCGTACTAGATATGGTCTCTGCGAAGTCGTGTTTCATATGCTCCAATCTGGGCATGTAGGAGGTCAATGGGAGCACATCTTCTGAGTGAAAAGGGGCATCTCCTCGCCCGATATATACAACCTCGCAGAGACTATCCTCCCAGAAAGGCATAAATACGTTTATGTCATAACCTGTCAAAAAGAGACAGGATATGACCCAGATGAAAGCGCCAGCTATATGGATGAAATTGCTCATCGACGGTAAAAGGATAGTCAACTCCTCCGAGATACGCGCGCTCGCCAAGAGCGCGGGAATCGACCGAGCGGAGAGTATCGACTACCTGCAGCGCCACAAATACATAGCTCGGATCCTTCGGGGAATATTCTACGTCCGGAGCGCCGACGAGCGTGAGCGATCCTTCTCCGAGCGCACGACCTACGAGCTGGTGGCCAAAGCCCTGGAGATGAAGGGCGTGAAGCGCTGGTACTTCTGTCTGGAGACTGCCCTTAAGCTCAACGGCATGACCCATGAGTACTTCGCTGTCGATTCAGTTGCCACAGACTCGTTCAGGACCACCAAGGTAATCGACATCCTCGGCTCGAAGTTCCGGTTCCACAGGTGGAGCGCCGACCGTTTGGGCTTCGGCGTCGTCCGAAAAGAAGGATTTGCCTACTCTGACCCCGAGAAGACCGTCCTCGACCTGGCGTACAGGGCGCACCGAAGCGGGAAGGGCTCACCAAGAGCATTCATCGACGAGTACGCTGCCCATCTCGACAAGGAAAAGCTCTCGAAGTACCTCAAGCGCTATCCTCTGCGCTTTCAGAAAGCCCTGGGGCACCTGCCATGAAGGAGTTCTTCGAGCGCCTGAACGCACTGGGCAAGCCGAAAAGGACAGACATCATCGAGAAGGATTTCCACTTGCATAGGTTGCTGGGGGCGATGTCCGCCGACGCGCACCTCCACAAGAACCTCGCCTTTAAGGGCGGGACGTGCCTCATCAAGGTCACCGTCGCCCTGGCGGCCATCGCCCTGCCCTATTTACGCCTTGAGAGCGCCGCCCAGGAGCGCGCCATGCAGGAGCTGATACTGGAGGCTATCGTCGAGTCATACAAGCTGAAGTCCTCGGCATCTTGATGCGCAGATGCCCAGGCATTTTCCCTTACCTCCCGTTTTATAGGGACATCATCTGTATCACAATGTCCCATGATCTCAAAGCTGGCATCGAATCTTCGGGTAGCCGCGGCTTTTTCATTTCATGTGCCTATATGGGCGCGTGATTTCTCTACGGAGTTTGGCGCTCCATTCTCGCACCCAGATACTCCAAATCCCTCCGGGATATGGTGGACATGTGCCTATTTAGCGGGAGCTCAGGATTCACCCTTCCCCTTTAGTTCTGACTTGATGTACTGGATGATGCCTCTGGGGTTTATGGTGTCCAGGATCAATTTAAGCTCCCCTCTTCGAAACTCTCCTATTGCCCAGAGCACAGCCAGGTAGATGCCCAGCCCGATCAAGGTTAGACCAAGAAGGTGATACCATCTCAGCGGATTCAAAAGGAGACGGAAGAGGTGCAGCGCTAAGGCTGCGAGGATCGCGGCACAGAAGTGATGGACGACACGCGCCTGGAAGGCGCGGAAGCCTGCAACCCTTTCCGCTCCGATCCTGAGACCGATGCATATCAGGAGCATCGAGATGGCTGATGCTGCCGCTGCACCGCTCGCGCCCAGCACGCCCCATGGGCTGAGGATGCCGTTTGCGGGGATGAATAACAGATTCAGGCAGATGTTGATGCCATATCCTATGACAAATATCTTTGCCAGCAGCCCGGGTCTATCCATCCCTTGAATGACGTACGCATACGGCATGCTCAGTGTGTTGAACAGGACGTAGAGCGAGAGGATGCGCAGGCTGTCTGCCGAGTGGAAGGAACTGGTCAGGAAGATGGCGATGATCTCATCGCTGAAGAGGATCATGAATATCACGAGAGGGGTGATCAGCATCGAGACATATCTCTCCACGCTATGCGTTGTGTGCCTGATGTCATCGAACCTCTCTTCTGTGTGGAAGCTTGATATCGTGGGGAACAGCACGACCCCCGCGGCAGTGGAGAACATCATCACCAATGTGGCAAGACGCTGGGCAGCGAAGTAATATCCCACCTCCTCAGCGATCCAGAAATACCCAAGCAGCACCTTGTCCAGGTTTATGGAGATCACTGCGATCACCTGCACGACCATCATTGGGGCAGCGAACGCCAGGTAGCTCTTGGCGAATTCCCTGGTGGGTCGCTTGATAGGATACCTCCTAAACATGATGTAGGCGGTGATGAAGACGGCTGCTGCACCGATAAGGTATGTGGTGGTCAGCGCGCCGATGGCGTGTGCAGCCAGGAATTCTTGGATGGGCTGAAGGATCTCGGGCCATGGATACCTTGGCGGAATGTCGATCGGGTTGAGTGCGCTCGTTCCCACGTATGCGCCCGTGACCCCAGCGAGCACCACGAGCACGGCTAACGGCACCCTCGTCAGCGCCTCCATCGTTTCTGAGATGCGGTGCTTGGCGATCTCTCTTCGAGCCACGAAGGTGAAGGTGGGGACCTGCGCGAGGCTGAGCAGAACATACACGCCCATGAAGAGGTACAGGGCGCTCTCCTTCGTGGCGTCGTATATCCCCTGATGCAGTACATACGTCCAGATCGCCAGACTGCCGAACACGGCTGCGATCATGCATCCGGTGAGGACCAGCTTGATCGCGAGGAAGGTGCCGATGCATCTCCCCAGGTCCTGTCCTTCCGAGACCCTCTTTATGTGGGCACTGTCGAAGCCCATATTCATCAGGAAGGAGAACATCCCAATGGATGCCATGCCGAAGCCGATGACGCCGAGAGCAGTGGTGGCGAACTCGCCCCAGCACTTCGCGAGCACGAACAGACCGACCACCCCCATAATGGCGCTGGTCGCCTGTGTCACCATGATGAGAAACGATCTCCTGGCAATCATGCGAGGATCACAGATAGGGAACACCCATGTATTTTAAATAGGTTCGCAAAGGGTTTTATAGCGCGTAGCGGTTGCACTGAAAAAGCACTGGAGAGAGGTATGGCAAGGCACCCCTCGCTCATGGAGCAGTATGAGGCGCTGAAGAAGGAGCATCCAGAGGCGATCCTCCTGTTCAGGCTTGGGGACTTTTACGAGACGTTCGGCGCGGATGCGGAGCTTGCGTCCAGAGAGCTGGGCATAGCACTCACCACGCGGGACAGGGGCAAGGAGACCCAGGTGCCTTTGGCAGGGGTACCGCACCATGCCCTCGACACGTACCTGGCAAGGCTGATCGCTAAGGGATACAAGGTGGCGATATGCGAGCAGCTCGGGACCCCGTCGGGCAGGGGGCTGGTGGAGCGGAGGATCGTGAGGGTTGTTACACCCGGGACAGTAATGGAGGAGGCGCTGCTGGACGGGCGGCTCTCCAACTACCTGATGTCTGTATTCGATGCAGGGGACAGGGCGGGGATCGCACTCGCAGACACATCTACGGGGGAGCTACGCACCTTGGAGGTGGACAAGGGCTGCGTTGCGGCGGAAATCGCGCGCGTTAAGCCCGCAGAGATCCTCGTCCCGGAAGGCTCGAACTTTCCCAGGTCGGAGGATGCGCCAGGCACCATCATTTCCTGGTACAGGCAGGAGGCGTTTGAGGCTGCGGCTGCCATCGCTGTCCTAAGGCAGCAGTTCCCTGGGCTGGCTCAACAGCTCTCTCAGGACGCGCCAGCGCTGGTGGCGGCAGGCGCTGCCCTGGCGTACATGAGGGAGATGCAGAAAGGCTCTATCAACCAGTTCACCACGCTGCTCAGGGTCGACACAGAGAGGCGCATGATGCTCGATCGTGTCACCCTTCGGAACCTGGAGGTGCTGGAGAACATCAGGGATGGTGGTAGGGATGATACGCTGCTCTCTGTGCTTGACCGCACCCATACGAAGGCTGGCGCGCGCACCCTTTACAAATGGCTGGCAGAGCCGCTCTTGAGCCCAGAGGATATCAGGAAGAGACAGGACGCTGTGGATGCGCTCCTCGCGAACCCGAGCGTGCGGGACGAACTCCTCCCCCTCCTTCGGGATATCAGGGATATGGAGCGCCTGGTGAGCCGCAGTGTGTATGGGAGCGCGAACCCGAGGGAGCTCGTGGAGCTCGCAGCCTCCCTTGCCTGTGCAAAAGATCTCAGGCATTTGATCACGAGTTGGTCCCCAGCATCTGAGATGATTAAGGAGATCGGCGTGGAGATCGAGCCTTGCGACCCCCTCGTTGAAAAGGTAAAGGGCACACTGAACCCTGACCCTCCATCCTCACTGGACGCGGGGGGTGTGATCAGGACAGGTTGCTCGGAGGAGCTGGATAAGCTTCGGGAAGCGAAGCTGAGGGGAAAGGAGTGGATCGTTAGATTCGAAGCGCAGGAGCGCCAGAGGACTGGGATAAGGTCGCTGAGGGTAGGCTACACACGGGTATTCGGGTATTACATAGAAATCACGAAACCAAATCTCGCGCGTGTGCCTCAGAACTACGAGAGGAGGCAGACCGTGGCGAGCGGAGAGCGCTTCACCACCCCGGAGCTGAAGGAGATGGAAGCCCAGGTGCTGAGCGCCGAGGAGCGCAGCATAGAGATGGAAAGAGAGATCTTCAAGGGACTGTGTGGCGAGGTAGCCAGATACGCTGCAGAGATTCAGCGCACAGCCAAGGCGCTCGGGAGGCTGGATGCGCTCGCCTCCTTCGCAGAGGCTGCGGAGCGCAACAGGTACGTGCGGCCTGTGGTGCTCGAGGGGGATGAGATCAAGATCATCGGCGGGAGGCATCCTGTGGTGGAGGGCGTGCTCGGCGAGCGCTTCGTGCCTAACGACGCGATCCTAGATGCCGGGAAGAGCAGGCTGCTCATCATCACGGGTCCGAACATGGCTGGGAAGTCCACATTCATGCGCCAGGTGGCGCTCATCGTCCTCATGGCGCAGGTCGGCTCGTTCGTGCCCGCGCGCTCCGCGAAGCTCGGCATCGTGGACAGGATCTTCACCAGGGTGGGGGCGTACGACGATTTGGCGAGAGGGCAGAGCACGTTCATGACCGAGATGGTAGAGGTGGCCGAGATACTGAGGCACGCAACCCAGAGGAGCCTGATCCTCCTGGACGAGATCGGCAGGGGGACGAGCACATACGACGGCATGAGCTTGGCATGCGCCGTGGCTGAATACATCCACAGCAGGAGGATCGGGGCAAAGACGATGTTCGCCACGCATTATCATGACCTCACCGCGCTGGAGGAAGTCCTGTTAGGAGTTGCGAACCACCACATCGCAGTCAAGGAGGACAAGGAGGGGATGGTCTTCTTGTACAAGGTCATACCAGGCAGCACGAACCGCAGCTATGGGATACATGTGGCTGCGCTCGCAGGGATACCCGC
Organism: Thermoplasmatota archaeon; assembly: GCA_040753455.1. Classification (GTDB taxonomy): domain Archaea; phylum Thermoplasmatota; class Thermoplasmata; order SG8-5; family JACRNV01; genus JBFMEL01. The sequence continues at coordinate 23,080 of JBFMEL010000010.1, read as the reverse complement.
TGAGGTGATCACACGCTCGAAGGATGTTCTGAAGCGTCTCGAGGAGGGCGCGGGGCTCATAGGAAACAGAAAACCCAGAGGATGGAAAAGGAGGGAATACACGCAGCTGGTGCTCTTCGAGCAGCGATCAGCGGACAGCCAGATCACCACAGAACTGAAAGCGCTCAAGGTGGAGGAGATGACCCCATTGGAGGCGCTGGTGAAGCTGCAGGAGCTGAAGAGGAAGGTGGAGCATGCCGAATAAAATCCAGGTCTTGGACCTAACAACCGTGAACAAGATCGCGGCAGGCGAGGTGATCGAGCGCCCTGCATCTGTGGTGAAGGAGCTGATCGAGAACTCGCTGGACGCAGGCGCGCAGAGGATCGATGTCTTCATTTCTGGCGCAGGGCTGAAGATGATCCGCGTATCGGATAACGGCTGCGGGATGAGCCCCGGGGATGCAGAGCTGGCGTTCGAGCGCCATGCGACCAGCAAGATATCGCGCTTCGAAGACCTCAGAGCCCTGCGCACCCTCGGATTCAGGGGAGAGGCGCTGCCCAGCATAGCAGCGGTGGCAGAGGTGGAGATCTTCACAAGGGAGGAGGAGGAGGCGGAAGTGGGCACAAGGCTGGTTGTGAGGCATGGAAAGATCATCTCTAAAGGTGAGATCGCCAGAGAGCCAGGCACCACCGTGAGCGTGAGAGGACTGTTCTCCAACGTCCCGGCAAGGCTGAAGTACCTGCGCTCCGCACGTACCGAGACCGCGCATATCGTGGACGTGGTGGCGCGCATCTCCCTTGCCAGGCCAGATGTGGGGTTCTGCTTGAGCACGGAGACAAAGGAGATACTGCGCACCCGTGGAGACGGCAGCCTCCATGAAGCCATCGCAGCAGTGCTGGGGCGCAGGCAGGCGCAGCAGATGGTCCCTGTTGCACACAGAGCGCATGGTATCGAGCTGAGCGGATACATCTCCAAGCCTGCGCTCACGCGCTCTGACCCGATACATCAAACCCTTGTGGTGAACTCCCGACCGTTCGCATCCACGATGATACCCAGCGCCATCATGGAGGGGTACGGCTCCCTGCTCATGAGGGGGCGCCATCCTGTAGCTGTCCTGTGCATCTCCATTCCCCCTGCAGAGGTGGATGTCAACGTGCATCCGACGAAGCGCGAGGTGAGGTTCAGAGACGACGTCGCAGTATACGAAAGTATAAGGGAGGCAGTCAGCGCGGCGCTGGCTGAGGCTGACCTGATCCCCACGCCAGAGGTGAGGGGAGTGGTGGAGAGCACTGAGAAGCCATTTCCCCCGGCGCCAAGGCACGCGGCACAGTCCAAGCTGCGGACGGAAGAGATTACCAGCTCAGAGCGCATCCCAGCCTCGCCATGGACAGTGGTGGGGCAGATTATGAACACCTACATCCTTCTGCAGAGGGACGATGGTTTGGAGATCATAGATCAGCATGCGGCGCACGAGCGCATAGTCTTCGAGCAGCTCAGATGCTTGGACAGGGGGGCTGAGCAGCGTCTCATCGAGCCAAGGGCGATCGAGCTCGAACCGATGACGATGGAGCTGCTGGATGAGACCCTTCCCCTCTTGATAGAGACAGGGTTCGACATAGAGCGGTTCGGTGAGGACACCGTCCTGGTGAGAGGGATACCAGTGGTCTCTGGCGCATTGGAAGCCCCGGAGCGGCTGAGCGACCTCATCACCGAGATCGCGCGCCTCCGCAGATCAGCTGCGGAAGAGCACAGGGAAGAGGTGCTCCGGCTGATCGCATGCCACTCCGCGGTGAGGGCTGGCGAACCTTTGGAGAGGGCAGCGATGGAGAAGATCGTGGAGGGGACAGAGCGCCTGCCCAGCGGAAAGACCTGCCCCCATGGCCGTCCGACACGAGTGCGCATCACCAGGGCAGAGCTGGAGAGGATGTTCGGGCGGAGAGGGTGATCACCTTGCCCTTGCAGGTGAGGGGGGGGGAGTTGCTATACATAGCAAACCCTTGAGTGGGAGTTCGAGCTAGACATAAGAAAAATGGACCCATCGGGATTTGAACCCGAGACCTCCTGCTCTTTTGGAGACCCAGACCCCGGGATCCATCGTCAAATCCCTTTAGGGGGTGAAGGGGGTGGTGCCCCTCTTGCAAAGCAGGCGATCTTCCGGACTGATCTATGGGCCCTCTGGCATCGTGGATGATGCAGACGGATATAACTGTTTCTCCGCTGGAAGCTGGATGTTGAGACAGCCGAGGATACGAATATAGATGGATACACTATCTCTCGCCTGCGAGTGCCACGCCCCCCTTCTCTGCCTGTCCTGCGCCACCTTATGCGCTGGCTCGCTGCTCACGATGTAGGTTGATGGTGCAATAGGAAGATGGATACCATAACCCTCAAATATGATGTGCATGCTTTCCTGGTTCGGCGCGCATGGTGGTCTGATTGGCTAACATGAGCAAGTTCGTGGTGAGCAGGCTTCTGCAGGGTCTAGTGACGCTCTTCATCGTCACGAGCATCGTGTTTCTGCTGTTCGACTGGATGCCCGGTGATCCGCTCTCAAAATACAAGTTGGACCCGACGATCACCGAGGCACGCTTGAGCGAGCTGGAGCGCGAGTTCGGGCTCAACCGCCCCTATCACGAGCAGTACTTCATCTTCATGAGCAACATGTTCACCCTGCGGTTCGGGCATTCCTACTCCCACAACAGACCGGTGCTGGATATACTCCAAGAGCGCTTACCTAGGACGCTGATACTCTTCGGCACTGAGACAATCATCGTCTATGTGCTGGGGGTGATGATCGGCTCGTACATCGGCTGGAGAAGGGGGGGAGTGGCAGAGGGTGCCACCGTGGTCACATCCCTCATCTTCTACAACATGCCCTCTTTCTGGATAGGGCTCATCTGCATCTGGATATTCTCCTTTCAGCTGAATTGGTTTCCGCTCAGCGGCTTCAGTGGACCAGAGGAGACAGCGGCGATGTTCAAGATTTCCCCCAGCACCTGGGGGTTCGAGTATATAGATTTCCTCTGGCACATGGCTCTGCCCCTCATAGTGCTCGTGCTGATCGGGATCGCCGGGGTGATCCTCCTCATGAGAACCTCCCTTCTAGAGGTAATGGGCGAGGACTACATCCTCACTGCCAAGGCGAAGGGGCTCACGGAGCGCCAGGTGCGCGTGCGCCATGCGAACCGCAACGCCTACCTGCCAGTAGTCACATCCTTCACCATCTCCCTGGCGCTGGCAGCGGGCGGTGCCATCATCCTGGAGCAGATATTCACCTACCAAGGGATCGGATACACATACCTCCATGCCCTGTACGACCAGGATCACTTCCTCGCAGGCTCCACGCTCTTCATCATCTCCACGCTGGTGATACTGGGGAACATCGTGGCTGACCTGCTGTACGGCTGGCTGGACCCGAGGGTGAGGGTATGAGAGGGGGGCGGGGTTCGAAGGCATTGAGGCGCTACGGTGCATTGCTCAGCATTGGCTGGAAGGCGCTCAGGCAGAGCAGGCTGGGGATGATCGGGATCGGCCTCATCGTGGCATTCGGAATGATGGCGCTCTTAGCCCCGTTCATCTCTCCCTTCACCCCAGAGTATCTCGCCCCGGACGAGGACGTGTTCGAGCTCAAGATATACCACAAAACGTTTCCACAGGGCGCATACCTGGAGCCTGTGCTTGGTCCCACCACCCCACAATACGTCAATAGGAACGGGGGGATATGGCACATCCTTCCCGTTGAGGAGGGGCACATATACATGGACTTCATGGAGTCGGCGTTGGTGAGCGAGGCCACCCCCTTCGAGATAGGCAACATCTCCATCGAGGTCAACATCACTGCGCTGGGGCTCGAGCCTCCCCTTCAGCATCTCCTCTATCTCTGCCCAGGGGTGGACAGTGCCGGCAACTTTCGAGGAGATCCCAAGCGCAACGGTCTTCTGGGGATCGTGGCAAACGAGACCTTCGCGGTCATAGACCCGTTCCTCTATCCCTCAGAGGATTGCGTCCTGTATCGCGTGGAGCTCGGGTTCGCGCCCAGGTGGCTTGTTCAGGACCCGCTCTCTGCGGGAGAGATGTACGACATCCCGTCGCAGCGCGAGTACTACGTGGGGGTGATACCCTTCAAGGAAGGACCTTACAGATATGTCGTGGCTGCGGACGAGCATCGCGCTGTCGTGTATCGCCTGGAATACCTGTGGAACGAGCAGGGGCTGAGGAGCGCGGAGGTGGTGTTAGACCTGAACATGACGATCTCCCAAGAACCCTTGGCTTACCTGAACAAGGATTTTCCTGAGGCGTCCGGCATCCTGCTTCCCGGGGAAGGGAACATCACATTCTTCGACATGAAGGGGGGTGTGAAGTGCGTCATGAACCTCACGCTCTCCGGCGCCCCTGCATCCCCCGGAGCACCGATGGGCTATTCCAGGGTCAGCTTTCCCCCCTATGTGTTCGCACCTGTCCAAGGAGAGGCCGGGGATGGTGTGGTCTTCATCTCTATGGCAAACATCTCTGTGATACACGTATTTGATCCTGGGATCGAGGGAAGTGTGGTGGGGTGCAGCCCATCGAAGGGCCAGAGCCTTCACATCCTCTACAACTTTCAGGAGCGGAAGGGCGGTGTTTATGCGCGCGTCTACAGGGTGAGTTACGGTGAGGGGAGCATAGGCGCGGTTGACGAGGGGTTCAACGGGGATCTGGTGGAGCATGGGAGCCGGATCTTCTATGTCACGGAGGTCTCCAAGGTATTCGTGCTCGGGGAGAGCGGCAGGATATACGCTGGCATCACCACTGTCGGAGGGAGCACCAGGCAGGGGATGCAGATCTTCTTTGACACCGAGGCGGGTACGAGATTCATATCCGATGTGGGCTCGCTGAGCGGCACGCGGTACGGCACCCTCTCCAGCAACGAGGTCCATGGACTATATTTCGACGCGGTCAAGGGGGAGACCACGATCTTCCAGTTCATAGGCTCGACGAGGGCACCGCTGTCCCCAGGCACTTACCCATCAGGGAACACATACTACCTGGGCACGGACAGCGTGGGACATGACATCCTCACCCACCTGATATACGGATCGCAGATCGCTTTCTTGGTGGGGATACTCTCGGCACTCATCACGGTGGTCATGGGAACGCTGATAGGGCTGATCTCAGGATATTATGGTGGGCTCCTGGATACGCTGCTGATGCGCCTCACGGACATCGTGCTGGTCATCCCGGGGCTTCCGATCATCCTGATCGCGATCCAGATATGGGGGCCGAGCATCTGGACGATCATCATACTCCTCTCCGTGCTCAGCTGGCCGGGAATCGCCAGGGTGATCAGGGCACAGACCCTCTCCCTGAAAGAGAGGCCGTTCATAGATGCTGCAAGGATCGGTGGTTCGAGCGATATGCGGATCATTCTCAGGCATCTGGCTCCAAACGTGCTGCCCTTCACATTCCTCTACATGACGCTGATCGTGGCGGGGGCGATCATCACCGAGGCTGCCCTGAGCTTCCTTGCGCTAGGGGACCCGAAGGTGGTGAGCTGGGGACAGATGCTCTCCACGATCCAGACATCTGGAAATACACTGTCCGCCTGGTGGTGGCTCCTGCCGCCGGGGGTCTCCATCACGCTGCTCTCCCTAGGGTTTTACTTGGTGGGCAGGGCGGTGGACGAGATCGTGAACCCAAGGCTGAGGAGGCGCTGAGATGCACCTGCTGGAAGTGAGAGACCTGGTGGCGCACTTCGAGGTCCAGGACGGCTGGGTGCATGCCGTGGATGATGTCTCCGTCACCTTGGACGAGGGCAGGACGCTGGGCTTGGTGGGGGAATCTGGATGCGGTAAAACCACCCTGGGATACGCTGTTACGCAGCTTTTGCCCTCGAACGCCGTGATCAAGCAGGGGAGCGTGTTTTTCAGCGGAAAGGACCTCTTGGCTGTCACGCGCATGAAGAACGGCAGGCTCAGGGAATATCATCCAGAGATCACGAAGATCCGCTGGGCACAGATCTCGATGATCTTTCAGGGCGCGATGAACGCCTTTAACCCGGTATACAGGGTGGGAGACCAGATCATCGAAGCCATACGCATACACGAGGATGCAGACTACTCCTCAGCTAGAAAGCGCGTGGAACACCTCTACAGCTTCATCGGCATACCCCCGGACCGCATAGACCACTATCCCCATGAGTATTCTGGGGGCATGCGCCAGAGGGCGATGATCGCCATGGCGCTCGCGCTGAACCCGAAGTTCATCATCGCGGATGAACCCACCACAGCCCTGGACGTCATCATGCAGCGCAGGATACTGAGGGAGATGCAGAGGCTGCAGGAGGAGTTCAAGATGGCGATGATCATCATCAGCCACGATGTCTCCACAGTGGCGGAGGCGGCTGACGACATCGCTGTGATGTATGCAGGCAAGATCATGGAGATCGGTACTGCACGTGAGATCTTCAAAGAGACCGCAAACCCGTATACCGAGGCGCTGCTGAGCGCGTTCCCGAGCATCAAAGGACCCAAGAGACGCCTGCTTACCATCCCTGGGAACCCGCCCAGCCTTCTTCATCCTCCATCTGGGTGTAGATTTCACCCCCGGTGCAGATACGCAAGGGAGATCTGCGCTTCTGAGCCTCCCAATTTTGTCGAGATCGCCCCGGGACATCGATCGCTCTGCCATTTCGCGCGGGAGATGCACGAAGGGCTGTTGGGGGTGAGATGATGGATGAACCGATCCTCACTGCGAGGGGGCTCACCAAGCTCTTCCCGATCAGGAAGGGGCTCCTCTCCTTCAGGGAGCCAGATACCTTCGTGCATGCGGTCGAGGATGTGGACATGGAGATATACCGCTCGGAGATACTGGGACTGGTAGGGGAATCAGGGTGTGGAAAGACCACGGTGGGCAGGCTTCTCACCAGGCTTGAGCATCCCACGAGAGGCTCCATCATCTTCATGGGCGCGGATATCGCAGGGTTGCACAAGCGCGAGCTGAAGCAGTTCAGGCGCAGGATGCAGATGATCTTCCAGGACCCCTATGAGTCGCTGAACCCCAGGTTCACGGTGGCACAGGCGGTGGGTGATCCGCTCGTGGTGCACGAGCCTGATCTGCCTGAGGAAGAACGAGAGGCAAGGATCATCAGGGCGCTGGAGGACGCGGGCTTGAGACCTGCGGGGGAGATCATGGGCAGGTTCCCCCACGAGCTCAGTGGAGGGCAGAGACAGCGCGTGGCGATCGCCAGAGCGCTGGTGGTGGATCCCATGTTCATCGTGGCGGACGAGCCTGTCTCCATGCTTGACGTCTCGATAAGAGCCGGGGTGATGAACCTCATGCTCGACCTGCGGAATAAATACGGGATTCCTTATCTCTTCATCACCCATGATGTGGCTGTCGCGCGGTACATGTCCGACAGGATCGGTGTGATGTACCTTGGAAAGATCGTGGAGATCGCTCCCGCGGATGAGCTCATCTTCAGACCTGCGCACCCGTACACGAGAGCCTTGCTCTCGGCTGTGCCCGTGCCCGATCCCGACCATGTGCGGGAAGAGGTGGCTATCAAGGGGGACGTGCCGAGCCCCATCAACCTCCCACCAGGGTGCAGATTCAGACAGCGCTGTCCGCATGCCCAAGACCTCTGCAGCTCTCCTGATATCCAGATGGTGGAGGTTGCGGACGGGCATCGCGTCCTCTGCTGGTTCGCAGAACAGTTCTACGGCGAGGTGAGCGGGGTGGAGATGCCAGAGCCTGCGGGATAGTCATATGACGCATCATCGTCTCCGCAGAATAGTGCTCGTCGTGCTTCTGGCGCTGGCGTGCGCATTCAGCGTGTTCAGTGCCTGCAGTGCCGTCAACTACGCGGAGATTGCAGAGACGAAGTTGCTGTTAGGGCTCGATGTCGTCCCCCGTGTAACGCTGGTGCGCGCTCAGAACGGGACGATAGAGCAGATAGAACTGTTCCTGAATATCACGGTCAGCAACCCTGGACCGAAAGGTGTGGATTTCTGGGCGATGGGGTACAAAGGCTGGGTGCGCGACTACGAAGCCGAAGCAGTGCCGGACACAGAAAGGATAGAGACCGACGGACGCACGCATGAGGGTAACGCTACAATCCTCTGGGCACCTGTCTTCGCTATCCCCATCATGATGGAGGAGCATGTCCCCCCCAAACAGGCAAGCACCTTCCTCCGCACCTATACCTTTTACAGGCCGGGAAACGAGAGCATCTTCCTGATGGTGGAAGGGATCGCGCATTATGCGGAGGGGCTGGGGATAGAAGAACTGGAGTGGCGGCAGTTCGTCAGCGCGAACCTGTACGTCTCCGGGGTGCAGCGCCACTATGCAGGATACGGTGCATATCTCAGGGAACTGCCGTTCATCAAGCGCTGGCTCGGCTGGGACCTCACCCCAGGGTCTGGAGGGCTCGGATGATCCCCGAGAAGCTCAAGAATGCTATGGAGGTCATAGGGCTCGCGCTCCTCTGCATGCCTGTCTTGGGTTACCTGTACTTCGCAGCGTTTCTCCCCAACGTGGTATGGCCAGTGCCTCAAGCACCCCCTGTCCTGCTCATAATGGGCACCGGCGCCCTCCTCGGATTGCTCGCAGGGCTGGCAATGGATGGTATAGAGAGCGTGGTGTACGCATCCGTTCTCACTGGGATCTTCAGTATCCTCTTCGCCACCATACTGCTCCTCAGCCCTCTCTGGAGCCCAGCGATAGCAGACATAGTGCCTGAGGAGTTGGTTGCCACAGGGCTGCGCATGAGCCTCCCTGGAATGCTGGTCTCCATCGGCGCTTTCTTCGTTGCTGGTGTCATCGGACAGGCGGTGAGGGAGAGTATATGCCGGGAAGAAGGTGATGCGCCTCCCGAGCCCTAATCTTCTTCGAGTATCTTGACGGATTCGCCGCCGTGCTCCGTCTCCCGCGGGCGCACCTCCACGAACAGGGGCATGGTGAGGCTCCCTCCCGTGACTATCGCCACCCCTACAGGCAGACGCTGGATCTCGTCCACCATCCCTGTGGTGAGCCCTTCCACCGAGGAGACCACAGCCTTGAGGTCGTTGGGGTTCGTGATCTTCAGGATGATCTGCGTGTTGCACTGCGAGAGCACGTTCTTGTCCACCTTGGCCGCGCGCTGCGTAATCACAGCCAGCCCGAGACCGAACTTCCTGCCCTCCGCTGCGATCGTGCGCAGGATCTTTGAGCATGTCGTCTGCCCTTGCTGCGGGCAGTAGTTGTGAGCCTCCTCGAGCACCATCATCATCGGGGGCACCTGGTCCAGCTTCCTCAGCTCGAAGAGCGCTGTAGCCAGGCGGTTCACGATCAGTTCCTGGATGTCTGGAGGCGAGCCCCTGAGGTTTAGGATTGTGGTCTTCCCTTTCTGCACGATCTCGCTCATCCTGGTGCCCTGGGCTGCGAAGATCTCGATCTCGCGCAGGTACTCCAGCTCAGCGAGCAGGTTGCCAGCAGGCAATTCCTCGTCATCGTCGAGGAAGGATATCAGGTCAGAGAGGATGTAGTTTTTCTTGCTGCGCCGCAGTGCCTCGATCGCCCGCTTCACAGGGGGCAGGGCTGCCCTCACGTTCTTCACGTTCGCGATCGCCAGGAGCTCTCTGGCTTCGAGGTGCGCAAGCGTGAACTTCAGCGGCATGGCACGAGGATTTACCTTCGTGTCGGGCGAGTATTCAAGGATCTTGCCGGCGTAGGAGCGCGGGGAGACGTCGAAGCGCTCGCCGGCGCTGGTGCGCTCTGCAGCCTTTGCCAGGGATGAATATTCACCATGCGGATCCACGATGAGGGTTGTGACATCATGCTTCATCAGCTCTTCGATGATCACACCTGTGATGTAGCTCTTTCCCCCGCCTGTCTTTGCCAGGACGCTCAGATGCTTCTGCACGAGGGTGTTGATGTCCAGGTATATCGGAACCTCGTAGCCGTTCAGCAGGCCAACGTATGCCCCCACCCTGTCGTTGGACCGCAAGCCCACCACACTTCGGATCAGTTCTTCATCCGCTCTGTATACAGGCTCCCCTGCCCGCACCGGGGTCCTCGGGGACTGCAGAAGCCCTCTCTCGTCCCTGTGTCCGATGACCGATATGAGCGCGGTGATCTTCTCTCGGATCTGAACCTGCTCACCGTTCGCGATGCGCTGAGCCCTTTCCAGCGAGAGATCGGTGTGGCGCTCGATGTTCTCCACCCTGCACAACACAGGCCCGCAGGATTCGTGATGCACCTGGACGTACGCCAGGCGCTCCAAGGGGGCGCTGACGCTGCATTTGAACTGGGCGGTCTCCACGTCTCCATACACTATCCCGACCAGATCTGTCCCCACTGGATACTCTGACTCTTGGGCGAGGGGCTGCGTGCCGTTCTCCATGGCATCCCATCCTGCTGTTGGTATATAAGCACAGGGGCATAAATAACTTTCCTACCCCAAAGGCAAAGGATATATAGCAGCAGCAGGCTATCCCGGGCGATGCTGAGGCGATCTGCATGAAGAAGCACTGGACAGCATTTCTGCTCTTGGCTCTCGTGTGCCTGGCATTATATCCCATATCCATGGAAGCGCGGGCTGATGCGTTCTCCGCGAATGTGTTGGTGAACGACGAGCCCTTTGGGGCTCAGAGAGGGGCAGCCCTTGCCCTTGATGAGCAGGGCAGGCTCCATGTGGTGTACACCGATGCGAGCACCGGGCGCATCCGCTACACGTACAGCACGAACAACGGCACCACCTACGCCCCTTCGATCCAGGTGATTGAAGAGGGGGATGCAGTAGGGAGCCAGGCGAATGCCGACATCGCCGTGCTCAACGATACCCTTATAGTTGTATGGCAGGAGATCGTAGGGGGACTGGGGGATGTGCGCATAGCCACAAGGGCACCCGGCGCTTCGCAGTTCACCAAGCCCATGATAGTTCATAGCTGGACTCAGGGCACGCAGGAGGCCCCGCGCTTAGCCGCCTCTGATGAGACGATCGCCGTGGTCTGGAAGGACAGCCGCTCCGACGACAGGGTGATTGTGAGGAACAGCACGACGGGCACAGTCCTCCGGACACTCAACCACACGGCAGCTGTCACAGGGGTTGATTTCTCAATCAATGGCGATAGGATCGCGGCATCTGCAGAGGACGGGACAGTGAGGGTATGGAACATCTCCACAGGAGCTCTGGTGCACACATTCGCTGATCACACGGCGCGCGCCACTGACGTGGAATGGTCACCCGACGGCACGATGATCGCTACATCCGCATGGGACTTCACGATCAGGATCTATAACTCGGGGACATACGCGCCGTTAAAGACCCTGTCCAACTCAAATAATCCGATCAACGACCTCTTTTGGTCTCCGGACAGCCAGCGGATCGCCGTGGCGCACAACGGTGAGGGATTGTATGCAACGCCGGGGGGCGGGGGCACAGGATTCCCTGACAGCAGGTTCAACGTCACGCTCTGGAATGTGACGAACGAGACATCGTGGAGGATCGGATACCATCAAGCCCCGGTGAACGGCATCGAATATTCCCCTGACGGGCAGTGGATCGCCACGGGGGCAGGATCCCCACCGGGAGAGCCCACCTCGTTGTCAGAGGTCGGGATCTGGTACGCAACCAATGGCACGTTGAGGGATTTCATAGGCACCGAAAACCAGTGCGTATACAGCGTCTCCTGGCTTCCAGATTCGAGGAGGATCAGCGCAGGACTGCACAACGGGACCGTCTCCCTCTATGATGCCACTAACACCACTAACACCTCCAGCCCCTACTATTGTTATGGCTGGCTGAAGGGGCACGAGGGCGCTGTGAAGGCTGTTGCGCATCATCCACACATTGACCTTGTAGCCTCGGGGGGTGCGGACACCACACTTCGCACATGGAACTCGTCAGCAATGACGGCAGAGCAGACCTTCGAGGAGCATATGAACACCGTGTATGCTGTGGGCTGGTCACCAGATGGAGCGATGCTCGCCTCGGGGTCCGGCAACTCACAGCAGTACCAGCGCCAGGAGAGCCGCATCTACTGTGCCGCGTCTCATGACATGGGGCAGAGCTTTGTGGAGCGGCGCCTGATGGGCGTGGGTGCGCTCTTCATAGGAGGAGCGGATGTGGCTGTGGGCGGCGCTGGGACCATAGCTGTCACGTGGTACGACAACCGCCCCGGCTATTATGCGATCTATTACACGACCTCCACAGATGGGGGGGAGATCTTCAGCCCCCCTGTCTATGCATCCAACTATTACTCGCGCAACAGGTTCAACCCTGCGATCGTGCTCGATGGAAACGGGGACGCGCACCTCGCGTGGCACGACAACAGGGACAAGGTGGAGCGCTACGATATCTACTATGCCAGCACCAAGAACGGCTTCGCCACCAACGTGAGGGTGCGCCCGAGCGGCAGCCAGGTGCAGCAGCAGAACCCGGCGATCGCTGTCTCCGAGGATGGGCAGAGGATATACGTGGCATGGAACGAAAGGTCGGACGTGCACGATATCAAACTCTCAAACTCCACGGATGTTGGTGCGAGCTTCGGCGCTTCTGTGGTGATCAACGACGCGAACGCGGGCACGAGGGATGATCCATGCATGGCGATGGCTGGCGCTGCCCTTTATATAGCATGGACAGACTGGCGTTCGGGCGCGGAGGACGTTTATTCCTCCAGTCGGCTGCTCTCTGAGGGAAAGGCGGACCTCACGCCCCCCGAGGTGGTAGGGCACACACCATCCGATGGCGCAGTAAACGTCTCGGTTTATACCTCTATCACGGTAGAGTTCTCCGAGCCGATTATGACACTGACTTTCGAGCAGGGGTTCAGCATCTCTGGCGGGGGCTGGAAGATTAGGGAAGAAAACTGCAGCTTCGCCTGGAGCGCTTACAGTGACCGCGTGGAGGTGTCGCTTTTGATCGGACTCAACTACACCACCACCTACACGGTCAATGTCCCAGGGACGACAGAGGACCTGTCGGGCAACCTAATGGGCTCGAACTACACATGGACGTTCACCACAGGGTTGGACATGGATGCCCCGCGCATGGTGCATTCTGCACCGCCTGCCGAGATAGCGTACAATCAATCGCTGGAACTGCGCTTTGAGGTCGAGGATTACAGCGGCGTGGCGTTCGCAAGGGTCTATGTGAAGGAGGTGGGCGAGGAGATATTCTCAGCGCACGACATGACGCCGCTCTCCGAAGGAAATTACACATACACCATATCCCCGCAGTGGGCACTGGGCATGATCGAGTACTATTTCGAGGCAGGGGACATGAAGGGAAACAACGCCACCCTCTACCTTAACCAGAGCATGGAGCAGCCGTACTCTGTGAGTGTCATTGATCCATACGATCCTGTGATCCTGCACGATCCTGTGGTGCGCGCGCCCCTCGGCAGGGAGATAAGGATAAATGCGAATGTGACAGATGGCATAAAGATCGGGAACGTCAGCCTATTTTACAAGGGGGTCGAGGAGGCAGCATACACGCGGCGCTCCATGTCACTGGTATCAGGCACAGACCTCAGCGGGAACTGGAGCGCAGAGATACCTGCGCAGGTAGAGATAGGTACGCTCCACTACTATATCCTGGCAATCGACACCTCTGGGAACGATGCGAGGACTCAAGAATATCCTGTTGTGATAGCAGATGAATATCCACCTACTTTCCTCGGTGAGCCAACACTGGTTGTGAGGAGCGACGGCTCCCTCAGTATCACAGTCAATGTGACAGACGACCACGAGGTGGCAAGGGTGGAGATATCCTTCCTGCCCGTGGGAGGCAGCGCGTACATCAAGAAGGAGATGAGCTATACGTCAGGGAATGAGTATGCGGTCACTATCCTCGGCCAGGTGCACACGGGCTATTTCCACTATTACATCGAGGCATACGATACCTCCGGGAACGTGAACAGCACCATGCAGATGACCAACGGTCAACCCTACCGGGTGTTTCTCTGGAGCAAGGAGACCACCAGCCAGCTGATATACATAGCGATAGGTGTGATCATCGTCTCCCTCATAGCGCTCGGCTACATTTTGGTAA
>JBFMEL010000010.1:0-9082 GCA_040753455.1 Thermoplasmatota archaeon | reverse complement strand
CAGGAAAGGCAAGGAAAAGCCAGCTATCGAAGAAGGAATGGCTGGGGACATAGCTGATGAGTCTCCAAATGTCCCAGAGACCGAGATCATTGTAGAGGAGGAGAACCCGCAAGCCATCACCCTGCCCGAGGAGCAGCAAGACAGGGAGATGGGTGGATGACGGTTGCAGTGGTGGTAGGCACCAGACCAGAACTGATCAAGATGGCGCCTGTCCTCTTTGCCTTAGAGGATTCGAAGATGGAGACGATCCTCATACATACCGGTCAGCACTACGACGAAAATCTCTCTGCGCAGTTCCTCACTGAGCTTGGGATTAGACAACCTGACTATCACTTGGAGGTGGGATCGGATAGCCAGGCAAGGCAAGCCGCAGAGTGCATGATGCGCCTGGAAGCAGTTTTTGATGAGGTGCGTCCCAAGTGCATGTTAGTGGAAGGAGATACCAATACTGTTCTCGCGGGGGCGCTCACCGCCGCGAAGATGGGGATCACAGTGGGGCATGTGGAGGCAGGGTTGCGCAGCATGGACCGTAGGATGCCCGAAGAGTACAATCGAAGGGTGGCGGATCACATCTCTCATCTTTTATTCGCCCCCACGAGGCATGCCGCAAAGACGTTAAGGGGGGAGAAGGTGTGGGGCAAGATCTACATCACTGGCAACACTGTGATAGATGCCTGCGAGAGGTACGCCCCCATCTCCGAGCATAGGAGTGGGGTCATAAGAAAGATCCCTTTCGACGAGTTCATCCTGGTCACCGCGCACCGTGCTGAGAACGTGGATGATCCTGGGGTGCTTGCGAGCCTGGTCAGAGTGCTGACCAGTGCCCCGCTGCCGATCGTCTATCCCATTCATCCCAGAACCCAGAAGAGGTTGCGAGAGATGGACCTCTACACAAAATTAGCCAAAGCCAAGAGGGTACATCTCCTCCCCCCTGTGGGATACTTTGATATGCTGGCTCTGCTGAGAAGGTGTGCATTCATTCTTACAGACTCAGGCGGGATTCAGGAGGAGGCTACAGCCCCCTCCATAAGAAAGCGGGTGCTGGTCTTCAGGGAGAATACCGAGCGCCCGGAGGCTGTCGAGGCAGGATATGCTAGGGTGGTAGGGACGGATGCGAAAAATGTGTCAAAAGCGCTTCTGGAGGAGTGGCAACATCCCGCAAAGCCATGCGCCCCCTCGCCCTATGGGGATGGGAAGGGAGGGGAGCGCATAGCCAGAATCGTCGCGAAGTGTAAGGGGATGAAAAGATGAAGGTGTGCGTGATCGGGTTGGGATATATAGGATTGCCGACGACCAGTGTCCGTAAAGTTTGATGTTGGTATTTTTGCTCCTGGACTGTGGAGATTCCAAATCTGGGCAACTCATACTTAAGCAACGACGGTTGCAACTGCAACGGGTAAAGCGGGCGGGGTGCGCAGGCTTTTTTGGAAGGGTGCAATGCCTTTCCACTGTGCGCGCTTCGCAGGCTCAGAAAGAGATTATAGTATCGCGCATAATTGTTCGTCCTAACAATTTATAAAAAAGGGGTTATTATGCCGCTCAGTTGGGAGTGGAGTGAACCCCTCTGAGTGGACACAAAGTTAAGCATCATGAAGGCCTTGGAGGGGTCATATGTCAGCGAAACGTCGGAACTATACGAGGGAGTTCAAGGTGTCCATCGTGGCGCAGGTTGAGGCTGGTGACAAGCCGCTTGCCCAGATTGCTAGGGAGAATGGCCTTTACCCTGGTTTGATCAGGCATTGGAGGGATGAATATCTGGAAGACCCTGAGAATGCTTTCAGCGGGAAAGGGAATGCGCAGCGTGACAAGGCCAGGATAGCGGAGCTGGAGAGGCTGGTCGGCCAGCTCCATGCCGAGAACGACTTTTTAAAAAAGTCGTTAGAGAAGATACTGGCAAGGCGTCAGGAGGAGCGGAGGAAAGAGGCGCAAGGAGACGGTTTGCCATGATCCAGAAGCTCAACGACCCTGCCCGACCGATACCGGTAACGCGCGCGACTGAGCTGCTGGACGTGAGCCGGAGCGGGTTCTACAAATGGACAGCACAACGGGAAAATGACACGAACCTAGAGGTTGAGAAGAGACTCCTGGCTGAGATCACAGACATATGTGAAGAATATCCCGCGTACGGGTACAGGCGTGTGACCCAGGAGCTCAAACGGCGGGGATTGAGCGTCAATCACAAACGGGTTCACCGGATAATGAGAGAGAACCACCTGCTGGTGGCCAGGAAGAGGTTCAAGCCACTGACGACCGACTCGAACCACAGCCATAGGGTATACCCGAACCTCATCGAGGGAATGGTGATTGAGCGGCCAAACCAAGTCTGGGCCTCAGACATCACCTACATCAGATTGGGCAGGGGATTCGCATACCTGGCCGTCCTGCTGGATCTCTACACGCGGCGATGCCTCGGATGGGCCCTCGGACACGCCCTGAGCACCCAACTCACCCTCGACGCACTATACATGGCACTCACAGCCCGCGAGGGGGCATCCCTCGAAGGCCTCATACACCACTCCGACCAAGGCGTCCAGTATGCATCCAACGAGTACACCGAATGCCTGAAGACATACGGCATCCAGATAAGCATGAGCAGGACCGGCAACCCCTACGACAACGCATACGTCGAGAGCTTCATCAAGACATTGAAGACAGAGGAGATATACATGAATGAATACGAAACATTTGGAACGGCACTGGAAAACATCGAAAGATTCATCGAGGACGTGTACAACACGAAACGGCTCCACTCGGCCCTCGGATACAAAACGCCGATGCCCTAAAGCCCGACAATATCCGTAATCGTTGTTGGGCAGTGACAGGCGCGATCGCCTAATTGACGAAGTCTGGACACGCTCAAACCGACAAGCAAGCCTACATGCTTGTGGGTCCGTAACGATTACAGATTTCCGTAATCGTTATGGGCTTGCTATGTTGGGTCCGAGAACAGAATCGTTCGGGTGTGGAGGTTCGAGTCCAGCGCGGCCCAAGACACACTTCTAGTACAGAGGCGCACTGAGAAGGCAGAAACCCCGATTACGGAAAAACTCGGGATTTAGGGGGGATGACGCCCCGCAGAGGCTGTGGGACAAAAATGAACCTCAGTCTTTCACTATGATAACATAAGCCCTTCTTCCGATGTACTTTTTCTGGGCATCTACCTTGGCGCTGTTACCGAACTTGGTCACGACCTTCTCATAGACTGCCTCGACATTTTCTCGAAGGACGAACTCACCTTTCTTTATCTCGATGTGTCGCATGGGGGGGATATCTATGGATATCCTTATAAACCTATCGCCCTATACCCCTTCGATGAAAAGCAAGGAAATCGGTGCAAGGCTGCAGGAAGTCCAAGACTTCCTGATCGAAGAATACAAACTGAACCGCCCGGAAAAGAAACGAGATTGGAGAACATACGAGCAACGGTTGATGACGCGATTGAGAGAAGGCATCAGGCATCTTGAGCCTCTGATCGAAGAGGCTACCAGCATTATTAAAGTGCATCGTGGAAAGGGTAGAAAACCTGTTCTATCTCTCAAGCAGAAACTGACCCTTCTACTCTTGAAAGGTTTGGTCGAAAAGAGTAACCGATCCATGGCATCCATGTTAACCCTGTTCTCGCTACTTTCGGAGGTGGATGTGAGTTACAAGACCATCGAACGCCTCTACTCCGATCCCGAGGTTGAACTGGCGCTTTACAATTTGCATATGCTCATCATGCGAAAGAAGAAGGTGAACACAGTTGATGCCAGTGGGGATGGCACTGGTTACGCTCTAACCATCTCCAAACATTATGCATCTGAAACTAAAAAAGGACGAGATAAGGCGAAAAATGCGGATTCGCATAAAAAGAAGGTATTTGTCTACACCTTCAAACTGCTTGATCTTGCGACCAGGCTTTATGTGTGCTATGGCATGAGCCTTCACAGCGAGAAAGCGGCGTTTGATAGAGCTATGGAAATGCTGAGGAGGACTGGAGTCTCAATAGGCTCAGTAAGACTCGACAGGTATTACAGTTTTCCCTCATACATCGATAGGTTTGAGAACGCGAGGGTCTACATTATCCCAAGAAAGAACTCCACGCTCAAAGGCTCCCGTCACTGGAAAGAAACCATGAGAGATTTCGTTTATAATACACACCAGTATCTGGGACAATATTACCTGAGGAACAATTCTGAAGCCGAGTTCTCAGCGGACAAACGCAGGCTTGGTTGGAATATTCGCCAGAGGCGTGAAGACCGCATTAATACAGCCATGTGCTCCATTAACACTTGGCACAACCTGTTTTACCTCTACACGCCCTAATTCTGTCCCACAGCCCCCCGCAGATACAAACTTTTATATCGAAATCGCTCTTTCACCACTCTCGCAGCCACGGAGGCAACCCATGAAACAGATCAGCAAGGAGGCAGACATCGCTTCTAGCGCACTCATTGGTGAGGGTGTGGTCATAGAAGGTCACGTAAAAGTAGAGGAGAGTGTCAGAATAGGACACAACACTGTCATACACGATAATGTCTTCATTAGAGAGGGCACAATCGTTGGGAACAGTGTCGTTCTTGGCGAAAGGCTATCTTCCTATTACAAAGAGCCGAAGAAATACGAGAATCCTCCCCTTGAGATAGGTAAAAACTCGATCATACGCTCGGGCTCTATAATCTATGCGGGGAGCAAGTTTGGTGAGAGGTTCCAGACCGGGTGCTCCGTCGTTGTAAGGGAGCAGAGCAAATTCGGTGTGAACAACAGCCTGGGAACACTGTCTCAGGTGGAGGGGTACAACGAAATAGGAGACCACAACAGGTTCCACTGCGCTGTCCACCTACCATTCAAGACGAAGATACACAACTTCGTCTGGGTGTTCCCCTACGTGGTGTTCACAACTGATATTCATCCGCCCTGTGGCGACTGCATAAGGGGACCCAATATAGAGGACTTCGCCCTCGTGGGCACCCATTCGGTCATCATGCCGGGGGTCAGGATTGGAAGAAACTCCATCGTGGCAGCCATGTCCCTCGTGACAAAGGATGTCCCACCCGAGAAGGTCGTTATGGGGGTACCTGCCAAGGTGGTGAAGAGCGTCCATGACATAGAGTGCACCGAGGTTCCCGGTCATCCCAAACCGTACCCCTGGTTCGAGATGATGGACCCGAAGCGCAAGAGGAAGTACGGATACCCAGTGAACTGGGAGGTGTGAGGCTGTGCTCTCCGTTCAAGAACGGCTCAGGCTTGCATGTGACTGGTTCTTCCATTCGGGCATACAAAACTCAGAGGGTTTTCTCACTGGTAGCGTGAACGCCTGGTATAGAAAGGAGAGCAGGCATTACTCCTTCGCCCATTCAGAGGTGACGGGATATGCGATAACGACATGTGCTTATCTGGGAGAGGATTATCTGGAGCGCGCAATATCAGGAGCGGAGTGGCTGATAAAGAGCGCTGGAAATAGTGGTGCCTTCATGTGCCGCTACGCTAATGGCGTTTTCGAGAGGCACCTGTGCACATTCGACAACGGTATCATACTTAACGCGCTTGTCAACCTATTCCGTCTGACGAAGAAGGAGAGATATCTGAGGGCGGCTGAGAAGTGTGCTGAATGGCTTCTCACCATGCAGAACGATGACGGCTCAATGCACGCAAGACAGGATTGTGCGACATCGGAGATTCTTAGGGGAAATAGATGGTCGGCGGAGCCGGGGAGTTTTCACTCCAAGGTGGCGATAGGGTTGCTCAATATCGCCCGCGCCCTGGGGAACGATGAGTATGAGGAGAAGGCAAGAAAACTCTGCACATGGGCGCTCAAGAGGCAACAGCCGGACGGACGCTTCATAACCGACAGCGCCACAGGAGGAACGTACCTCCACGCCCATTGCTACTCGATTGAGGGCATTCTGGCTATCGGTACTTTAGTCCATGAGGATAAATACGTCAGGGCTGCACTTAGAGGGATAGAGTGGATGAAGAACGCTATACTGGAAACAGGGGGTCTTTCCATGGAATGGAATCGCTCCTTCTCCACCGAGGAACATGTGGACTCCATAGCCCAGGCATTCAGGCTCTTTCTGCTCACAGACAGAGGAGAGGATATGAGGGAACAACTCCTCAAGCACCTCTGCGAGTTTCAACAGGTAGATGGTGAGAAAAGGGAGAAGGGAGGTTTTCATTATACTATCACTGGTGAGTGCGCCAGAAGGGACCTGAGTGCGCACGGCACCCTTTTCGCAATTCAGGCGCTCAAGCTCGCAATGGACATGAAGAGCAGGGAGAATTTCAACTGGTTCCTCTACGTGTAAGTGATGAAATGGAAATATGCGTGATTGGATTAGGATATATCGGGCTTCCCACGGCAGCGCTTCTCGCAACGCACGGCTTCGATGTGACAGGAGTGGACATCAACAGAAAGGTTGTTGAGAGAACGAACGCGGGCGTGACTACCATAAAGGAAAAGAACTTCGTAGCCATACTCCGTTCGGCTGTCAGCTCCGGGAAACTTAAGGCGCAGATGGAGGTTCCAAAGGCAGAGGCGTACATGATCTGCGTCCCCACGCCATTCTCAAAGGCAGATAAGAGCGCGACATTGAGGTATGTGGAGGGGGCAGGGCGCTCGATATCGCCCGTCCTGAGGAAAGGATCCCTGGTCATACTCGAATCCACTGTACCGCCAGGCACGACTGAAGAGACCCTTCTTCCTATACTCGAGGAGAGTGGACTCAGATGTGGCGAGTTCCATCTTGCGCACTGCCCCGAGCGCCTTCTGCCCGGAAATCTTGTGCACGAGATTATCAACAACGACAGGGTAATCGGAGGGGTCGACGAAGAATCTGCAAGAGCGGCTAAGAAGATATACAAGAGGTTTGTCAGGGGCGAGATATTCATAACGAATGCTAGGACCGCTGAGTTCGTAAAACTCATGGAAAACACGTTCGGGACAGTCAACATAGCGCTCGCCAATGAGTTCGCAAAGATCGCCGAGCGCCTGGGAATAGATTGCGGCGAGGCGATGAGGCTGGCTAATAGGCATCCCAGGGTGAAGCTCTTTAAACCTGGTCCCGGTGTTGGGGGGCACTGCCTACCTGTTGATCCTTGGTTCATCGTGGAGAAGGTGCCTGAGGAGGCACGGCTCATAAGGACTGCGCTAGAGGTGAACGAGGGGATGCCCTTGCATGTGATCAAGGCTGTGGAGGAGGTTTTCGCTCGTGAGGGAAAAAGACTGAAGGGGGCAAGGATTGCGTTATTAGGGGCGACTTACAAGGGGGACGTGGGAGACACTAGGGAGTCGCCTTCGATGGTGTTACTGAGACAACTTGCTGAAAGGGGATGCGCGGTCACTGTGCATGACCCTCTCGCTGAGGAGTTCCCGCTGCGGCTGGAAAGGGATGTCCTGAGGGCTGTCAATGGCTGCGACGCTCTCATCATTGTCACAGACCACACAGAGTACAAGAAGCTCGGCACCAGGCTCGACGAGATCAGAAAATCAATGAGGGGAAGGATGATATTCGATGCGAGGAACCTGCTCACCTCTGCTGAAGGGTTCACCCTTTGGAAACTCGGCTCTGGTGTTCTGAAGAGGTGATCCCTTCGTAGAGAGATATGAGACGCGCGCCCATCGCCTCCCAGTTGTACTTTGAGCGCGCAGCCCTCAGGCCGTTGGCGGAAAGCATTTCATAGTAAGCTCGATCATATCTCAACCTTCTGAGCACCTCGAATATCTCTTCAGCCCTTCCGTACTCGATCGCTACGCCGCAGCCCTCCTCCTCGATGATCTCAGCGTTCGCAGTCCTCTTGCTCACGATGATAGGCTTTCCAGCAGCCATCGCCTCGAAGACCTTGTTGTTCACTGATAGTTGAGCGTTCGCATTTTTAGGATCTGCAGTGATGATGAGCACATCTGATGATAGCGTGTAGAGGAGTACCATGTCGTGCGGCACAGGTCCTATGAATGTCACCGAACCGACACCCTGGCACGCCTCCTTGACCTCCTTCTCCAGGGGTCCGAATCCTCCCACGAGGAACCTGAACTCCTCTCCAGCGTACTTTCTAAACGCTTGCACCATGCCCACAAGCCCTCTGATCCGCTCGAACACACCTATGTACAGCAGCACGGTCTCATCGCCTTTGCGAATGGAGGCCCTGAGAGTAGAGACCTTCTCTTCCGATGGCATGGAGGCGAGGTCGGCACAGTTGGATATGACTTCTGTTCTCCTAGCACCGAAGGATCTGAAGACCTTCTCGATCGCCTGGGTGACGCAGACGACAGCGTCAGCGCTCCTCACCAGGCACCGCTCAACCCTACTGAGGAGGCTCACGAGCACTCCTGGGACAGAGCCTGATATCATATCGCAGTAACTCTCGTGGGAATCGTATATCACCTTTGTCCCCCTCAGCCTGGCGGTGAGTATACCGAGCGGAAGCGTGTCGAAATCGTGGCAATGGATCACATCGAATCTCATTTTCATGAGCGCTCTGAATGCGAAGAGATAGAAAAGAGGAAGGGTCACCAGCATGAAAAAGAAATCGTCATATCTTCCCATGATGTCGAGTCTTCTAACCTCGATGCCACTGACATCCTCTTCCCTTCCATACCCCCCATCCCTGTCCCAGGCTATGATCGATACATGGTGCCCTGATGATGTGAGCGTCAACCCCTCCTTCAACACCCTGGGGTCTGGCCTGAATGGATTGGAGAGGAGCATAAGTATTCTCATCGCACTCACGTATGTGCGCTCCTTATTTAATACTTGACAGAATGCAAGTACGGTGCGCCGATATTGAACGTTTTCTGACGCTGCTGATCCTAAACGTGGCTCCATCTTATTTATCCCTGCACAATCTTTTTGACAAAACTACTGACCATCGCTTACGCTAATCCAGCATCCTCAACTTCAGCATCGAGGCATATCTGGAGAGATCACTTGTCCTTCATTACCGGTCTCTATGGGCACGGCAAGTATCGGCAGTACCCCGAAACTTCCCAGAGTTTGGGTAATATGTCTGTGTAACTGTTCTTCGTTTCATTTCTCAACCGATTAAGCCAGTAACGATTCTGAATGGTACAGACCGATAGTTTTATAACCATGTATCGTATTAT
>JBFMEL010000009.1:0-30272 GCA_040753455.1 Thermoplasmatota archaeon | reverse complement strand
GCTGCGGGACCACCGGAGGAGTTGCTCTCGCTCTTCTCCCGAAAAGACTATCAGTGGGGCGACGCGCATGCCCCTATATAGGGGTGCAGGTTATTAATTTATCGTTATTATGTTACACACCACTAGTCTGGATGGATGCGAAGCCTGACGGAACAATCATCCAGCACTATGTGAACGGAACGAAGAGCGATCCCCTGGACGCGCAGAACATAAACTGGTACAACCCGATAACCAAGACTTGGATAGATACCTCTGGCAACACAATAAAGGGCAGAGACCTTGATACTGATGGCATTCCGGACTGGGCTGAGGCGAGCGCGAATACCACAGCGCGCAAAGACAAAGACCATCCCCTGTTCTGGTACTGCGGATACGACGAATACCCCTGGCTCCCTGGGATGAAGTTTTACAGGCACGACTGGCAGAACATCTCCAACCAATTCAATCCCTTCGTCAAAGAGAACATACCGCCAAAGATAGAGAATGTGGGCATTACCAAGCACGAGTCCTGGGGATGGGTCGAGGTCGTCTGGCCACTTTCCATATGGACATGCGAGCACGCCTGGACTGAGATCGATGTTTACGTTACAGATGTCGCGCCCTACACCATAAAGATCGGCGTCACAGACAGGAACTCCTATCTCACGTTCACGGGCGCAGGGAACCAGTACAACGAAAAGCATCACGCAGTCATAGACCTGGACTACTGGGACGACATCCTGTGGGATTATACAGTCAACGTGACAATAAAAGACAAGTCAGACAACAAGGCATTCTTTGAAAAGAAGATCAATGGGCCGTTCGGAGGCGCCCTGGACTTCCTGAAGGATATCTGGAACGCGATCGTGGGGGCGTTCATGGCGGCTTGGGAGGCGGTGCTGAGCGCGGTGAACTGGATTTTCGATTACGTTTGGGAAATTGTTAACTATACAATTAATACACTCTTCGCGCCGATTATCCAAGCAATAAACAATTGGATTGAATCATTCATTAACAGGCTTACAGAGGTGTTCGGAAAGATCGCCTCAGATTTTGAATCTATCTATAATGGGAAGAGCGTCGCACAAGTGATGCAGGGAAGCGAGCCCCAGCTAACTGGTGAGCCCACTCTTATGATTATTGAATTCCTTGAGGAGTTCTTTGGATGGAGAAGTACACTTACGTGGGGGCTGATGGCACTTTCAATAGGCATACTTGCGGGGATGGCTATTTCTAACATATTTGGAATTAGTGCACTAATATCAACATTGGCCTCAGTAGCTATAACTTTTATTCTAGGACTTGCGTTAGAATACATATTCGAGGGCTTTGTTCAAAACGCCCTCAAATTTATATCTGACATAATGGGATCGTTTTACGTGGGGGCTATTGCAGAAGCAACCGCCGCGATAGCTTTCTTTATCACCTTAATGTCCTGGTTGGGGGCGGAGCCCCACGCAGGTATACCAGCGTCTACTTCCTCATTAATATATTCTCTCATCTCATTAGTTATAGCTATTGTTTCTATAGTAAGTACTAACGAAGCGCTCCCAATAAGAATATTGGTCAGTGGTGTATCTTTGTTATTTGCCTCATTATCCATGAAAAATGCATTAAAAGCAAAGGAAGACAAAATTGTGTATGGTGGGATTTGTGGAATAATGTCTTGGATAGCCCTATCAATATCTGCTCCATTATTTACAAGCCAACTGGGATTAGCAATTTTAGAGGTCTGAGTATGAATTTATATAGAAAATTCGCGGAGACTGATAAGCATTTCAGAAGGAGATCGTCGTTTGAATTCGTGTGCGGAATAATTTTTGTGTTTTTAATTCTAGCTTGGCTCATTTTAATTCATTACTATTGGTTCGAAGGTATACTTCCATATAATAACCTTATTCTGAATATTTTAGGATTAATTTTAACACTATTAGCATACGTGGGATTGGTTTTTCCTTCGGCATTCCTTCAAACACCATTCGAAACAGATGAAAACTCATTTCGTCCCCCAAGGGTGCCGTTTTCATGGATATTAAAAAAGAAACAATATAGAATTCAATATTCCTCGCTCTTGGGGGCTAAGGTCCTAACCACGATCCCAGATACTATACATAGCGTCATAAATGATTGCGCATATTCAGGGAAGCCAGCATTTTCAACATGCGCAGGTACTTCATACGTCATGTATAATAAACCCGCTCTGATAATTCTTCAAATTACACCGAAGCGATGGATTAGGATTGGAAGAAGTGACATTGGAGACGAGGGCATGGAGGTGTTAGTATCAAACTTAATTGTTGCTGGGAAATTATATAAACCGACCGCAGAGGTTAAAGATATGGGAGATGGCTATGTGTCAGGTTCGAGTTAGGAGACTCAAATCGTGTGGGCGGAAGCAGCGCCGGGCGCTATGCGGCAGCGCGAGCCTTCCCGGAAATCCCTGGTCTGGGATGCCCCCACTGGAAATCCCAGTTTTTGCCGATTTCCCGCAGCTCTGCCGCGTGCCCATAGTGTTTTCCCATACACTGGTTATCCAGGCGGACCCGTACAACCATGCGCCTTCAATTTTTGACAAAACCAACTTGGAGATCGCGCATATGTTCCGCGCCAGTGATTCCCTCTCAGACTGGGACGAGATCATGGTTTACCACACAGACCCCCTCGTGGACGGCGACACCGACGGCGATGGAATAGGCGACGTGCGCGAGATCTTCGAGACCAAGACGAACCAGAGCCTCAAGGACACAGATGGCGATTCCCTCTTCGACGGCATCGAGGTCGACGGAATAGGCACAGACCCCAAGCACAACGACACAGACCGCGAGGTCGTAGGTAGAGAGATAAGCGGCTATCCTGCGCCATGAGGTGACTCCTCGCTTCGCTTGTCACTCTGCTGGCGCGCGCTTCCCACTTCCCTTTCCACCCCTCTGGCAGCCCCGCTTGTCACCAAAAGTGGAAAGGCTTGTCACTCTGCTGGCTAGCGCTTGTCACTCTTTCCGCACCCTGACATGACGAAAGCCTATATAGCACTGCGCATCACTTGTTCCGCATGACACAGGTCGAGCTTGATAGCGAGGTGCGCGATGCCCTGCGCAGCGAGATAGCCCTGGTCTTTTCCCAGGCGCCCGGGATTCTGAGGCTGAGGGTGAGGCTGAGGGCTTACCTCTTCGAGAGGTGCGAGGGGAGGAGCATAGAAGAGGCGGTGGTGCTCGTGCGCAGGGAGATTGGAGTGGACAGGAACGATGCTGCCGTGCTTGCCGAGTACCTGGAGATCATGGTGGACCAGGGCTGGTTGTACAGGGATCGGGAGGGTAAGCTGTGTTGGGGTTTGGATTGGTACGATCCTGATCTTCCGCCATTGGCTGATTAGGAAATAGCCTGAGCATGGAGGTTATCCAGGGTCTGATGCTTCTCGTCTTCCCCGCCCCCACACGAGGGAGACTCCATCCTATTTCCCGGGCATCGGACCCATCCCCCTTGCTATTCCCCGTTCTCCCGCTCCTCGAGTCCCAGGAGTTCCCTCGGCTCTTCTTTCCTTGCCTCTTCCACAGCCCTCTCTATCTCCGCCTCCTCGGCCATCCCGACGAGGCGCGCCATGGCGACCACCTTGTCCCCCTCGGTGAGGCGCATGACCCGCACCCCCATCGTGTTCCTGCCCATGACCCTGGTATCGCTCACCGGGATGCGTATGACCATCCCTTCCCTGCTCGTGAGCAGCAGTTCGTCCTCATCTGTCACAGGCTTGACGCCCACGACCCTGCCGTTCCTCTCGGTGGTCCTGATCGTGATCACGCCTTGGCTCCCGCGGTTCGTCTTGCGGTAATCTGACACCAGGGAGCGCTTGCCATAGCCGTTCTCCGTGAGCGTAAAGAGCTGAACCGATGGATCCACGACCTCCATGCTCACCACCTCATCTCCCTTCCTCAGCCTCACGCCCCTCACGCCCTTCGCAGGCCTGCCCATCGCCCTCACCTTTGCCTCGTCGAAGCGCGCAGCCTTGCCGTCCTTGGTCGCGATGACGATCTCCCTGGTGCCGTCGGAAAGCTTCGTGTCCACCAGGCTGTCCCCTTCCTCCAAGCCGAGCGCGATGATCCCGGTGACGCGCACGTGCTTGTAGGCAGAGAGCTCAGTCTTCTTGATCTTCCCCTTGCGGGTGGCGAAGAGCAGGAAGTGCTTGTCGTCGAACTCCTTGACAGGGATCATATCAGTGATGGTTTCGCCCTCATCCAGCCTCGGCAATAGGTTCACGATCGGCTTCCCTTTGGCATGGCGCTCGCCCACGGGGACCTTCCAGGCTTTCAGCCAGTGGACCCTTCCCTTGCTGGTGAAGAAGAGTATGTAGTCATGGGTCGATGTCACGAAGACGTGGGTGAGGTAGTCCTCCTCCTTGGTGAGCATCCCTTTGAGCCCCTTCCCCCCACGGTGCTGCTGTCTGTACGTGTCCAGAGGGATCCTCTTGGTGTAACCGGTGTGGGTGACGGTGACCACCACATCCTCCACCGGGATCAGGTCCTCGATCTCCAGGTCCTCCACGTCCGTCACGATCTCTGTCTTGCGCGGGGCGGCATACTTCTCTTTGATCTCCAGCAGTGCCTGGCGAACGATCCCCTCCACCCTCTCAGGCTTCTCAAGGATCTCCCTGAGGTCAGCGATCAGCTTCTGTGTCTCTGTGTACTCGTCCTTCACCGCCTGGCGCTCGGTACCAGCCAGCTTCTGGAGCCTCATCTCCAAGATGGCTTTAGCCTGCTCCTCGGTCATAATGAACCTGGCTACGAGCGCATCCCTAGCCTCCGCACCGTCCTTCGCCCTCCTGATGATCCTGATCACCTCGTCCAGGTTGTCTATGGCGATGATCAGCCCCTCCAGGATGTGCGCTCGTTCCTCTGCCTTCCTGAGCTCGAAGGCTGTTCTCCGCCTCACCACCTCGCATCTGAATGCAATATAGTGCTGGAGCATCTCCTTGATCGTGAGCACCCTGGGCTGGTTGTCCACGAGCGCCAGGTTGATGATCCCGAACGTGGTCTGCAACTGGGTGTGCTTCCAGAGCTGGTTCAGCACCACGTCTTCCATCGCATCCCTGCGCAGCTCCATCACCACCCTGATCCCCTCTCGATCGCTTTCGTCCCTCAGGTCCGTGATCCCGACGATGCTCTTGCTCTTGATCATCTCTGCTATGCCCTCGACCAGCTTCGACTTGTTCACCTGGTACGGAATCTCGGTGACCACGATCGCCTTCCGATTGCCCTGGAGATATTCGATCTGCGTCTTGGCTCTCACCCTCACCAGCCCTCTGCCGGTGCTGTACGCCTCCACAATCCCCGCAATGCCGTATATGAGCCCACCAGTGGGGAAGTCTGGTGCCCTCAGCACCTTCATGATCTCGATGATCTCCGCCTCTGGTCTCTCCATGAGCAGCAGGATGCAGTCCACGACCTCGCCCACGTTGTGCGGGGGGATGTTCGTTGCCATGCCCACGGCGATCCCCGAGGAGCCGTTCACCAGGAGGTTTGGGAAGTTGGATGGAAGGATCGAAGGCTCCTTCAGCGAGGCGTCGAAGTTGTCCACGAAGTCCACGGTCTCCTTGTCAATGTCCGCGAGCATCTCCTCAGCGGCAGGGGCGAGCCTGCACTCCGTGTAGCGCATTGCAGCCGCAGCATCACCATCGACGGAGCCGAAGTTGCCGTGCCCATCCACCAGCACCGTGCGCATCGAGAAATCCTGCGCCATTCGCACTAGGGCATCGTAGATCGCCAGCTCGCCGTGGGGATGGTACTTGCCCAGCACCTCTCCGACCACCCTCGCGGATTTCTTGTGGGGCTTGTTGTGTCCAAGCCCCAGGTCGTTCATCGCGTAGAGGATGCGCCTGTGCACGGGCTTCAAGCCATCGCGCACATCTGGAAGGGCGCGCCCCACGATCACGCTCATGGCGTAGTCTATGTATGACTTCTTCATCTCGTCCTCGATGGGACGGGGGAGGACGCGCTTGGCGAACTGGTCCTGATCATCAGCCATGGGATGATGCCTCCTCGAGCGCCTCGCTGATGGTGGAGAGTTTCTTTCCACTTTCAGAGAGTTCTCTGTACGTATTGAGGAGCCCACTTATTTTCGATCCCATCTCCTCTTCTCTCAGGATCTCCACCCCTCACACATCTAAGTTCACCACCTCTGCCGCGTGCTCCTCGATGAACTCTCTTCTTGGGCTGACTGCATCCCCCATGAGGATGGAGAAGAGCTGGTCTGCAAGAATGGCGTCCTGCACCGTCACCTTGTGCACTGTCCTGGAACCCGGGTCCATCGTGGTCTCCCAGAGCTGGTGCGGGTTCATCTCCCCCAGCCCCTTGTAGCGCTGGACGGCAGCACCCCTGCCCATCTCTTCCAGGGCTGAGGACATCTCCCTCTCCGAGTAGGCGTAGCGCACCGCGTTGCCCTTTGCAATCTTGTAGAGGGGCGGCTGGGCGATGTACACGTAGCCGTTCTCGATCAGCGCCCTCATGTGCCTGTAGAAGAAGGTGAGCAACAAGGTGCGGATGTGCGCTCCGTCCACGTCAGCATCGGTCATTACGATCACCCTGTGGTACCTGGCCTTGGAGATGTCCATATCCTCACCGATCCCTGTGCCCAGAGCGGTGATCAGCGCCCGTATCTCTGCGTTTCTCAGGATCCTGTCCATCCTGGCTTTCTCCACATTCAGTATCTTGCCCCGCAGCGGCAGGATCGCTTGAAAACGACGGTCCCTGCCCTGTTTGGCGTTTCCGCCAGCGCTGTCGCCCTCAACGATGAAGATCTCGCTCAGCGCAGGATCATGCTCCTGGCAGTCCGCGAGCTTCCCGGGCAGCCCCCCACCGTTCAATATCCCTTTTCGCCTGGTCAGCTCCTTTGCCTTGCGCGCCGCAATCCTTGCCTGCGCAGCTACCAGGGTCTTCTGTGCAGCCACCTCTGCCACTCTAGGATTTTCCTCCAAAAATTCGGTCAGGCGCTCGTAGACCATCGATTCCACGAGCCCCTTGATCTCGCTGTTCCCCAGCTTGGTCTTCGTCTGCCCCTCGAACTGCGGATCACCCAGCTTCAGGCTCAAGATCGCAGTGAGCCCTTCACGCACATCCTCGCCGGTGAGCCCTTCCTCCATGCCAGAGAGGAGATTGTTGCGCTTTGCATACTCGTTTATCACACGTGTAATAGCAGCCCTGAAGCCCACCAGGTGCGTGCCGCCCTCTATCGTGTTGATGTTGTTGGCAAAGGTGTGAATGTTCTCCACGTACCCATCTGTGTACTGCATTGCCAGCTCGAGTTGGGTGCTGTCCCTCTCCGCGAAGATGTAGATAGGGGGGTCGTGCAGCATGTTCCGATTCCGATTGATGTAGCGCACGTACTCCACCACGCCCCCCTCTGAATAAAAGGTCTCCTCCTTGGGCTCTCCCCTGTGGTCTGAGAGCGTGATCCTGAGACCCCTGTTGAGGTATGCCAGCTCGCGCAGCCTGGCGTTCAGCGTGGGATAGTCGAAGCCCATCTCCTCGAATATCTCTTTGTCGGGGAGGAATGTGGTCCGGGTACCCGTCTCTGATGTATCCCCGCACATCATCACGGGGTGTGTGGGGATCCCCCTCTCGTACCGCTGCCTCCAGACCTTGCCGTTGCGCTTGACCTCCACCTCTAACCACTCGGAAAGAGCGTTCACCACAGATACCCCCACCCCGTGCAGCCCGCCGGAGACCTTGTAAGCCTTGCGGTCAAATTTTCCCCCAGCGTGCAGCTTGACCATCACGATCTCCAGCGCAGATACCCCATACTTGGGGTGCATCTCCACAGGTATCCCTCGTCCATCATCGGATATCATGGCGCTGCCGTCGGCGTTGAGGCACACAGAGATGCCGGCGCAATAGCCGGACATCGCCTCGTCAATGCTGTTGTCCACCACCTCGTATATCAGATGGTGAAGGCCGTGCCTGTCCGTGCTGCCGATGTACATGCTCGGTCTCTTGCGCACCGCCTCCAGTCCCTCGAGTACCTGTATCTTCTCCGCATCGTATGTCTCGTCAGTCACCGCGCATCACCGGTCGTGCATCCCTCGACGCGACCCTGTATATTATATTTATATATATAGGTTGAGATGGCTCGCAGCTATCATGAGCGAGAACATCCTCTATGGATCATGGAGAGGGCGCGGGCGAAAGATAGCCCTGATCCCTCTCACCCCCTGGCAACGATCGTTATCACGTCCCCCTCCTTGAGCCTGTAGTCCTGGCCTATGACCCTCTTCGTGCGTGCATCTATCGCCCTGATGAAGTGCTCACCCAGGTCTGTGTGCACCTTGTAGGCTAGATCCCGCGCAGTGCTTCCCTGGGGAACGAGGTATGCGTCTGGCAGCACCCTGCCCTGCTTGTCCGTGTACTTGTGCTCGTCCTCCACGGGATACACCACCATCAGGCCCAGCATCTCATACACCGCGGTCTCGATGCAGCGCTGCACCCCTGTGCTGCCATGCCTCTCCAAATATCCTGCGATCTTCTCCAGCGCCTTTGCCTGGGCAGGGTTGAGCCGCTCCCTGTCCAGTATCTTGAACTCAGCCTCTCCCGGTATATACTCCACGATCCCTGCCTTGGATGCCCTGCGCAGCGCGAGCTCGAACTCCGCCGAGGTAGGGACCACCCTGCCCGTCATGCGCTCCAATGCGCTAGGAGGCGCGATGTCATGCTTGTTCGCAGCGATCAGCATCGGCTTGCCCTGGGCACGCAGCGCCATAGCCAGCGTCTGCATCTCCCCTGCCCCCCATCCCGTGAACTTCGGCGGCAGGTCAGCAGCACGCAACGCAGCAGCCACCTGCGCCTCTGAGAGCCCTAAGCCCGTGAGGCGCTCGTGCAGCAGGCGCTCGATCTTCTTCTCCTCGGTCTCGGCCTGCCTCGATATCTTCTTCCAGTCCTTTTCCAGGATCCCCCGTATCCAGTGGGCGATCTCTTCCTCGAGAAAACCCACATCCTCCATCGGATCATGGGAGCCGATGGGGCAGGGCTGCCCCTCCGCATCTGTGCCCCCGCTCGCGTCCACTATGTGGACCAGCGCGCTCGCCTGCCGAAGGTCATCCAAGAACTTGTTTCCCAACCCACGACCCTCATGCGCTCCGGGCACGAGCCCTGCCACGTCGATCATCTCCACAGGGATGAGGCGCGTGCCCCCGATGCACTGGGAGTTGTTAGGATTGCAGGGTGTGCCGATATCCACGTGTGGGCACCTAGCCCTCACGTACGCCACGCCCCTGTTAGGCTCTATGGTGGTGAAGGGATAGTTGGCGATCTGGGCCGGAGCCAGCGTGGCGGCAGCGAAGAACGTGCTCTTGCCCACGTTGGGCTTCCCTACGATCCCTATTTCCATGTGAGCGCCCTGCGAGGGACAAGGAGCGGAAGGGGATAAGGTTTGCGTCTCTATAAATCAGGTCATCAGGTGCTCTAATTTGGCGCGTTACCCATCCATCTCCCGAAGAGCATGTATCCTGTGTGTCCCAGCGCATCGAACCTCGGCCTCACCGCCCCCTCGGCGGTCTCGAACCCGCGCTCGATGATCTCGATAGCAGCAATATCCGAGAAACCAGCGCCGCGCAGGGCTTTGGCAGCCTGCTCCATCTGGTTCGTCGTGGGAACGTAGAAGCATGCCATCCCCCCGGGCACGAGCGCACACGCTGCCGCGCTTACCAAGCACCAGGGTTCTGGCACGTCAGCCACAAACGCATCCACGCCCTCCTCGTCCACCCTCTCCTCCACCCTCCTGCACTTCAGTTCCACATATTTCTCAAGCCCGCACATCCGCAGGTTCTCCCTGGCGATCTTCATATTCTCCGGGCGCTCCTCATAGGAGTACACCCTCCCCTCAGGTTTCACCTGGTATGCCAAGGCGATCGTCAGTGCCCCGGAGCCCGTGCCCACCTCTACCACCCTGCTCCCCGAGGATATTCCGCACCTAGCGATGATCGCACCCATGTCCTTCATGGTGATCACCTGCGGACCGCGCCTCATTTGAGACAGGATGTCAGATAGCACAGGCCTCAGGACGATGAACTCCTCGCCCGCTATCCTCACCCTCTCTCCAAATCCCCTTCCCCCCAGCGCACGGAGGTCCACCACACCCAATCCCCTGATCCTCTGCATGGTCTGCAGGGGACCATGATCTCGCTGCATCGCCCCCTCGCCGATCTCGCTCCCATGCTCCTTCCCGCATGCCACCACGAACCTCCGGCGACCCCCCGCACTCACCAACAGATATGAGGCGCACATGCACGAGGAAATACCCTTACCCTATAATTATATTGGGGACACGATGCCCTACGACAAACGCCTAATACATTGTGGCGCATTTGCCGATTTATATATACCCGATATTTTACTAAAACACAAATATGAACATAAAGATATGCTAAATCTAATAATACAAGAACGCAGATCGCGCTAAACCTATAATTATGGAATATAACTGTGCGGCATCCACTTTAGAAAAATTTATGTATCACTATATATCTTCCCCCTCCAGAATGCCGCGCAAAGCGGCTGAGAAAGAACGGAGGACAAGCTATGAAAGGAACTTGGCAGAAGGGATGTGCGATCACAATCGTGAGCGCGCTGATAGCGACTGCGCTGGTAGCACTGAGTGCGCCGGCAAGAGCGAACACAGAAGTACCGGGCACAGGTGGCAGGTTCGAGGTAGTCTTCATAGACGCTCAAATGTACGACGAGGGAATTTATAATGTGGATCCCGGCGATGGCAGCTTCTATTTGCTCGGCGAGGGAGATGGCACCGCAGATGGAATAGCAACCGCGAATACGCTCCAAGTACGCATCAGATGCATCAATTCTTGGACCATAACCAGCGTAAGAGTCAACGTCACAGACTTCACCAGCACAGTCTTCGATTTCAACGACCTGGACACCACTGAGCCTGACTGGCCATCACCAGAGGGTTGGTGGAACCCACCTGGAAATAACACCTTTGCTGACTTCACATGGAACTTCGATGTGCTCAAAATAAGCGGGTTGGGCACCGCCACAGACACCACCGTGAATATGAGAATAATATACTACGAAGGCGGCAACAAACAGTCCAAGAGCTTCGACATATCCATCTACCTCAGTTCTATCTTCGACAATCCATCTCAGGATCCGGACGAACAGCTTCCTGATGTAGAGGATGGAAATGCAGACCCAGGATATGCTGAAACTGGCAACCCGTTCGAACCTGGTGACGAGTTCGCTGCCTCTAACTTGGTTCTTCAGAACTATGACGACACCGACATCACCGACCTCACATGCACCCTTACCGAGCCTGGCAGCGGGGTAACACTCTCGGGAGGCATCGATTACTGCACGCTTCCCCTCGGCATAAATGGGGGTAACACTACTGAGACACTAACGTACAGGACAGATGTCGCACCGAGGACTGCCCCAGGGATATACTCGGGCAGCGCAGACATCGTTTACACGAGGGATGACAGCGATCTAACTGTAACAGAGAACGATCTCCAGGTGGACTGGCGCGTGGACTTCGCTTTCAGGGACACGAACCCATACCCTGTTGGGAAGACATACTCGAAATACCAGTGCTACGTCTCCAATGTGACGCTCGTGGAGGAGACCAACACTACCAGGCAGGAGACCTACAGCTCTGTGGAGATCGAGCAGCCCACTACAACGGATGAGGTCATCAAGGTCAACGTCACGATAGTGAACAACGGCAACTCTGACCTGTTCCAGGTGCAGTACAGGCTCAACATACAGGCGGGCGTGTGGGACTACTTTCGCAATCCTCGCATCTATTATAATGAGTCTAGCGGTCCTGGCACTCTTAATGATCCGATCACGCTCGAGATACCGGAGCATCCGATAGGTGGTGTCATCTACTTCGAGATCGAGTTCATCGCTGTCAAGGAGGTGCCGATAGGCGAGCACCGCCTGCCCATAGTCTACGACGGATACTACTTCAACGATGGATCGCTCGAAGAAGCCACAGGCTTCATGGCGATCAACGATGGCAACGCCACAGCTGGGGATGGAGACGACCTCTCGATGTACTTCAGCATCATCGTCACTGACAGCGCCCTCGACGCCCGCGTGACGAACGTTGCATACGGCGCAGGCGGGCTCGGGAACTACAACAATGACATCACAGAGACAGAGATCATCGCGAGCATCCTCAAC
The DNA here is from genome assembly GCA_040753455.1 of Thermoplasmatota archaeon. GTDB lineage: Archaea > Thermoplasmatota > Thermoplasmata > SG8-5 > JACRNV01 > JBFMEL01. The sequence goes on along the minus strand of JBFMEL010000009.1, from coordinate 18,117 downwards.
GAGGAGGGCTATTCGTTCATTGACATCATGGTGACCGCTGACTTCACAGGCACGCCGTTCTACAACCCCCTGGTCACGGAGCGCACGACGAGGAGCAGGCTGGTCGAGGCAGAGGAGAACCCGATCGCCGGATGGGCACCGAACGGTGTTCCTGGAGACACAATTACCACGACCTTCGTCGTGGACGTGGACCCCAACGAAGTGCCTGACCGATATTCCTTCATCCTCAGCATCACCGCGGTCATAGAGAACACGCTGGAGACTGTGACCACCACGGTGATAGCAGAGCTCAGCACGATCGCCTACGGTCCAAGGATATACATCGATGCATTCACCACGAGCACGATCACACCGGGGCAGGAGTTCACCCTCACGCTGGAGATCACCAACGATGGCGACGACACGCTCAGAGATGCAGAGGTGTTCATCGGCGCGGACGATACTGATCCCTATCCATGGGACGTGATCTGCGACTTCATTGGGCAGATACAGCGGGAAGCGACTAATGACTCCTACAGCTCTGAGTACTATGACCCATTCAGTGGGTGGTACTCTAACTACACGAATACCTACTACTACGACTGGGAGGGCACGATAGTCACCCTCGAGCAGTTGGACATCGACAGCGCGAAGGAGATCATCGAACTGAACCTCTACATGGAGGGCGTGTACTCCTCCCCATCGGCTAAGATCACGCTGATCAGGATCGGAGAACTGGCACCAGGCGAAACAACACCAGTCACCTTCACCATGATCACGGACAAGGACATGGTGGCAGGCAAGCCCTACGTGCTTGACGTATGGATATACGGCATCGATTCCGAGGGCAACGACTACGAGGAACTGCGCGAGATCACGGTCCGCAGCGCTGAGACTGGGCTGTCCTATCAGGCATCGCAGTGGTACGAGGACGAGGTCTGGTTCGACAGCGGCTTGAAGATCCTCGGGCTCTTCCTCTTCCTGATCATCGTCCTGGCGCTCTTGGCGTACGTCGTCAAGAAGCTCAGGGGCGGAAAGAAGAAGGTCGAGGAGCCGGAGGCGATAGAGGAGGAGCCGGCGCCTGAGCCAGAGCCCATCGCAGCAGAACAAGAGGTCATAAAAGAGTAGCTGAAAAACGGGCCCGCAAGGGCCCGCTTTCCCTTTACTTTTCAGAATAATCTATCACCCCGCTCATTCTGCAGCGCATTGTGCGCTAAGCGCGTTGTGGGTTGATGGTAGAAATAGAACGAGCCACCGCAATATAGATATCGTTGCATCCCATACCCTGCCTTGGATGGGTGCACCATGATCGAGAAGGCTGTGGCGCTCGGGATCTTCGTACTGGTATATGTCCTGATGATCTCGGAGAAGGTCCACAGGACAGTGGCTGTGCTGCTGGGCGCAGTGCTGATGGTGGGCGTGGGTGTGCTCTCCGAGGCTGATGTAATACACCATGTCCACTGGGAAGCGCTGGGTCTCATCTTCGGCATGTTCGTGATCGTGGCGGCGCTGGGAGAGAGCGGCTTCTTTCGCTGGGTTGGGATGCACGCCCTGCGCGCGGCCAAGCATGATCCTGTGAAGGTGTTTGTTTTATTCGGGGTGCTGTCGGCGATTATGGCGGCGTTCATGGACAGCATCACGGTGCTGATATTCATGGCTGCTCTGACGATAGAGGCATGCCGGCTGCTGGGGGTCAAGCCCTTTCCCTACCTGCTGGTGGAGATCACCTCAGCCAACATAGGGGGTGCAGCGACGATGGTCGGCGACCCTCCAAACGTCATCATAGGCACGGCGCTGAACTACTCGTTCATAGATTTCGTGACAGGGGTGGGTCCGATAGCCGTTGTGCTGTTCTTCGTGAACATGGGGCTGCTGCTGATAATCTTTCGCAGGAGCCTCAGGAATGCAGAGCCGCCCCAGGATGCCGGAGATACAGACCCATATTCGTGCGTGAAGGATCTGAAGCTGATGCGCATGGCGCTCGTCATCTTCACGTTCACGGTGACGCTGCTGGTGCTTCACACCCTGCTGGACGTTGTGGTGGCGTTCGTTGCGATCCTGGGGGCGACGCTGATCCTCCTCGTGTGGGGCAGACATCTCCCCGACCTTCTGGACAAGGTGGACTGGCACGCCATCATCTTCCTCGCGGGGCTCTTCGTGGTGGTGGGTGGGCTGGAGGCTGTCGGACTCCTTACCGACCTGGCCAACTGGGTGGTGGGGGTCTCGGGGGGCAACCACTTCCTCGTCATCACCATGATCTTCTGGGTCTTTGCACCCATCTCCGCATTTACAGATAACGTGCCCTTCGCGGCGGCGATGGTGCCCGTGATACGCAACGTCTCTGCCTCCACGGGTCTGAAGCTCAGCACCTTGGCATGGACACTGGCGATCACTGCGGACGTGAGCGGAAACGGCACCCCCATAGGGGCATCTGCCAATGTGGTGGGGCTGGCTGTGGCTAAGGGCAGGGGCGTGCGAGTGACCTGGCTCGAATACTGCAGGGTGGCGTTTCCCCTGATGCTCCTCTGCATCCTCCTGGCGAACGTCCTCGTCTGGCTGTTGTATTTATAGGGGATGCGGTGAGGCTGGAGGTCTCTTTAAAAGTGCAGGCAGCACCGCGGAGTTCGGGTTAGGACCAAGGTTTAAACCATGGACTACTTTCACAACCGGATGCATCTCCAGGGTCTGCACGAGGATGCTGTGGACGAGGTAAAAAGGATCTATATGGAGCACAGGGACGAGGTCCTTTCGAGATCGGAGCGCTTCAGAGAGATATGGGCCGGGGGGAGCGAGGAGGATATCTTCCTGGAGCTGGTCTTTTGCCTTCTGACCCCCCAGTCCAGGGCAAGGGCGTGCTGGGCAGCGGTGGAAGGGCTGAGGAACTCAGGCATGCTATGGAATGGAGGAGCTGAGGATATCTCCTCAGAGCTCTGTTCCGTGCGCTTCAGGCACACGAAGGCAAGGCGCATCGTTGCTGCGAGAGAGCGGTTCACAAAGGACGGAAGGCTGTGCATGAGGGGCCAGATCTCCCGACACCCTAACGCATATGAGGCAAGGGAATGGCTCGTGCGCAGCGTGGATGGCTTAGGCTACAAAGAAGCCAGCCATTTCCTGAGGAATATAGGGCTGGGGGAGGATCTTGCCATCTTGGACAGGCATGTGCTGGGGCGCCTCCGTGCCCTCGGGGTGATAGATGAGATTCCCCATTCCCTCCACAGGAGGAAGTACATGGAGATAGAAGCGCGGATGAAGATGTTAGCGGAAAGGATTAATATTGAGATGGGGCATCTCGATCTCGTGCTCTGGTGCATGAAGACCAGGGAGATATTCAAGTGAGGTGATGAGGTGAAAAGCCTGAGAGGCACGCGGACGGAGAAGAACCTGCTGACCGCTTTCGCAGGCGAGTCGCAGGCCAGAAACAGGTACACATATTTCGCATCGAAAGCAAAGAAGGAGGGGTTCGTGCAGGTCTCCCTCGTCTTCGAGGAGACTGCGAACCAGGAGAAGGAGCATGCTGAGCGCCTCTTCAAGTTTCTGGAGGGAGGGATGGTGGGGATAGAGGCAGCATATCCCGCAGGGGTGATAGGCGCGACCGCGGAGAACCTGAAGGCAGCGGCAGCAGGGGAGAACTACGAGCACACCGAGATGTATCCGGGATTTGCAGCGGCGGCTGAGAAGGAGGGCTTTCCAGAGATCGCAAAGGTCCTCAGAGCCATAGCAGTCGCGGAGAAGCAGCACGAGAGGCGTTACCTTTCCCTCCTCAGGAACATGGAGGCAGGGCGGGTATTCAAGAAGGACAAGCCTGTCGTCTGGCGCTGCCTGAACTGCGGCTATATTCACGAAGGCACAGAGGCACCGGAACTCTGCCCATCCTGTGCACACCCCCGGGGATACTTCGAGGTACTGGCAGAGAACTGGTAGCCTGCCCGGGACGAGCCTGTGCCAGAGGATCTCCGTGGAGGGTGGTGAGCAGCGATAGTTGCAGACTTTAGTTTGGAGCTCTTTACTCTCTATCCGGGGGCGCCAGTCCGCCGTTGAGCACTGCATGTGCTACGAGCGCCGCGCGCCTGCACTCCCTCACATCATGCACCCTCAGGATCTCCGCGCCGTTCATCACAGCGGCAGCGACAGCGCCCAGCGTCCCTTCCAGGCGCTCCTCTATAGGTAGATCCAGCACCTTTCCGATGAACGCCTTTCTCGATACCCCGACCAGCAGTGGGTAGCCGAGGGACCTGAATTCACGCAGGCGCCTCAGTATCTCCAGGTTGTGCTCCGCAGTCTTGCCGAACCCTATCCCGGGATCGAGGATGATCCTCTCCTTCTCTATCCCTGCAGAGCGCGCGGCATCTGCCCTCTCTGCCAGAAAACCCGCGATCTCCTCCACCACATCCTCGTATCTAGGCGAGACCTGCATGATCTGCGGTGTGCCCTGCATGTGCATGAGCACCACCCCCACCTGTTTTTCTGCCGCGAGCTCCGTCATCTTAGGGGAGTGCAGGGCTGTGATGTCGTTGATGATCGCAGCACCGGCATCGATCGCCCTCTCAGCCACCTCTGGTTTGCACGTGTCGATCGAGATGAGATGCTCATGGAGCGCATCCACCACTGGCAGCGTGCGCCTGATCTCTTCCGCCACAGGCACAGGCTGCGCGCCAGGTCTCGATGATTCTCCCCCTATATCCAGGATATCCGCGCCCTGTGAGACGAGGCTGAGAGCATGGCTCACAGCAACCTGTGGATCGAGATATCTCCCGCCGTCATAAAACGAATCTGGTGTGACGTTCACCGCCCCCATGACCAGCGGTCTGGCACCGAGCTCCAAGTCTCCTTTTGGCAATCTTAGTCTTTTGCCCCTGGCGCAGACAAAGCCATCGATCGCACGCTCGATCTCCTCCGCTCTTTCCGATAGGGAAAACGGCTGCATGCGCAGCTTGGCACACACGCGCCTCAACTGGTGCAATGTCCCCATTAGCAGAACCTTTCCCCCTTCCCTGGGCTCAAGAGCGTTCCAAGGCACAGCAGCCTCTGCCCCCACTGCCAGTGCTTCTTGTTTGAGGATGGTCGCGCTCCTCCCCTCCAGATCCCCCAAGAGGATGCAGAGATGTTGCACCTTAGGGGTCATGATCTCTATACCCCTGGTATGCACCCCTATACGTGCCATCAGCCTCATCGCCTCCTCGGTGGAGGCAAAAGTGCGCACGAGCGCCCATCCCTTTTTCTGTGTCTTCGCGACCCTTTGTTCCGTCTGGGGGGAGATGCATCTCTGCTGCCTTCTATCCTTTCGCATCATCACCCCCTATCAATCGAGGGGCAAAATAGTTTCCCGAGCAAAAACAATAAATTTTATAAGGGGATACACTCTCCACTGAAGGGGACCCGATGGCGAAGCGCAAGAAAGAGGTGAGAAGGCCCGAAGCCGCAACGTCCCAGAGCGCCTCTGGGCAGTCCTACGGCGACATCCTCGTGGAATGGATATCTGGGGGATACGAGGTCTCCGAGCTGGTGGCGGCGATGCGGAGCGCCGACGAAGCCAAGATCGCTGCTGCCTTCGAGGAATACGAGGGAAAGCTCGCGAGGCTGGAAGCGCTTCGGAAGGAGGTCGGGCAGAAGGTCCCGGTGGACAAGAGGGCGGAGCTCGCACCGCTGCTCAAGGACCCCTCGAAGATAGGGGAGCTGGAGAAGAAACTGTCCCAGATTGCATACGAGCCCAGGATCGCAGAGCTCAAGGCAGAGCTTGCCAGTCTGAACACCAAGGGGTTCGAGCCCGAGGCGGATACGATAAGGAAGATGATGGAAGAGCCTCAGAGGCTCGACGAGGCTGAGGAAGCGATCAAGGCGCTCAGGAAGAAGATCAAGGAGCGGTTCTTCGAGCGGGAGTTCGCCATGCACCTAGAGGCGAAGGCGAGAGGGCTGCATGTGGAAGCAGAGACCGTGATCATCCTCCACATGGACGGCACGCTCCTGGCTGTGAAGAGCAAGAAGCCGAAGGAGAAGCTGGACAAGCAGTTCCTGGGCAAGATCGTGCTGAAGACCAGGGAGGTGCTGGCAGAGCGTGGGGGTCCAAAACACTTCGAGATCGAGGGGAAGAACCTGCTGGTTCAGCCAGGCACCCATATCTGCATCGCCCTCGTCTTCGAGGGGGAGGCTGTGGAGCTCATCAACCGCATGATCCTCAAGGTGATCGAGATCATGGAGCGCAAGCACGCCGACGTGTTCAAGACCTGGAACGGTGAGAGGAGCCGCATTTTCGACATAGACAAGTATCCCACTGCGCTCTTTCAAGCGCTCGAAAAGCTCGAGTGATCACTCCGAGATTGCAGGGGTGGCGACCAGCGTGCCATCCTTCATCATGAGGCGCATCCAGCCGTGGTAATGGCGTGTTCTGCGCATCTTCAGGCAGCGGATGCGCAGCTGCATGTCTGTCTCCCCCACCTCGTGGAGCTTCAGGTGCAGTATCCCATCTGCCAGATAGTCCTCATCATGATAGACGATGGCATCGGAACCATGCGGCACTTCCGAGATGAGGAAGATCGTGGCACCCAGTTCCTTCATATACCGCATGAAGTGGAACAGCTCCACCCTGGGGTTCCTGAGGCTCGCGAGGGCGTAGAGCGCTGCCAGCGAGTCGAGGACGATGACATCGAACCCATCCTCCTTCACCCTCTTGGTGATGTACTTGGTGATGATCTCGAGCCAGTTCTTCCCGTACTCCTCCTCCTTGTGCTCCATCCTGATCTTCCCGACATCCACTATGTACACGTCCAGGTCCTCTATGTCCCCCATGCCCAGGTCTTCCATCGCCCCCTTCAGGTTCTCGTGACCCTCCTCGAGAGCGATGTACAGCCCTTTCATCCCCTCGCTCTTGGCGTTGTGGTATATGATGTTGAAGGCGGTCGAGGTCTTCATGGTGCCAGGTGTACCGCAGATGAGCACCACGTGACCCATCGGTATGCCGCCTTCGAGCTTCTCGTCGAAGCCCTCGATGTATGTCTTGATCCGCTCGACCATCTCTGACCCTTCCCCAGTATGACACATTACCTATATAACATTGTTCCAACCAAAGATATTTGTCGGGGCTGGGCTATCCCTTCCCTTGATGGATCTCCTCATCGCTGCACTCCAGGGGCTGTGGTTCATCTTCCCGGCGATGGTGCCGAACTCCGCAGCCGTGCTGTTAGGGGGGGGAGTGCCGATCGATCTCGGCAGGAGGCTCAAGGACGGCTCGAGGATCTTAGGGGACGGTAAGACATGGGCGGGTTTGATCGGAGGGATCATCACAGGGATAAGTGTTGGACTAATCCAGTATGGCGCGGCGGAGATCCTTGATCCCACTGGGGTCTGGAGCTTCGATCCTTTTCCCTCCGGGATATACGCCATTGCTGCGCTGGCGTGCGGAGCGCTCATGGGGGATCTTTTCGGGAGCTTCATAAAGCGCAGGCTGGGGATGGCGCAGGGTGCGAAGCTTCCGATCCTGGACATGTACAACTTTGTTGCTGGTGCACTGCTCTTGACCATGGTTGTCCAGCGGGAGTGGGTCGTCACCAGGTTTGTATATGGGGCTGGGATGGTCTCACTCCTCACAATCTTGATAGTGGTGCCTTTGCTGCACAGGGGCACAAATATCATAGGATACAGGCTGGGAAAGAAAAAGGTGCCTTGGTAGTGATCCCATGAAGGTGAAGGAGATGCATGGATGGGGGGCGTGGTGATCCCATGAACGACATGAAAGAGATGCTGGTTGCCCTCGGGGCTGTGAAGCGGGGCAGTTTCGTCCTTGCATCTGGCAGGAAGAGCGATTACTACGTGGACATGAAGAGCGCCTGCACAGATATCGCCTTCCTGAGGCTGGTGGCAGCCGAAGCCAAGGCATTAGTGAGAGGGGCTGACAGGCTCGCAGGGATCGAGCTCGGTGCTGTGCCTCCCTTGGTTGCCACCGCCATGGAAACAGGGATTCCGTTCATCATCGTTCGAAAGGAGAGAAAGGCGCATGGCACAGGTGCGCAGATCGAGGGTGTGTTACACAAAGGGGAGCATGTGGTCTTCATCGAGGATGTGACCACCACAGGCAACAGCTTGGTCAGGGGGATAGAGGTCGTGCGCAGCCTCGGGGGAATAGTGGAGGAAGCCATCGTGCTCGTGGATCGAGAGGAGGGCGCGCAAGAGCATCTGGCTGAGATCGGGGTCTCGCTCCATCCCCTCGTAAGGATCTCGGAGATATGGAGATAGGGCGCTCATCCAAGCATCCGCATTCTTATCGGATGGAACATCAATGAGATACGCCGCATCCAGAGTGCTGGGTGATTGATTGGGATGCGGCTTGCGAAAATCAACTCTGGATCTAAGTGCATGGAGACGTTGATTTTCATCCCCCCTTAATGCGGCGCCAGAGCCTGATCAGAAGCACTTCCAAATAAAGGGGAGAGGGAGGCAGGAGAGCTCACCCCTTCACGCGCCGCCAGAGCCTGATCAGAAGCACTGGCACCACGATCCAGAACAGGAGGACCAGCGGCAGCGCAGGGGTATATGCAGCCACTGCGATGAGGGAGCACATGAGCCCTAGCAGGAAGAGGATCACGTGCCAAGAAGCGCCTATGGCTTTTCGGATGGACATCGAGCAGCGATAGACACGAGGATATAAAGGGTTCGGAGGGGTATGAGGACTCTGTGCCTGCGGATGCTGTGTGGATGGCGGACTGGTAGAGGATCGCCTGCGGCATGTTTATATATTATCATCCCTATGGGGACGATGGTGCAGAGATGCGAAAGCGCGCGACAATCATAATCTCGGGCGATGTGCAAGATGTAGGATTCAGGGCAGTGGTCATGCGGATGGCGCAGAAGGCGGGCTTGGTTGGATACGTAGAGAACCTGCCGAACGGCACTGTCAGGGCGATCTGCGAGGGCGAGGAGAAGGTCATTAAGGAATTCGTTAAGAAGCTGGAGATCCACAATGAGGAGATAGACGTTGAAGACACCCATGTGGAGTGGTCGGAGTCGCAGAACGAGTTTGAGGATTTCAGGGTCAAGATCACTGACCTTGGTTCAGAGATGTTCCAGGGCTTTGCTACAGCTGGTAGAATGCTCGGAAAGGTCAGCCAGAAGATTGATCACATGCACGCCGACCTGAAGGCTGGGTTTGCGGACGTGAAAGGCTCGATCAATGAGATGCACACGGACCTGAAAAACGAGATATGCACTGGGTTTAAGGATACAAAGGATGGGCTAACGCGTATCGAGAGTGCTGTTCAAACGATGCACACGGACCTGAAGGACGGATTCACCCGAGTGGAGGGCGCTGTCAAGGAGATGCACGAGGATCAGACAGAGGGCTTTGCCCGGGTGGAAGGCTCGATCAATGAGATGCACACAGACCTGAAAAACGAGATATGCACTGGGTTTAAGGATACAAAGGATGGGCTAACGCGTATCGAGAGTGCTGTTCAAACGATGCACACGGACACGAACCAAAGTTTTGCAGTAATGGATCAAAAGTATGGCATGATCAGCCAGCAGATGACGATCGCCATCACAGAACTTCAGAAGACCACATCTGCGCTCGTCTCCCTGACAGAGAAGATCGGCGCACTCATAGACAAGAAGTTAGCAGAATGAAGTCTCCATTTGTGTCGCCCGAAAATTCGTCTGGCTATATGCTCATATAGTTCCATAGGATCATCCTGCAGAGGACTTCTACATCTTGGTTGTGTACAGTCTTTCAAAATTCCCAGATCTCCATACCTGAAAGAGCCAGTATATTCTTCGGGCAACACTCCCACCTTAGAAAAGATATTAAAGGAGTGATGCCGTAGGGGGGGCAGGGTGCAGCGATGGAGGACCGACTCCCCACATACGTGAAGGGTCTGGACGAGCGAATGGAGGGCGGAGTGCCCAAAGGGCACCTGGTCCTTGTTTGCGGCAGGGCGGGCACGATGAAGTCCACGCTCTGCTTCCACATCCTCTTCAACTCTGCCAAGCGCAGGAAGACGAGGGGGATATACCTGACACTGGAGCAGTCGCGTGTCAGTTTGCTCTCCCAGATGATCAGGCTCGGGATGGACCCGCGCACCCTGGCGGAGTCGGGGATCATCGTCATCGATATGACCCGCCTGCGCAAGGAGAGCGCTGGCACTGCCACAGCGGGGGATATCAACTGGAACGATTCGATCGTCACCACGGTGCAGAGCTACAGGAACAAGTTCGGTTGCGATATCTTTGTCCTGGATTCCCTGGCAGCCCTCTACTCCCTGTCCACCTTCAAGAACCCGAGGAACGATGTCTATTTCCTGTTCGAGAGGTTGAGGGAGTTAGGGATGACCACATACCTGATCTCCGAGATGCTCGAGGCAAACAAGCAGGTCTTCGGGATCTATGGCGTGGAGGACTTCCTGGCAGACGGCATCTTCCACCTGGATCTGGAGAGGGACGGACGGCGCGTGAACCTCTTCCTCAGCACAGTGAAGATGCGAAAGACGAACCACGAGCGCAACTACTTCCCGCTGATCTTCGACCCCTCCACAGGGTTCGAGATCGTGACGGATTGATCCCATGAGGGTGCTGGTCGGGGTCACTGGCGCGTCCGGCATCCCCTATGCCCTTGCGCTCCTCGGGCTGCTGCGGGAGAAGGGCATCGAGGTCACGCTGGTCGCGTCGGAGGCTGCGGAGCGCGTGGCAGAGGTCGAGGTCGAGGGGGGGCTCGAGAGTCTCACGGAGCTCGTCCCAGAGGTGCTGCCGAACTCAGACCTGTCTGCATGGCCCGCGAGCGGCAGCAATCGCTTCCATGCCATGGCGATCATCCCCTGCTCCGTCTCCACCCTCTCGAAGATCGCGCACGGCATAGCGGACAACCTGATCACCCGCGCAGCGGCCGTGGCGCTGAAGGAGCGAAGAACCCTGGTGCTGGTCCTGCGCGAGACACCCCTTGCCCTGCCGGTGATAGAGGCGATGGCTGCAGCCGCGCGCGCAGGTGCGGTGATCCTCCCGGCGATGCCAGGCTTCTATGCTCGGCCAAGCACTGCTGAGGAGCTGGTGCACTTCGTGGCTGCAAGGTGCATGAGCGTCATGGGGCTCGATGTGGATGGCGCGCCAAAGTGGCTCAGCCCTCCACCTCGATCACCTGATCGAACTCCTTCCTGAGGGTCGCCATTTGGTCAGGGGTGGCAGAGCCCGAACCCATGGGGACGATGAAGGTCGCTTGGTTCACGGAGCAGAGGTCGTTGATCTTCTTGATGAACTTCAGGACCTTGTCGAATCCGTTCTCCACCACCAGGTACTCGAACCCGTCCAGCATGAGCACCGCATCCTTTCTGCCCTTCACGAAGTTGCCTATCGTGCGCATCGTCTCGAACTCGAGCCGCTTGGGGTTCAGGATCTTGGCGTCTCCCGAGGTGTCAGAGAGCCAGATCACCTCTGTGTTCCCCAGGTCATGCTCCTTTCTCACCTTGTCGGGAAAGGTCGTGGTGATGCAGAGCCCGATCAACTTCTTTGACCTCACCAAGCCGACAAGGAGCTCGTACGCGATCGAGCGGTCCCCTGCCACGATCAGATAGTTGTACCCAGGCTCGAGCGTCTCCAGCGGCACGCCGCATGCCTTGCACTTCTCCTCCATGAGGTCACTGCCCTCGGGCACCTCGTTGATCTCCCCGCATGTGGGGCACTGTATCTTCGCAGCCTTTGGAGCTTTGCCCGGGAGATAAGCCTCGCAGAACGGACACTTCTTCATCTCCTTCACGCAGTCGCTGTGGAAGGCGCGTCCGCACTCGCAGTCCACCATCTTTTTCTCGTCATGGATCGCCTGTTTGCAGATGGTGCACAGGGGTCCTGTCGGGGTCGCTGGTACTGGCACCGGATGCGAGGCTGCCGGGGCTGCGGGTGCGCCGGACGGCTCGACCACCACCCTCACGCCAGGCTCGGCAGGGGCTGCGATCCTTCTCGGAGGAAGGGGAACCTCCTCAGGCAGCTTCTTCGCTGCTCTGTCGTATAGCACCTTGGCAGTGACGCCGATCACGACTGTGAGGAGCGGAGCCATCACCCAGAGGTACATGCCGCTGAAGAACCATGGGCTGCCGAAGAGCATCGCTATGTTCGGCACGAAGTAGAATATCAGCAGCAGGAGGATCAGCACCTTGTTCAGTATGTGCAGCCAGAGGATGCGCTTCGCCTTGTGCCTCATCCTTCGCGGATGCGCGAGCTTGTATGCCGCGAACATGCGGTTGGGGATCGAGGAGAGCAGATAGCCGCACACAAAGATCAGGATGAATAGCACCTGAGGGTTCTCCAGGAAGTTGAAGGAGCTGTAGGAGATCTTATCCTGGGGGATCAGCCACTCATTATCGTACTGGAAACGGGCGCTGTAGCTCACCACCTCGCCCGCCGGCGTGCGGAACACATAGATGCTGCCGCTGACCTTCTCAGTCTCCCAGTAGCTGATCACACCCACGCGGTAGTCCATGTGCTCGAAGATGTAGTCCCCTTCCCATGGCTCATAGTTAGAGATCCTGCCCTGGAAGGGAACATACAGAGCCTCGAAGAACTCCTGGGGGATGAGGGACGGCTTCTGCTCCCCGGGGATCGCCCTCGAATCAAAGTAGAAGAAGATCTTTATGGGGACGGCTGTGGTGTTCACGTCCACCCCCACGAACCCCTCGAAGTCTGTTGTTACCGGCTCGCCGCCCCCTCTGTGCAGCAGTCTGAAGGAGATCGTCGTGCCCGCGAAGAAAATAATCCTCTGCTCTAGATAGTCCTCAACCTCGGCTGCATAATCCCCGAGTTCTGCAGCGTCGATCCCACCGTTGGGCAGGAACGGTGTGACGCTGCCATCGTAAGCAGCCAGCACCCTGCGCCTCAGATCTCGTGCGGCTGAGCCCTCCAGCGTGTATGTGAGGTGCCCTCCGCCATGCAGCTCCTGCAGCCCCAGCATCTCGTAGTCTGTTACGACTTTCACGAAGTCCTCCTGGGCGCGCACGCTCATGCTGGGGAGGACGGGGGTCAGGAGCAGCAGTGCAAGGGCAACTGCGACCCAGCGCAGTGACATCTGCATCAGCGATGAATGAGCGCGGTGTATTAAATCCTTTTGGGTGAGGAGTAAGGAACCCTTCCACCGACAGCGACGGACTCAAACTGGGCTCAAATACATACGGCATCCACTACAGTGCCCTTTCATGAGGTTTCGGTGATGCGCAATCGGCGCTTGATGATGACCTGCTCCGGAAGTAATAGTCAGAGATATGTTGCATATTCAACGCCATTGCCGAGGTTTCCAGATCGGACTATATGCCACAGTGTGCACTTTCACCCACCCCGACGGAAGATTAATATCTCCTGATGTGCAATGGGCTGCGATGCACAGCGAGGCGGTCATCAGCGAGGTGAGGCGGGAGTCTAAAGTGGGGGATGCCAGATGCGTGCTCTGCAAGGGCGCAAGGGCGCTGTGCGGGAAGCAGCGCTGTCCCATCATAGTAAAGTATCACTCCAGGGCAAGGCTCTCGCCGCTGTTTGATCAGATGGGGATCGACGGCTCCTCGCCCCCCGGGGTCTTCGTGGGCAGGTTCGGCTATCCGAAGGTCTATGTGGGTCCCTTGATCCCGCCGCAGCACGGGGACACAGCCCTCCTGGACACGCCGGAACATTGGACTGGGCTCACGATAGACCAGATAGTGAACTTTCGCTTCAGCCTCGTCCGGGGGATGCACCTCACCCACGTGCGCGCCCTGGAGAGCGGAGGAAGGATCGTGGAGCACACGCAGGAGCTTGCAATGGCGTCGCAGCCCTCCGAGGCAGAGGCGCAGTTCGAGCGCAGACCATATGGTAAGCTAACACTTGATGACGAGGTGCAGCCCTTCGGACCCTCGACACCGATCAAAAGGCTGGACGTTGGCACCCTGAGGATCGACCACCGGATAGACAGGGCGCACTCGGACACGGACCTGAGGGCTGTGGAGGCTGTGCAGCAGTTATACAAAGAGGGTGTGCTCGTATCCCGCGTCCACAAGGCGTTCAGCGTTGGAGCCTTTGGGATCAAACGCCACAGAAGGATGGTGCCCACGCGCTGGAGCATCACGGCGGTCGATGACATCCTGGGGAAGGGGCTGCTGGACCGCACCAGGACATATCCACTCATCAACGAGTTCAGGCTCTACGAGACAGAGGCGCTGGACAACAGATGGTGCGTATTGCTGCTGCCCTGCACCTGGCGCTACGAGCTCATCGAGGCTTGGTATCCCAACACTGTCTGGAACCCGTACGGACGGGAGGTGCTGATGCTCGCTGACCACGAGGGTTACCAGAGCCGCAAGGAATATGCCCAGATAGGGGGCTGCTACTACGCAGCTCGCTTGGCGGTGAACGAACTGTTAGAGAGGGAGCGGAGGCAGGCAGGGGCGGTGGTCCTCAGGGAGGCGCATGCAGGCTACATCATGCCCGTGGGCGTGTGGAACGTGAGGGAGAACGTGCGCAGCGCCCTTCGCAGCCATCCCCTGCTCTTTTCGAGCCTGAGAGAGGCGCTCGCCCACGTGGAAAAGCGGATGGCGATCCCGCTCCGCAGATGGATCGGGCGCAGTGCGGTATTGAGCGAGCTCGTATACCAGCGCAGGATAGAGGACTTCCTGGAGGCGAGGGATGACAGGTTCGAAGCCATGCCCGGTGGTTAGGCGTGTGAGGGCGGGCAGGGCACTATCCATCTCCAGGCTGCCGGGGCTGAGCCATGCCCTCAATCCATACGTGGGCTGCGCCCACCGCTGTGCCTACTGCTACGCCCAGGACGTGCTCAGGATGGGTGGGAGAGGGGGCTGGGGCACGTGGGTGGACGTGAAGTCCAACATCCCGGGGCTCCTGTCCAAGGAGATGAAGAGATGGAACGGCGAGACCATAGGACTGGGCACTGTGACAGACCCCTACCAGCCAGTGGAGCAGAGGATCGGGCTGAGCCGCGCGTGCCTGGGCATCCTCCTCGCATACGATCCATCTGTGTGCGTGCAGACGAAGTCCGACCTGGTGCTCAGGGACATGGAGCTCCTGTCCTCTTTCTCCAAGCCCGAGGTGGGGCTCACGATCACCACACTGGACGAGGAGGTGCGAAGGCTGATAGAGCCAGGGGCACCGCCACCCGGGAAACGGCTCGCAGCGATGCGCGCTCTGTCAGAGACGGGCATAGAGACCTGGCTCTTTCTGGGTCCTGTCATCTCGGGGCTCAACGATGCGGCGGAGAGCATCGAGGCGATAGTGGAGCATGCGGCGGAGGCGGGCGCAAAACGCATCCTCTACGATAGGTACAGGGCTAAGCCCGTTGCAGACCTCAGGATGCGCCAGGTGCTGGGCGGGAGGTTCGAGCCCAGGGGCAGCATGGACTGGGTGGCGCATCTGCGCAGTGCTGCCATGACCAATGGATTGAGCGCTGTCGAAGCATTCTGAACTGGGCGATCCAACGAGCGCGGTTTCGGGGACACCCACACTATTTTTAAATACTATCGGGATATTCTCATAGCGAGGACTATGCCTTCGAGCGGAAGGGCGCGGGCAGGTGGTCAGGGCGCGAGCGCAGGAACAAAGTTCGAAAAGAGTCCCGACGGCAGGATCGAGAATGCCGTGCGAGGCGCAGGACCGACCAAGGACGTGTCGATACGCTCCCTGCGTCACAGCTTCGCAACTCATCTGTTAGAGAACGGTGTAGACCTGAGATATATACAAATGCCCCCCGGACATCAAAGCAGCAAAACGACAGAAACATATACCCGCGCGAGCAACAAGGATCCGAGCAGGATACAGAGTCCCCTCGATTTGATAATGAACGGGCGCGGGAGTCCAAAGGAGGGATAAACGAACTCATGATCGCATATCACGCCAAAACGGAAGGATATACGAAATCAAGCGCGTATATGAACGAGTTATACGCAATCGTGAGCAAAAGGCTAACGAATCAAAATGTAGAAGAAACGCACTCAAAGGAGGAATCATATGTCAAACAACTTAGATAGGTTTACAAATGTAGACAGCAGAATTAATAATGCTGAGGCAACAGTAGAACACCTTTCAAAATTACGAGAGAAATTTGCACAGAAATCTTCTAACTTGAATGCAGAGGCGAAGTCAGCAGAAGAGGATTTTCAAGCTGTTGACCAACTTGTCGGTGCTCTCAAAAAAGGTCAGTTTGCCCAAATTCTTGAGTTACATGAGAGAATGCCCCAAATCTTCACTCGTATCTCTAACTCTGATCCAAATCTTGCAGAAATTTTAAAGAAGATTTTTCTCAATGCAAACGAAGAATGTCAAAAAATTGCGAGAGAGTATCCCACTTTAATTCAGGAAGCAAGTCGGAGAGAGCAGCTTCAAATTGATCAAACATCAACCCATCCTAAGTACACGTTTTGTGAGCGGTTCTTAATATTAGAGGTAGATGACAAGAAATTCAAAGCAAAGGCATACACACGAGAGGGAAACCTGTTTGTTAAGCCATTTGACGTATCATTAATTATCCCGGCACTCAAGCAAGAAATTAGTAGGATATTTGGGAGACCTTTTAATCCGCGCCAATTTGCGAAGACACTCTACTCCAATTATAATAGTATCATCAAGAACGAAAAGAAACGGATGGGGGACCAAATCCCCATACGAAAAATTACCACTCGTTTGGGAAAGAATCAGAAAAACTTTCGGACGGATGAGTTTATCGTAGATTTATCAAGATTAATTGAGAATGGAGCGACTTCAATTTATGGATATAAGATAGATTTAGGACACACAAAAGACGACAGGTCGGGTGTACTACTTTATCGTCTAGAAACTCATGGCTATATTGGATTTATAAGTATCAAAAAGGAGGAAAAGATATGACAAAGATATTGGAGACACAGATAGTAGAATCTCTTCGAAATGGGATACCGCCTCAGAGAGGAGTCGAAAAGTATTCCGTTGGAAATGAAAAGTTGATCGAAGGTATCAAGAAGTATCATCTCTCTCAGATTGCAGAGGTTGGGAAGATACGTTTTATTAGCGGTTCATGGGGAGGAGGGAAAACTCATTTCTTTCGTATCATACGCGACATGGCCTTTCAAGAGAATTGTGCTGTGTCAAATGTAGAGCTAACTATAAACTCCGCCCCACTTAACAAGTTTGAACAAGTATTTTTTAGCATCGTTCGAAACATTTCCACATCAACATATTATCAAGAAGCCCCTTCTGGCGATGTCACGCCAATAGGAACAGTAGTAGAAGAATCGTTGCATAAACTTGGAGGTTACCGCCGAGACATTGGGGGTGATTTAACCCATGAACAATTCTCCAAGGCTATCGAAATTCTTATGGCTAACAAAGGCATAGATATAGATTTCAAAAAGATGGTTCAACATTACTGGCAAACTTATCTTCCAGAGGCTGCAGAACACACTGCTGTTGAACAAACACGGGGTGAGATTCTTCAATGGTTTGCTGGTGAAGGGACAATTGGCGCATATAGAAAACGCTTTGGAGTGAACAAAATGGTTTCTCGACAGAATGCAAAGCTCATGCTTCAATCTCTAGCAGAATTTGTCAAACTTGCAGGATATAACGGATTAATGATACTCTTCGATGAGGCCGAACAAAGTTATTCAATTATGAGGAAGTCTGCGTTGAGGGATGCGCACAACAACCTACTTTCATTGATAAATAACATCGAAAATATCCCAGGGATTTTCCTGATTTATGCTACAACTCCCGATTTCTTTACAGACCCCAAACATGGTATTGTCATATACGGGGCATTAGCGGGCAGAATAGGAAAACCAGAAGAGAAGACACCTAAGGCTCTTGATACTGTTTGGAATTTGGATGCAGTAGTTCCAAAACTAGACGACTACCAAGAAGTTGCAAGAAGGATTCGTGGTATTTATATCGTGGCTTATCCAGAAGCTCATAATAAAACTGCAGATGAAGATGCAACCAATCGTTTTGTAAAAGAACTCAATCAGAAACATCCGAAGTTAAGCGCTGTGAAATTCTGGCGGGTAATGGTTACTGCTTTGATTCGGAAATATGACTCCCAGATGGAAGGGGAAAAAGTCGCTACTGAAAAGATATATGATGATGTCATGGAGCGCCTTCGAGAGGAGTAAGATATGAATCAACTTGAAGCTGAAAGGGCTATTGAATCATTGCGTGAGGGCATTC